>DXRF01000026.1:302-18909 GCA_019411205.1 Parabacteroides sp. | reverse complement strand
AACTTATTCTATTAGACCATGATTAAAAAATTATTTTCGATTTTATCCCTTTGCGGATACCTATTTGGGGCTACCTCCTGCCAAAACGCAACTGAGACTGTTTCTGTCGGTCGCGACCTCGCTATCGCTGATTCCATGTTCACTCACATCCTGGACAAGTATAACGTCGAAAAACACGGGTTGTTGCAGGAAACGTATCCGGCCAATCCCAACAACCAGGTCACGTATCTGGCGGAAGGAAGCGAACAAAAACGCAATCAGGAGGTATCGTTCCTCTGGCCCTACTCCGGGATGCTGTCGGGAGGGATTGCACTCTACAAGACAACAGGAGACGAGAAATACCTGAAAGTGCTGGAAGAAAGGATTCTACCGGGACTGGAACAATATTGGGATAATATACGCGAACCGTTCTGTTATCAGAGCTATCCGATGTTCAACGGGGAGAGCGACCGCTTTTATGATGACAACGACTGGCTGGCAATCGACTTCTGCGACCTGTACGCATTGACAAAAAACAAGAAATATCTGGAAAAGGCACAGGCGCTATACAATTATATATACAGTGGATGGGATGACGTGCTGGGCGGCGGCATCTACTGGTGCGAACAAAAGAAGACGTCCAAGAACACATGCTCCAATGCACCTGCAACCGTCCTCTGCATGAAACTGTACAACCTGACGAAAGACAATGCCTACCTCGAACAGGCCAAAAAGACATACGACTGGACCAAAAACAATCTCCGCGACCCGGAAGATTTCGTTTACTGGGACAATGTCCGCCTGGACGGAAGCGTGGACAAAGCCAAATATACCTACAACAGTGGGCAGATGATACAAGCCGGTGTCCTGCTCTATCAGCAATCGGGCAATGAAGCCTATCTGAAAGACGCACAGGAAACCGCCCGAGGCGCCTACCGACGTTTCACCGAAGTGCGCAAGGCCATAGACGGTACGGAAACCCGCTTCTACACCGCCAGCCCCTGGTTCAACGTGATCCTGCTGCGCGGCCTGACAGCCCTCTATGAAGTAGACCATAATCCTGAATATATCCAGACGATGGCAGACAACGCACGTTATGCATGGGATCATACCCGCGACGTGAACGGATTCCTCGACAACGACTGGACCGGTATCAAGACCAAAAAGCATAAATGGCTGTTGGACAATGCCTGCATGGTCGAACTTTTTTCCGAAATCAATAACATCAAATAAATAACAAACAAGATGACAACACGCAGAAATTTCCTGAAAACAGGCGGCCTCTCGTTGGCAAGCCTTATGGTTGGCCAGCACTCATTCGGCCGTATGGCTGAAAAAGCCGATGACAAACTAGCAGGAGCAACCTCCACCATGCAATATGTCTGTAAACGTCCGGCACTGGGCAAACGGCAGTTCACATCCGAAGCTGTAGAGAAAGCGATCGCCACTACAAAGGCTAAGCTGAAAGACCCGAAACTCGCTTGGATGTTCGAAAACTGTTTTCCAAACACATTGGATACGACTTGCGAACACAAGATGGTGAATGGGAAGCCCGACACTTTCGTCCTGACCGGCGATATCCACGCCATGTGGCTCCGTGATTCGTCGGCACAAGTGTTCCCACATATCCAGTTCGCCAACGACGATCCGAAAGTGAAAACCATGCTTGCCGGTGTTATCAACCGCCAGACTTGGTGTATCAACATCGACCCGTATGCCAACGGCTTCAACGAAGGACCGACCGGCAGCGAATGGGAAAGCGATTTTACAGACATGAAAAAGGAACTGCATGAACGCAAATGGGAAATCGACTCGCTCTGCTATCCGATCCGCCTCGCCTACCATTTCTGGAAAAAGACAGGCGATACTTCCCCTTTCGATGCCGATTGGGACAAAGCGATGAAGACCGTTTACAAAACCTTTATCGAACAACAGCGTAAGGACAACCTCGGTCCGTATCAGTTCAGACGCAAGACAGACCGCCAAGGCGATACCTTGCTGAACGACGGTTGGGGCAGCCCGGTCAATCCGGTCGGTCTGATCGTTTCGTCATTCCGTCCGTCGGATGATGCAACTCTGTTCGGATTCCTGATCCCGTCTAACTTGTTCGCCATCACATCACTCCGCCAGTTGGCCGAAATGATGCGCGAGATTAAAAACGATAACGATTTTGCCCGCCGTTGCGATTCATTAGCGGACGAAGTGGCAGCTGCTGTCGAGAAATACGGTATTGTCAACCATCCGGAATATGGCAAAGTATATGCATTCGAGGTAGACGGCTTCCACAATCATGTGTTTATGGATGATGCCAATGTTCCGAGCCTGCTCGCACTACCATATCTGGGTTGCGTGGACATGGATGATCCGGTTTACCAGAACACCCGCAAGCTGGTGCTCAGCGATTCAAACCCTTATTTCTTCCAAGGCAAAGCCGGCGAAGGTATCGGTGGTCCGCATATCGGTTTCGGATATATCTGGCCGATGAGTATCATCATGCGCTGTAACACGACACACGACAACGAAGAGATCCGCAAATGTGTCAAGATGTTACGCGACACGGATGCAAACACAGGATTTATGCACGAATCGTTCTATAAGGATGATCCCGCCAAATTCACCCGCTCTTGGTTTGCTTGGGTCAACACATTATTCGGTGAGATGATCTACCGCTTGGTAAATGAAGGTAAAGTCGATATTCTGAATAATTTAGGATAACAGATAAATATTGCCTACGAACAGACCTGATCCGGGCATGGGTTGCATAAAATCCATGCCCGAATTAATTATGTAAAAACATCCTAATACACCGTTCCTCCATTTAAAATCAGAGAATGTTGAGAAGCCGGAATAATTTTTCTTTTCTATATTTGTAAAGAAATAGAACAACTGCCTTATGAAAAAGAAATTAGTCGTACTGACCGGCGCTGGGATGAGTGCCGAAAGTGGCATTTCGACTTTCCGTGACTCAGATGGACTGTGGGAGAAATACCGGGTGGAAGATGTGGCAACCCCAGAAGGTTTTGCTGCCGATCCGGAGTTGGTACTCAACTTTTACAACCAACGACGCCGGGAATTATTGAACACGAGACCTAACGCCGGACATATCGGGCTTGCCGACTTAGAACAAGAGTTCGATGTCCATATCATCACTCAGAACATCGACAATCTGCACGAACAAGCAGGAAGCAGCCATGTGGTTCATCTGCACGGTGAACTGATGAAAGCCTGCTCCGTTCGCGACTTGAATACGACTTATGATATATCGCCCGAAAATCCAGACCTACATATTGGAGACAAGGACCCGCATGGGGTACAACTCCGCCCCTTCATCGTCTGGTTCGGCGAGGCGGTTCCGATGATCGACCCGGCGATCCGCCTGGTGGAAGACTGCGACATCTTTGTAGTGATCGGAACTTCGCTCAACGTATACCCGGCGGCAGGCCTGCTGAACTATGTGCGCCGTGGCCAGCCGATCTATCTCATCGACCCGAAAGAGGTAAAAGCCTATCGCGATGATATCTGTTTCATACGGAAAGGAGCATCGGAAGGAGTAAAAGAATTGAAGGAGTTATTACTGCAAAATCATTAATACGTTCTTAAAATCACTTACATAATAGAAGCACTTCAGGGCATTTCTATTAAATTTGCAAAGTAAACACATAGAATAAGTATTATTGAGAAATGGAGCATAATCCGACGAAGATACCTTCGCCCTTACTATCCTTGGTTCCCATACTTGTTTTGGTAACCCTTTTATTTGTGACAATACGCACATTCGGCAGCGATGCCCTCAGTGGCGGCAGCCAGATCGTGTTGCTTACCGCTACCGCTATCTGCTGCTTAATTGCCATGACCTACAGCAAAGTACGCTGGAAGGCGCTGGAACTGGCGATGGTCAATAATATCACCGGTGTTGCGACAGCTCTGATCATCTTGCTGATTATTGGGGCTCTGTCAGGCAGCTGGATGATAAGTGGTGTCGTCCCTACCTTGATTTATTACGGGATGCAGATCATTCATCCCAGTTTCTTCCTGGCATCGACCTGTATCATTTGTGCGGTCGTCTCGGTCATGACGGGAAGCTCATGGACTACCATCGCCACCATCGGGATCGCCCTCTTAGGTATCGGACAGGCACAAGGTTTCTCCGAAGGATGGATTGCCGGAGCAATCATTTCGGGTGCCTATTTCGGAGACAAAATATCTCCACTTTCCGACACGACCATCCTCGCCTCATCGGTAACGGACACACCTCTTTTCAAACATATCCGCTACATGATGGTCACAACAGTTCCCTCCATGCTGATCACACTCGTTATCTTCACAATAGCCGGTCTTTCACACAAGGCGACGGCAACAGACCAAATCGAACAGTACTCAATCGCCCTAAACAACACGTTCCATATCACACCGTGGCTGCTGATCGTACCGGTCATCACTGGCATTCTGATTGCCAAAAGGGTTCCGTCAATCATCACGCTGTTCATCTCGGCAGCATTGGCTGGCATGTTCGCACTGATTTTCCAACCACACCTGTTGTTGGAAATTTCCGGCTTACCGGTAGAAAACATCCAATCCAATTTCAAAGGTCTGTTTATGACATTCTACGGCAGCACAGGCATAGAAACCGGAAATCCGGAACTGAACAGCCTGGTAGCCACACGAGGCATGTCGGGTATGATGAATACGATTTGGCTGATCCTTTGTGCCATGTGCTTCGGCGGTGCGATGGCGGCAAGTGGAATGCTGGGCAGCATCACTTCCGTATTTTTGCGCTTTATGAAACAGACAGTCGGGCTGGTAGCGTCGACAGTCGCATCTGGGTTGTTTCTCAACATCTGTACGGCCGACCAATATATTTCCATCATTCTGACCGGAAATATGTTCAAGGATATTTATGAAAAGAAAGGATATGAAAGCCGCCTGCTGAGCCGTACGGTAGAAGACTCGGTCACCGTCACTTCCGTGCTGATCCCGTGGAATACCTGCGGTATGACACAGGCTACGATTCTCGGAGTAGCGACATTCACCTATCTTCCCTATTGTTTCTTTAATCTAATCAGCCCGTTGATGAGCATCACAATTGCCGCGATCGGGTTCAAAATAAAAAGAAAAAATGAAAAAACTGAAAGTGTCGTTGCTGGCTAAGGTTGTCATTGCCATCGTAGCCGGCGTTGTGTTCGGGCAGTTTCTGCCCGGCGGGATCGCCCGCATCTTTGTTACGTTTAATTCCTTGTTCGGCAACTTCCTGTCATTTTCGATCCCGCTCATTATTCTGGGGTTAGTGACACCGGCTATCGGAGATTTAGGAAAAGGAGCCGGCAGATTGTTGGCATTGACCGCACTGATCGCATATGGCTCGACTATTTTCTCCGGTTTCTTCACCTATTTCAGCAGTTCGGCGATCTTCCCCCACATCTTACCGGTCAACACGGAGTTAACGGCGATGGAAAATCCTGAAGACTTCATGTTGCAACCCTATTTCACAGTTGCCATGCCACCTTTGATGGATGTCATGACGGCTTTACTGCTATCCTTCACCATTGGGCTCGGCTTGTCTTATATCGACGGGGGAGTATTACGCGAAGCCTTTTCCGATTTCCAAAAAATCATTACGAAACTGATCGAGGCAGTTATCATTCCTTTATTGCCACTTCATATCTTCGGCATCTTCTTGAACATGACGGTGAGCGGACAAGTTATGAGCGTGATCGCCATGTTCCTGAAAGTGATAATTGTGATATTTGTCTTGCATGTATTGCTGCTGCTTATCCAGTTCACCGTTGCGGGCAGCGTGAGTGGGAAAAATCCGTTGCGACTGCTGAAAAACATGCTTCCGGCTTACGCGACTGCGCTTGGAACGCAGTCCTCAGCCGCCACCATCCCTGTTACATTGGCACAGGCAATCAAAAATGGTGTACAGGAGAACATCGCAATATTCGTCATTCCCCTTTGTGCCACTATCCATCTGGCAGGCAGCACCATGAAGATCACCGCCTGCGCGATGGCAATCATGTATATGTCAGGCGAACCCGTCACCTTCATTACTCTTGCCGGATTCATTATGATGTTAGGAGTCACGATGGTAGCGGCTCCCGGTGTACCGGGTGGCGCCATCATGGCTGCACTCGGATTGCTACAAAGCATGTTAGGATTCAACGAAACCCTGCAGGCGCTGATGATCGCTCTCTATATCGCAATGGACAGCTTCGGGACCGCTTGCAATGTGACAGGAGATGGGGCGATAGCAGTCGTGGTAGACAAAATTGCCGGCAAGGACAATCCGATACAAAACTCTAAAATTCAGGCTTAACAGGAAGAATTCGTTTCATTACATCAACAAATATGGATGCCATCCGTTGTTGGATATACTGATCTTTTCCACGTTTCGGATGCCATCCGTATTTGACACCATCTGTCATTTGTGAATCCTGAGCATAAATCAAACTAATCTGTTCACCGGTTACGGGATGTGGCACCACTTTAGAAAAACCTATATTCTTATCAAACTCAACTAATGGCAATCCCCATTTGGCAGCCAATTGACGAATTGAACTGTTCAACTGAGTTCGTGCGTCATGCCAATGTGTACAAAGCACGATAACGGCAGGTTTACCTGTCTTATTCCCATAATATCTGGATTTTTCGTCAAATTGGAGGTTATAGCATTCCGTAATATAGCGTTTGATAACATAATCATAGGCGGCTGCATAGTTAGAACGATCGAAAGGAATCGGATAGTCTGTATACTTGGCTTTCAACATCGAGTCTTCAAACACATCTTTATCATGCACTTGCATAATGACAAGCGCATCTATGTTTTCCAATTCTTCCGGAGAATAGAGCGTTCCATCTATCATTCGGTTTGCCGTGTTTGCAATCGCTTCTCCATCTATCGCCCTATTCAGGCAAACGGCATCCAGTTTTTCACATCCCAATTCAAACCAACCATTTCCAGGAGAAGCAAAAGAAGCACCCGTCAATAAAAGCGTATACTTGCAGGCGCTTGTTTTTTCCTGACAAAAAAGAGGAGTAATGACTATAAAGGTCAACAATACTAAAACTAATTTTTTCATAAAAACACGTTATACAAATATATCCGAACACAAATATACATGTATTTTCATAGCTCACACAACCTTTCGACTCCTTTTTCCCGCATCATTGTTGCTGCGATATGCGCACAAGCATAAGCATCGGCCATCGCATGATGATGATAGGTCAAGTCATACCCACAATAGGCAGCGACAGTCTGCAGCTGGTGGTTGACCAAGAAGGGATACATACGTCGCGCCAGACGGCAGGTACAATAGAACTGATATTTGGGATAAGCAAGATCGTAAGCTTCATGGGCAGCCCGCAGGCAACCTTCATCAAAAGGGCTGTTATGAGCGACCAGCGGAATATCCCGCAATTTGTCGGCGATCCCGGCCCAGGCTTCCTCAAAGTCGGGCGAGTCAATCGTATCCTGCATGGTTATGCCATGAACGGCGGTGGTAAACCGGGTATAGAAGTTCGGATACGGACGGACCAGCGTATAAATAGAATCGATCACCTTACTATCCTCTATAATAGCAATTCCGATACTGCAAATACTGCTGCGTTTTCCATTAGCGGTCTCAAAATCGATTGCGGCAAAGCGTTCCATACTTTTCAAATTGATGATTGAGAATTGACAAGTAAGACAACGGACAACCGACAATAAAGAAAAGCACCATTGTCCTTTCTTTAATTGTCAATTGTCCATTGCCAATAGTCCATTATTTACTAAAGTCTCTCGGTGCCGGAACTCCCGGAAGCGGTTTGCGGTTCTGAAGTTCTTTCATGACCTCCTGAATGGCACGGTCAAGCTGCTGGTCTTCACCGTTCCATTCCTTGACTGGATCATTATCGATCAGAATGTCAGGATCAACACCATGATTCTCGATAATCCAGCTACCGGTCTTCGGATCATAGCTCGTGAAGAAAGGCACACGGATATCCGTTCCGTCCATATAAGGTAACGAACCGCTGATACCAACGATACCACCCCACGTACGCGTCCCGATCAGTTTACCCAATCCCAGCGCACGGAAACCCCACGGGAAGAGGTCGCCGTCGGAAGCCGAATATTTATTGATCAAGCATACTTTCGGACCTACCTGCACGGCATCGGGAACAGTTCCGATACGAGCCGAACCACGACGCATCGTCAACCGATACGGTTCACGGGAAAGACGTTCGAGAATCATCGGTGAGACATTACCGCCACCATTGGCACGGTCATCGATAATCAGGCCTTCCTTGTCGAGCTGCGGATAGAAATAGCGGGAGAATTCGTTCAATCCTTCCGGCCCCATATCCGGGATATAAATATAGCCGATCCTGCCGTTCGACGCTTTATCAACTTTCCTGATATTATCCTGCACCCAGTTATAGTGATACAAAGAATATTCTTCTTCCAGCGGACTGATCACAATCTTGCGTGCTCCCTCCAGCTGCGGTTTACTGTTCAACGAAATCTCCGTCAGGACATCTGCCTTACCAACCAACAACGAATACATATCCTTCACACTGTTTGTCGGCACACCATCGATCGCCACAATAAACTCACCCACCTTCGCCTCGATACCCGGCTCCGTCAACGGAGAGCGCAATGACTTGCTCCAGGAAGCCCCCGGCAAGATCTTTTCCAAACGGAAAAAACCACTCTTGTCCCGAGAGATCTCAGCACCTAACATACCCGTTTTTATCCGGTCGGGACGTTCAACTTCACCCGGATTCACATACGCATGACCACAGTTAAGTTCGCCGATCATCTCGCCAATAATATAGTTCAAATCCAGCCGCGTCTTCGCATACGGAACAAGCACCTGATATTTTGCCTTGACCGCATTCCAATCTACTCCATGCATATTCTCCAGATAGAAACCATCTCGATAAGCCCGCCATGCCTCATCGAAGATCTGTGCCCATTCCTTCGGATAATCGACCGTGATCTTCATATTCGACAGATTCACCGGATCACTCAAGTCTGCTTTCCCCGAAGGGATACCCGTCACATAAAGGGCATTACCCCTAAAGAAAAGTGCTTTCTTGCTACCGGGTTCGACACTCATAGAAGCACCGTCGGCCACCACGTCTTCTTTCTGCTCTTTCAGGTCGAATACTTTCGTACCGCCACGTCCCCAGTAGTGAACCTTGTTTCCGTCCGAATAGAAATTCCCGTAATAAGAAGGACTCACCGGCAACTTGACAATACGGTCCGTAATCCCGTCGAAATCGATCTTGATAACAGAAGCGGCAAGCTCGTCTTTCCTTGTCTCCTCCTTCTTTGCTGGTGTATTTTTCTTTGATTCCTCTTTGGCAACAGTAACTTCTGCATCCTTCTCAATGAAAGGCGAAGGAGTGTCTTTGGACAACAACGCCAGATAAACCCCGTACATATTATTATAGACATGGTTCCATTCCAGTGATCCGTAAGTCGGACTGAAATCACGAGCAGATGCAAAGACCAGATATTTACCGTCCGTACTGAATACTGGGGAAGAAGAATCATACCACTTGTCCGTCACCGGGTATTCTTTCTTATCAGCCAGATTATAAACATAAACAATGCTATATTCATTGCTCCCTGTACGGGTATAAGTCAGCCATTTGCTATCCGGCGAAAAAGTCACATCCTGCGGTTCTCCCATCGGGTCCTGCAACAAGTTCGTCACCTCCTTTGTTGCAATGTCCAACAGATTCACACGGTTCTTGCGATCCGTATAAACGATCGTTTTAGAATCCGGGCTTAGTTTGAAACTGCGGATATAAGTATCATTGTCCTTTGTCAGCTGGATGTGTTCGCCTCCAGTGGCATCCTGCATATAGAGCTCCGTTTCTCCGGTCGTATCCGAAATATAGACGATAAATTTGCCGTTGGGCGACCATTGTGCATCGCGGTCATGTGCTCCCGGAGAACGGGTGATATTCTTTGTCACTCCCTTTTCAACCGGCAAGTTGAACACTTCACCACGAGTAGTCACCACTAAACGTTCACCATCAGGCGACAGGCTGGCTTCGGTTATATAACCAGACCCATCTTTGATTTCACTACGAGCATAAATATTGTCGGAAGTCAAGGTGATGTTCACCTTTTCCGGCTTCTTGCTCCCGGCATCCATCTTATAAATATAGCCACCATTCTCGAAGACGATCGTATTGCCGTTTGCACTTGGAAACTTCACATCGTATTCGGTAAAGTCTGTGACTTTGTCCGTCTGTTTGGTCTTCGTATTATAAACAAAGATATTCATTGTCCGGTCACGGTCGGAAAGGTAGAAGATTTCATCGCCGATCCACATCGGGATAATGTCCTGGGCAGGATTGTCTGTAATGTTTTCAACTGTCTTCTTATCAGGATTATAAATCCAAACATCATCCGCCATCCCGCCTTTGTAGTATTTCCAAGTACGGAACTCCCGCATGACACGGTTATAAGCCAACTGTTTGCCATCGGGAGAATAACTGCAGAATCCACCTTCGGGAAGCGGTATAACTTCGGATAAGCCACCCTCCTTTTCCACCGTGAACAACTTTCCGCTAAAGCCGTCACTGATGCGATTGCGATACACGATCCGGTTGCCGTCAGGTGTCCAGGTCATTACGATATTGTTCGGTCCCATACGGTCGCCCAAGTCATCCCGGCTATTTGTTGCCGTATAGGTCACACGCAGCGGTTCTCCCCCCTCCACCGGTATGGTATACACTTCTGTATTGCCATCGTATTGTCCGGTAAATGCTATCGTTTTGCCGTCCGGTGAAAAACGAGGAAACATTTCATACCCCACATGCGAAGTCAAGCGCCTAGCCTCGCCACCCGTAGCCGGGACCTTGTAGAGATCACCCGCATACGAGAAAACAATCTCATTGCCGTTCGTAGCTGGAAAACGCAACAGACGTGCTTCGTCTGCCGCCATCAACAATGAAGGAACACCAGCCAGAACCAATAAAGAAAAGATAAGTTTCTTCTTCATACCCATTATCGTTTAGTCTGCCGACAAAGGTAAAAAAAGTAAAGTTCAAAGTATATTCCTACGCAGATATTCCTTTATTTTCCACCACAATAATTGCCATTTTGCAACAAAAAGAGCCCCAGCACACAACATCCTCCCCGTCTGCTTATAAAATTCAGGATCACAAACCGATATGCATTGCCGATCCATGCTTGCAGCAGAAAACAAATAGAAACGGCCATTCTTCAATAGAATGCCCAAAGTATCCTCCTCTCGGACAAAACCGACAATATCCACAAAATTAATACTGCCAACTGATGAAAAAGAAAACGAAGACTCCTTAAATTCCACATGATGCAAGACGACATAGGGCCGCAATTGCCAAAAAAGCTCAGTAATATTGGCGGAATCAAGTTTTTTCAGAAAAGATAGCAACCATTGTTCCTGAAGATTCGAGATAGATAAAGGTAATTCCATATTTACTTAAATTCAACCTGAAAAAATCCCATATATCCAACAATTCCCCTATTAGATGGTTATTATAAAGAAACGTGGGAATTAACAACATACACTCGATTAAGGACCTCGAACAACCTATAACTAGTTGTATGCGACAATTACCCACGTTTTTTATCTTGAATACACAGGTGCATAAACACCCACCTTGCATGACAAGAAAAAACGCGAACAAAATTCACATACTATCCACTAGTTATTCAGAAATTTCGAGGTTTCAATCAAGAGATAATATATAAACTTTCGTGTTCACCACCAAAGTTGTACCAGCGATAACGCTTTATCAGACTTACTGTACACAACAAAGATAAACAGAAGATTCAAAAAACCGATAGTCCTCCCTCCTTTTTTCAAGGTTCTTTGGAAAAAACACAGAAAAAGCCGGCTACGAACGGAATATCATCTATTCCATCGTAGCCGGCCGCTTTTTAACTAATACCTACTTTTTATATCGCTTATCTAAAGACAGACATTAATAGTAACCTTCATTCTGTTCTTCGCTGAGTTCGCCGACAGGGTTTAGACGATCGATGTGTTTCTGCGGGATAGGACGAAGTTTGTGATACGGTTTGATGTAGATTGCATCCGGATTGTATTTCTTCACCCAGTCATACAGAAGTTCACAACGAACCAAGTCTTCCCAACGGTTGGTTTCTCCCAGCAATTCACGTCCGCGTTCGTTCAGGATAAATTCGATAAAATCACCTTGCAGATCAGCCGGAGAAACTTTAAGTGCATCATACGTACTCTTCGTATCGTTCACTCCACCTTCGAAAAGCCAGATCTGCTGATCTTTTTGTTCACCTTCAGCCCAAGCGGCACGCTTGCGGATCACATTGATATATTCTGCTGCCTTGTCGAAATCTCCTTTACGGCCAGCTGCTTCTGCTGCCAACAGATACGTTTCTCCCAAACGCATACGCACCCATTCGCGAGATCCCTTTTCTTCGGATACGGAAGGACGGCTTGGATCAAGATATTTTACCAGTGACGGGAAATAACGGATCGAGTGCATTTCGCGAGGAAAATAAGAATAAGTATAGTTGGCACGGAATTTACGCATATCATCACTGTTCGATTCATATCCGGTTTCTTCCATCGTATAATAAATAGCCGTATCACCATGCTGGAATTTCAGCTGACCGGGAATCTGTCCTTTTGAAGGATCCGGATTGAAGTATACAGAACCGTCATAAGACAGGGATTCCCAAACAGGCAAGGTCTTCGCATTATTGGCATAATATACCCACTTAAAACTCTTGTAGAAACGAGAATCGTGCAAACGGTCGTACAGATCATCCATAGTCTTCTTGGTAGCCACATGACGGCGGAACGGACGACCATTCTCGATGTCACGCAACATACCAGGTTGGTCTTCATACCAAGATAACCAATAAAGATGCTGTTTGTTACCATCCCCATTGAACATAGGCTCTGTCGTAAACTGCACGGCAAACACGGTCTCGGAGTTTCCCTGGTTCTCGATGTCCCACAGAGAGGAGAAGTTTTCTTGCAAAGCATAAGCACCACTGTTGATCACTTGCTCTGCATAATAAAGCGTACTGTCCATATCCGTCGCTTTTTGGCCACGCACATCTTCGACCGCGCTGCCACGAGTCAGATAAACCTTCGCCAACAGATGAGCTGCAGAGTAACGTGTTGCACGTCCTAAAACCGAAGCCTTCTCCGGTAATTTTTCGGCAGCATTACGCAAGTCACTGATGATGACATCATACACATCAGCAACTGCAGCACGCTTAAAGTCTGTCCGAATCTCGAAACTGCCTTCCGTTACCAAAGGAATACGTCCGAACTGTTGCACTAAATCAAAATATAAATAAGCACGGATAAATTGCATTTCGGCATAACTCTGTGTTTTCACACTTTCCAACAAGTCCTTGGAATCCAAAATCTTCTGCATGGCGATATTGGCATCGCTAATCCCTTTGTAATGATTTGACCACATCTCATACAAAATACCGTCGTCCGGATTCAGCTGTGTCGCATACTTATTATACGATTCACGGTTACTACCATCTTCGCCTTCCGTAAACAAATCAGTTCCTAATTCGGTCAAAACGTTGAAGCGTTCGCCACCGACTCCCCAGCGAAGGAAACCGTAAGCTGCCGTAATAGCGGCATTTACCCCGGCTTCTGTTTCATAATAATCATATGACATCACCGGAGCATCGTCTTCGCTTAACCAACTACTGCAACCTGATGTAGAAAGTGTCAGGCCTGCCAGCATATAGTAATATATAGATTTCATTTTCATTCCTTATTTATTAAGATTAAAATTACAAAGTCAAGTTTATACCAAAAATCCAAGAGCTGATACTCGGAGTACCGAAACCGCTACCATTTGTTTCAGGATTACCTGCTGAATTGACTTTGGCCGCTTCCGGGTCGATACCGGTATAATTGGTAAAGATGAACGGATTCTGTGCCGTGAAGTAAACGCGCAGTTTCTCAACCATAAACTTCTGGGTCAAGCTCTTCGGCAATGTATATCCCATCGTCATTGTCTTCACACGAAGGAAGTCTGCCTTTTCATAATAAGTGGACGTGATATAGATCGGACGCTCTTCGTCGATACTTGGACGAGGATAAGCGTTCGTCGGGTTGTTCGGTGTCCAGTAGTCTACTTTCACACCACCATTACGTCCGCAATGTTCCACCGCATAAATATCGTTATACAGCATAGCACCGAAGCTCGCATATAAAAAGACCGACAGGTCAAACCCTTTATAGTTGAAAGTATTCACCATACTCGCAATCAATTTCGGACGCGGATTACCCAGAATCTGCTTATCAGCATCCGTAATCTTATAGTCGCCGTTCACATCTTGTATCTTAATATCACCCGGAGCAAAGTCCGTACCGTTGGCAGCGAATTTCGCCATCTCGGCAAGATCAGACTCCGTGTTCTGCCAAATACCTACTTTCCGGTAATCATAATGAACATTCACCGGCTGGCCGATAAACCATTTGCTACCGATATCGTCGTTCTTGCCATTATACAGTTCAACGATTTCCTCCTTGTTGGAAGACAACATCAAATCAGTTGTCCACTGGAAGTCTTTCGTATTGATGTTCATAGAGTTGATAGAAACTTCTATACCTTTATTACGTGTTTTACCCACATTCGACAACACATCGGGGAAACCGGAAACAACCGGCAACTGGCGTTTCAGCAACAGATCATGCGTGTTCTGCATATACAAGTCGATCGTACCGTTGATACGTCCTCTCAACACACCAAAATCGATACCCAAGTTCCATTGATCCGTTGTTTCCCAAGTTAACAAACTGTTCGCCATTGCATTCGGGGCATATCCGATCGTTGGAGTTCCACCATTGTTAAACGGATAGCGGATCAACGACAATGTACCTTTCGTCTGGTAAGGATCAACGGCAGAGTTACCGGTCTTACCGAAACCAAGTCTCAGTTTCAGGTTATCCAACCATCCGGATGTATTCGACATGAAAGATTCTTCATTGATACGCCATGCCAATGCAGCAGAAGGGAAAAGCACCCACTTGTGTCCGTCAGCCAGACGAGAAGAACCGTCATAACGAGCGGAAACCGTCAACAGGTAACGTCCTAAATAGTTATAATTGATACGTCCCATGAAGGAAGCCATATTCCACTTGATCATCGAACTACCAATCGTGTTAGTCACCAATCCCGATCCCAAATCATAATATTTCAGATTATCTGCCGGCAGGTTCTCCATTGCAACATTCACACTCTCCTTTTTATCTTCCTGGATAGACTGCAACAAAGTCACACCCAACGTATGCTTATCATTAAACGTCTTATCGTAGAAAAGCATATTTTCCAATGTAAACATCGTGTATTTATCCACAGCGTTTCTTGCGTATGAAGTACCCATACCCCGATTGCTGGTTTTGGCAGAACGAAACTCATAGTCCTGTACGGTACGGGCATCGATACCCAAGTTCGAACGGAACTTCAAACCGTCGACCGGCAGTTTAATATCCAAAGAGTAACTTCCTAAGTAGCGGGTAGTCTTCAACGGACGGTCTACAGCACCCGGAACAAGGTCCATCATCGTATTATATACATTATAAGAACCCGGCAACGGAATAATCTCGCCGTTTTCATCCCACAACTGTGCCAACGGACTTAAACGCCAACCACCGGCAAGTCCGGCCCCGCGTTGTTGAATAGCATGCGAATACTGCGTCTGCGCTCCGATCTTCACATATTTGTTGATTTCGTGGTTCAAGTTCAAACGGATCGAATAGCGCTCATAATCCTCATCCTTGAAAATACCGTTATTCTTATTGTAAGTAGCGGAAGCCAAAAAGTTCGTCCGTTCTCCACCACCGCGAATACTCAACTGATGGTCGGTCACCATACCAGTGCGAGTCACATGGTCCATATAACGGGTAGTACGCACACGAGACGGATCGTAGACACCATCGTCACCCCAACCCATCATGACCGATTCCATAATCGACGGGTCACGTGTGAATCCCGGACAGACCATATCCTGCTCTCTCGAAGCCACATCCGAGTTGTAGCGGATGGCACTATTGTTTGTGTTACGATATGCCTCACGTGTATATTCGGCATATTCCGGACCATCCCAGAAGTCAAGCTGGTTCAGAATTGTCTGCGCACCGACGTATCCGTTATAATCAATCTGCGTCTTACCAGATTTACCTTGTTTAGTGGTAATCAGAATCACACCGTTCGCACCACGTGCACCATAGATAGCCGTTGCCGACGCATCCTTCAACACTTCCATTGATTCGATATCCGACGGGCTGATTTCGCCAATACCACCAGTAACGGGAACACCGTCGATCACATACAACGGATCATTACTTGCTGTAATCGAACGCTTACCACGAATCATTACGCTCGGAGTCGAACCCGGCGACCAGTTGGCGTTTGAAACGACAACCCCCGGAATACGTCCCTGCAAAGCTTCCGATGCCGTAGAGGTCGGAACTGCTGCAATCTTGGATGCACTGACAGAAGCGACAGCTCCGGTCAGGTCTCTTTTCTTCACCGTACCATAACCGACCACGACAACTTCATCCAAACCTTGTGCGTCCTCTTTCATCAGGATATCAAACGTATTCTTGCTATCGACCTTTATTTCCATCGGCAAGAAACCGATATAGGATATTTCCAACATTTCCCCCGGAGCTGCCTCCAAAGAGAACTTACCATCCATATCCGAAATGGTCCCGTTGGTCGTACCCTTGACTACGATATTCGCTCCGGCTACCGGAAGACCAGTTTCATCGGTAATCACACCGGATATTTTCTTGGCTTTTTGCTGTTTTACAGGTGCCTGTGCTTCAGCTTTGACAATGACAATCGTCTTATTGCTCACCTTGTAGGAAAGACCGTGTTTTTCCAGTACTTGAGATAGGATATCCTTTAACGGACGATTGGAAGCTGAAACGACTACATCAGGATTTTCACTTAGGATAATATCCCGGTAAACAACTGAAAAAGAAGTCTGTGCCTCCAGATTCTTAAAAAATTCTTTCAATGTGACATTCTGCAAATTCATTGACATTGTTTGCGAAATGTCCTGTGCGTACATGGTTGTACACAAAAACAGGAGTGCTGCACTCCGAAATACTTTCTTCATGACTATGATAAATAGACTTAAGTTAGAATTAAACAATTGATTTTTAAAAACACTTTTTCTTAGATTTCACCTGTTCAACTCATAGGCTTATTTATTTTAATTGATTAGACTTATTAATCGTAACATTGTTTCCTGTGATCTCATAATCAAATCCGTACTGGAATTTCAGAGCCTCCATAACATACGGAAGTTGCTCATCCTTGAAAGAGCCGGAAATCTGATCGTTCGCAATCTC
Organism: Parabacteroides sp.; assembly: GCA_019411205.1. Taxonomy (GTDB): domain Bacteria; phylum Bacteroidota; class Bacteroidia; order Bacteroidales; family Tannerellaceae; genus Parabacteroides. The sequence continues at coordinate 1,561 of DXRF01000026.1, read as the reverse complement.
CGGACACAGCAGGTCGATATGCACTCCATACCATCTTTCGATCTTTTGGAACACCGAACCTAACTTCTCCGATTCGAACACCAGATGATTTTGCGTCCAAGCTGTTTCTTTTATATTGTCTGTATTGCGGCAACTGATTTTTCCATTATTTTTCGAATAGATCGCTTTTTGCGACGGCTTCAGGATAAAACTTTCAGAAGGTGACTTGGAGTCGTAGAGACGCACGGAGCCTTCAATCAAAGAAGTTTCTACAAAGTCGTTGTCCTCGTACGAATAGACATTGAAGCTAGTTCCCAACACTTCGATATTCAAATTGCCGACCTGCACGACAAACGGATGTTTCTTGTCTTTGCAAACCTGGAAGTAGCCTTCACCCTCCAAACGAACAACACGCTTGCCATCGAGATAGGTATAAGACAAAGAACTCTCCGAATTCAATTTGACAGAACTCTTGTCCGGCAATGTCAACTGCACTTTATCGCCGGCCGGAACTTCCGCCAAAAAAGAAGTATTCTCATTTTTCAGTTCGCGCAGAAGAGAAAAATTCCACGCTGTAACAGACAATACGGCAATCACAGCCACCGCTGCCACGATACGTGACCAGCGAATGGATGTTTTAGGAGGATTTATCTGTAAATGGAGTTTCCGATGAATTTCCCGTTTACGACCGACTTCCATAGGCGGATAAATAGTATTCTCATTCCAGAATGATTCCATTCTTTCGGATAACTCCTGATCCGAAAGATGATTCAAGGACTCCTTGAAGCCCTCAAAATCTTTCTGATTGGTTTTTCCGCTTAAGAATTGAGAATATAATTTATTAAATAAATCGGTCATAATTTGTCTGTTGTTTGTAGTTACACGAAGAAGTACCGAAAAAGTACCAGGTATTTTTATATGCTCTAAAGCATATTTTTTAGTTTCATGCAAGAAAAAATTTATTTTTCATCCCAATGGAAGACCTGAAGAAATCGGGGAATCATCAGAGAAATAGGGTCTGTTTTCTAACTTTCTATATAAATAGTACAAACAAGTAATTATATTTCCGGAGCTCCTCGCGCAGAGATTTTAATGCGGCAGACAAATGATTCTTTACCGTTTGCTCAGAAATATTCGAAAGGGTGGCTATTTCGGCATTGCTCATTCCCTCCTCACGGCTCATTTCAAAGATGTTTCGCTGAGTAGGGGTCAATTTTTGCTTGGCAAGCGTCAACTTATCAATAAAGTCATCATAATATATTTTTTCTACGGTAGTGTTA
>DXRF01000026.1:0-292 GCA_019411205.1 Parabacteroides sp. | reverse complement strand
AACATGGATTTGAAAGAACCTTCAACAGACAAGGAGGCACGCATGTTCCAAATCTTGAGAAACGTTTCCTGCACAATATCTTCCGCCTGGACAACTGATTTCGTATGCAGCAAAGCGAAACCGTACAAAGAGTCCGCATACATATTATATAATGTATCGAACGCTTCATAGGAGCCACGTTTAAGTTTTTCTATAGTATTGTTATGTATCGCAGTTTCGTGCATATTCACCCCTTTTGCCCTTCACTTTGAGTTCGTAAAGATAGAAATAAACCTGTCTCCTATACACATCT
>DXRF01000259.1:3223-4145 GCA_019411205.1 Parabacteroides sp. | reverse complement strand
GTCTTTTCCCGACAGGTCTATTGTAAACACATCGGAACTTTTCCAGTTTATCGATACCGAATCCTTTCCGAATGAATATGCATAATTAATCCGGAACTTCAGCTCATCCGAATTATTCTTCTCCGCTTCTTTCACCAGATCTTCTATATTGAACGCACAAGGAATAATCATCGATTCTCCTCTTGTCGTGTCCGCCTTTATTCTGATTGTGCGGAGGTAGAGACTATAAATATTATCGTCCCCCAACAATTTATCAGGATCATAGGATAAAGAGAAACTATCTACCTGATTTGTCGGATGATTGCTCATCTCCGCGAACAGGAACAAATTGCCTCTGATATAGGCGGAACGTGCCTGGAGGGAAGAAAGCAGCAGTTCGTCCTTTGCAACGATAGAAGTATCGGTCAACGTATTATAGAAGTCCCAACGATTGACCTCCGAGATCGTATTTTCATAGATAATAGCCTCGGTATAACTCGTATCCGTCCCTGCCCCCATCTTGTTTGCAGTCCCATAATCGATGGAATAATCAAACAAGATACATTCTCCGTTTTCCACATTGGCCTTCTGAAAGTCTTCCGAAGAAACCACAATGTCTCCTTTGGTATAAATAGCCTTACCCGGTCCGTATCCGGTCACCACGACTCCAGCCTGGTTTGCCATCGTCAACTGGGTGGCCGGGTCTCCCAAACAAGAATTCAACACAACTAAGCAAAAGGCCAAGATGCCATATGATACTGTTTCTCTCATTTCCATATACAAATTTGAAGTCGTATTTATCTTCCTCTCTTTATGGAGGAAATGCACAAAGGTACGAAAAAAGGTTTATACGGCAAAAGCCGGAAGATTAATCACGATAGAAAGGCATCGGCTAAAAAACAAAAGGCATCGGACGGGAATTCGGAACTTGTCCGTTTTCCAT
>DXRF01000259.1:0-3213 GCA_019411205.1 Parabacteroides sp. | reverse complement strand
TAACTATTTTTACTTATTTATGGAATATTAATTTGTAGCTTCCTCAATCGAGAATTGAGAAATATTAGAATATCCCCAAGTCGCAATCTTTGTCGAATCCGAGTTGAATGTCAACGGATACTTCACACGATAACTTACAAGCTTCTTCCCTGCTGCCGATTCTTTACTCTTCAACATGGAGTATAACGGACCTCCTTCAACAGCGATCGGGTCCATGGCATTGCTAATGGTTGGTGCCTTTCCCTCTTCCTGCTTTTGAGCACGTATGCACAACGTATAAACACGTTCCGTTCCATCGACAGTTTCAGGTTCCTGATTATAATCCATCGATATGTTATATGTGTTCTTCTGATCTGTCAATATAGATGCAAAAGTAGGGATAACAACGATTTTCTTATAATTATTAGAAAACAGCAAGGCACTTTCAGAACCAGACAAAAGCAGTTCATTATCCAATACCGTCGAATCTAAAGGTGAGAAATTCAAATCATATCTTGCTAATGGAGAAGTGGCCACTCCTGTCGCTACATAAAAGCCGTTTGTGCTGGCACTCGCATTCTCCGGTGAATCAAAATCGACCGTAAAGTTTGCCAAGACACAATCGCCTGCGCTATAAGTCGGATCATTTGCAATCGTAGCAACATACAACGGATAATAGCCCAACGGGTAAATCAGGGTTCTCATCGTAGAAGAATAATCAACGATGGCATAGCTTGAAAGCTGCTGTGTATTACCACCGCCGTCCAAACAAGAGGTTAACGAAAACATACCTGCAGCAATTGCTGCCAACCCTAAAACTTTAAGTTTCTTCATTTTTTACTGTTCTTTAATTTTATATTGTTCATTATTTATTTGTACTCAAAAGCCGAAACGGAAACCTGCCTGCAAATTCACATTAAATGGTTTCTCGGAACGGACCGTTTCAATATCGCTTCCGTTATCGAAATAATAACCGGTTCCCACCTCCGCATAAACACTTAAGAAACGGAGCAATGGATAGCTGGCACCGGCACGGGCATTCACAGACCACATCCATTCTTTCATACGGATATGCTTTTTCTCGTGACGGATTTCATTGTTTTCCACAAATATTTTGGCATTCAACTTACCGGCAACATTGACTTCAGTCATAGCTCCTGCCGCTGCATAGAATTGAATACGCTTCCATTCTGCTATCTTATAGGACAAAGAAAGAGGGATTCCGATAAAATGTAACTTCTGTTTCGTCTCGCCATGATATATAGCTCCGGTCTCCCATTCGGAAGATAGGAATGTATAGTTTAAACCTGACTGGAGGGAAAAACGGTCATTCAAAGAATAACTGACACCCAATCCGATCGAAACCGGTGTCTTATGGCGAATATTCGTTTTCGGGGACTGGTTATTGAAATATGGAGAATTCAATTGCAACAGCTCCTGATCCGTCATCATCGTGTTCTTTAATGCATAGGCATTCAGAGAATTGGATGTTCCGGCACTCACGCTACCGCCCCCCATTCCGAAACTCCATCTTTTCACCCGTGCCTTCTTTTCTTCTTTTTTCACTGGCGCAGCATCCGCAAGTAAAGAGTGCGTCTCGGCCGGCATTGCCGACTCGGCCGTTTTCTCCACCTCGGATACTTCGGAAGATACCACTTCGACAGTATCATTGTCTTCCGACGAGAGAACAGCGCCGCCTTCCGTTATCTCATCTGAACGGAATGCAGTAGCAGCCGCAACCTGCTCCACTGCACGTTTTGCCACCCGACTAACCGGCGCGGGAGCAACAACAGCCATCTTATTTTGAGAAGGTCGAGCCGGAACAGTAAGTGTTGCCGGTTCAGACTGTTCAGCCAGCCGGTTCTCCAGCATCTCGGTTTCATTCTGGATCGTTTCGGCTACAGGCTGATGTTCCCGATCATGGTTAAAGACATAGACACCTCCCGTTACAACTAATAAAGAAATAACGGCAGCAGCAGCCCAATAACGTAAAGTCCGCCGGAAAGGAACAGACTTTTTAACCGTCAAACGGTCGGCTATCGCCTCCCAATCGCCCGGCATCGTATCCGCTTCAAAGTCTTGTAACTTCGAACGGCACAAATCGTCAAATATATCTCTTTCCTTATCCTTCATTTCTTTTTTACTCAATACAATTCATTAATCCTGCGTTGCAATAATTGTTTGGCACGCGTAAACTGCGACCGGGATGTACTCTCCGTTATATTCATCATCTCGCTAATCTCCTTATGCGAATAACCTTCTATTGCAAACAGGTTAAACACCGTACGAAAACCGGCAGGAAGTTCCTGCACCAGTTTCATCAACTCGACTGCCGACATGTCTGATATGGCAGAACTGTCCGGATGGATCAATTCTGCCGTATTATCCAAATCAGCAGCTTCACGCAAAACATCCGATTTACGCAAATACTCCAACGCACAATTGACAAAGATCTTTCGCATCCACCCCTCAAACGACCCGATCCCCGAATAAGAGTCCATGCAAGTGAAGACTTTTACAAAACCGTCCTGTAGCAAATCACGAGCAGTCTCCCTGTCGCTGACATAACGCAGGCAAACTCCCATCATTTTACGGGAATACGTTTCGTACAGCTCTTTCTGAGCCAGCCTTTCCCCATTTCTACAACCCTCTATCAGTTGTTTCTCCGTCATTTAGTGTGTGCCTTCATGCCCTTTTCAGGGCCATACATTTATTATGATGTTCAGATTATCCGAAACGCTGCATTCCGGATAATTTTTTTTCTTAAGAACACACAAAGATACTGTATTCCGGCAAATAATCGGATAAGGAAAGAGAAATTACCTTCTACTTCTTCTTTTTGGCAGGGTCAACCGGACAGCCGGCTCCGTTGTCTACCGGAGTCGCTTCCATCCCTATTTTCTTAAAGGCGGAAGCCAACTTCGTCTTAGATGTCTTATCGGCACGATAAGTAACAGCCGCCGTACGGGTGCTCAGATCGCACTTAAGATCGGTTACTCCTTTCTCGAAAGCGATGTTCTTCTCAATCTTCTTGACACAGTTAGCACAATCCATTCCTTCGACAAAGAAAGTCACTGTCTCCTTTTTCTTTTTCGCATCTTGCGCATAGACCGTAGAAAAAGTAAATACGGCACAGATTAAAATAGCTAATAAACGACTCATGATTAAATTAAAAATTAAAAGTTGAAAACTAAATATGTTGCACCATTGGTACATGATCCCTAATCACGACTG
>DXRF01000258.1:716-4166 GCA_019411205.1 Parabacteroides sp. | reverse complement strand
GAGATATAGGGTATATTGTTCCGTTGTAACAACTTTGCATTCGCTCCGGTGGCAGCTACCGTCAGGTCGAATACTTTCGCGATAGAAGTTCCGATTGATCCCGGATATTTCTCTTTGTTGCCGAATACGATATTGTCTGCCACGATGCGTCCCTGTTTGTTTGCCGGTCCTGCCAGCGGAATAAGAGCCGGTTGCCCGGTTACGAGATGGCGTACTTCGACTGCGTCGCCGAGGGCATATATATCGGCATCGGAAGTTTGCATGTAATCGTTAACGGCGATGCCACCCCGTTCTCCGATGGCGATGCCTGCATCTTTGGCCAGTTTGGTTTCCGGGCGTACCCCGATGCTCAGCAAAACCATGTCGGTAGCGATCTGTTTGCCACTGCGGAGGTGTACGGTCACACCACCGTCTTTTTCTTCAAAGCGGCTGACACCATCTTCCAAATGCAGCCCGACTCCCTTATCGGTCAGTTGCTGATGTACGATTGCTGCCATCGAGAAGTCCAACGGAGCCATCACTTGGTTTGCCATTTCTACCACGTCGACCTGGATACCTAAGTCATGCAGGTTTTCCGCCATTTCCAGTCCGATAAAGCCTCCACCCACAACGATAGCGCGTTTCGGGTTTTCGGTATTGACGTAATTCTTGATCGTATCGGTGTCTGGCACATTGCGAAGAGTGAATATCTTCTTGCTTCCGATCCCTTCAATACCAGGTCGGAGCGGTTCGGCTCCCGGTGAAAGTACCAGTTTGTCGTATGTTTCGGTGTATGTCTCGCCTGTGGACAGGTTCTTGACTTCTACTTCTTTTTTATCCGGACGGATGGCGGTTACCTCCTGTTCTGTGCGGATGTCGATCCGGAAACGGTTTGTGAAGCCTTTCACTGTCTGTACGAACAGCTTTTCCCGGTTGTTGATCGTGTCACCTATATAATAAGGTAGACCACAGTTTGCATACGATACATATTTCCCTCGTTCGAATAGAATGATATTGGCTTTTTCATCCATTCTGCGCAGACGTGCTGCAACGGTAGCTCCTCCGGCTACTCCTCCGATAATCAGGTAGTTCATGTTGTAAAAATATTATTTGTATTATACATATTTGTTAATGGAAAATATTAGAATAAAAAAAGGTTCAACCTTTTTCCATACAAGTTTTCAGTTTCTCGAACAATCCGTCGAAACACAGTTCTGCATTCATCATCTGCTGTATTTTTTCTTTTCCGTCAGGAGTGAGGGAGAAACACATCTGCCGTTTGTCGTTTTTGTTGATGTCGCGGCGGATATAACCTTTATTCTCTACGGCTGTGATAACTTTCGAAACGCGTGAGTTGGACAGACCTATGTATTCGCAGATCATACCTGCGGATTTCGTTTCTCCGTCTTTCAGGCAGCAGAGCAGCATGGCCTCGTTGATCGTAATATCGTGTACTTCTGCAAAGGCTTTCTCGAACTGGTATAAAGTTTTGTATATATCTTTGATTGCACAAATTGATTCCATATTCTTATATGTTGTTGATGGGTACAAAGATATATAATATTTTCAATATAAATAATGTTTAGTGGAAAATATTTTATCTGATAATAAAAAAGAGTGTGTTTTGAAAAGGAAAAAGGATACATGCTGCTGTCAGAAAGCATGTATCCTTTTGGAATATTTTCGCCAGATGACGGAGTTTGGTTTGTTTAATCTCTGTTGGAGAAATATTTCATGAACTGTGAGCGTTCATACATCGCTGGATTAGGGATGTTGGCATAGTTTAGTTTGCCTTTGAACTGGTCAAGCGATTGGTAATGTGCCTGGTGCATCCATTCTTCGATACAGGTGAGTATCTGCGAGATGATTTCAGCCCCATGTGTGTAGACGGCGCTACACATCTGTACGGCATCGGCTCCTGCGAGTAAGCATTTGATGACATCTTCCCAATCGTGGACTCCGGTAGAGGAAGCGATACTGATCCCGGGTATCTTGCCTGAAACAATTGCTGTCCAGCGAAGTGTGTCGCTCAAGTCCGAATGGTTACTGAAGACGTTACCTGAGACTATTTGCATATTATTGATGTCGATATCCGGTTGGTAAAAGCGGTTGAAGAGGACGATTCCGTCTGCCCCGTTTACTGTCAGCGTATGGGCTACAGCCGGAATATTACCGACCATTTTGCTCATCTTGATCATGACAGGGATCGAAACCGTTTCTTTCACTTTGCGGATAATATTGACATACAAGTCGCGCATGTTCTCGCTGTTGTACGTGAGGTCTGTTTCCAGGAAGAACACGTTTAGTTCCAGGGCATCGGCTCCTGCCAGCTCGATCTGGCGGGCGAATTCGATCCATGCATCCGATTTATAGCAGTTGATACTTGCGATAACCGGGATGGTACATAGTTCTTTTGTCTTCTGGATCAGTTCCAGATAACCGTTTATCTGATTCGCTTTTACATAGCCACGTATGTAATCGGCCGCTTCGGGATAATCCGAATCCTGCATCAGTACATCACTTTGCATTTCGATCTGCTCTTCGAAGAGTGATTTCAGTACAATCGCACCAGCACCGGCTTTTTCAAATTCCTTATTTCGTTCCGCATTGTTTGTCAAACCGGAACTCCCGACGATAAGCGGGTTACGAAGTGTCAGTCCCGCATATTGTGTTTTAATGTCAATCATGTCAGATTCAATTATATTCAACGATTACAAAAATAGAGAATTATTTTCTACCTTATCTGTTCTTGCTCTTTAAAATGGTTAAAACTCAATATTCCCGTTCTCCGAAAATGCTGGTTCCTACGCGTATCATCGTGCTGCCTTCGCGAATGGCGATCGGGTAGTCGTGGCTCATTCCCATCGATAATTCGCAAAAATATTCGTCACCCTTGAATACCGAGTTTTTCAGTTCAGTGAAAAGTTCATGGATATTATGGAACTCGTTCTGGATAAGCGAGGTGTCGTCGGTATTTGTTGCCATCCCCATCAGTCCGCGTATTTGGATGTTGGGAAGGGCTTCGGGCGGCAGGCTGTGCAGCAGTTCACGGCATTCGTCGGGGCTGAAGCCATGCTTGGCTTCTTCCTGCGCGATATGTATCTCCAACAAGACACGGATAATGCGGTCCTGTTTGGCCGCTTGCTTGTTGACTTCCTGCAAAAGTTTCAGTGAGTCTATGCTGTGTATCGTGTGGATGAACGGGGCAATGTCTTTTACCTTGTTGCTTTGCAATGGGCCGATAAAATGCCATTCGATGTCACTGGGCAAGACTTTTTGTTTAGCTGTCAATTCTTGGGCCCTGCTTTCACCAAATACACGTTGTCCGGCATTGTAGGCTTCCTGCAAAGCCTTGGCGGGATGAAACTTGGAGACCGCCACCAACGTGACACCTGCCGGCAGCGATGCTTTCAGTCTTGTTATATTTTCGGTGATGCTCATGCTTCTCTTGTTTCCGCCTGTTTTTTCTGT
>DXRF01000258.1:0-706 GCA_019411205.1 Parabacteroides sp. | reverse complement strand
TCCGCAGGGACACTGTTGGCGTCAAAAGGAAAGACATCCATCAGCTGGGTCTCTGTAACGGAGGCGATGGTATAGTCGGCAAGCGTCCCCTTCATTCCGTCTTCCAAAACGGCGATGGCCTCTTTCAGGTTAGACGCCTGTGCCAGCATCTGTGCAGCAGTTTTCTTTTCGGCTCCGCTTTTTTCATCGAGGGTAATGAAATACACCTTGATCTTATAGAAACGGTCGCCGTTTTCGTTGAAGAACAATTCTGACAAACGGGCGCGTTTGATGTCTGTCACAGTAAATTCGCCGGATACGAAGGGGCGGATTTCTTCGATGATGCGGGCTTCCGCTTCCGTGAACGACAGGGCATCGACCAAATAAGGTTCCGTCACTTTCTTTTGTGCTCCATTCTCCATGATTTTCTCGAAGGAGACTTTGCATTCAAACCAGTTATGCATATATTTATTATGTTTTATAATGTCTGTATTTTTGTTTCAAACAAGGTACAAATATAACGGCTATTCGGGAATTAAACAACCGGAACGGGCTTCTTTCAGGGTAACCGCATCAAAATTTTCCAAGGTCCTGATCTACATAAGAAGTTTTCTGCAAATCCTCTATCACTCTATCACTGCGGAGGTTGTATCTATTAATATTCAAGCGTCAGAGGCAGTGATACAGGACGTTTTCCTCTATCACTCCTCTATCACTTCTGAAACAT
>DXRF01000257.1 GCA_019411205.1 Parabacteroides sp. | reverse complement strand
ATTCTAAGATGTAGGATTGATACAGAACGAACGGAAAGTCCTTGTAAGCTGTTGATGGAGAGTGGTTTATATTGTGCTATTGACTGCACCGTTTTTATTTGAGGTAAAATGTTGGGTTTAAACAGGCTCTAAGATGTTGTTTTTGAGATATAATTATTTCGGCTATCGGATAAAAAGATTAATTTTGTAGTTCAGTGTGATGCTGTTGTCGCATTGAGTTAACTTTAAATTCGGACATTTATGAAATCAAGTCTTCTTATTTCCCTTTGTTTGGTATTTCTTTGTTCTTGTCAGGAACTTCCGATAGAAGAATATGCTGTGATCCCCCAACCGGCGGAAATCTCCTACACTTCCGGAGTTGTCAAATTGAAAAAACGGCCGGTTGTCGCCTATCCTTCGGAGCTGGCGAATGAAGCGCAACTCCTTCAAGCTTATCTGTCTTCTGACTTTTCGGTCGATGCCGTATTGAATGAAGAGGGTGGAAAGGCAGATATAACTTTACAATTGGACCCGACGGTTTTGCCGGATAAAAAGGAAGGCTATGTTTTGGACGCTACATCTGGAAAGATCATGATAAAAGCCAGTTCTCCGGCCGGTATTTTGAATGGTGTCCAGACTTTACGGCAGGTGATCAAAGAAAAAGACGGCAAGTTGATGGTACAGAAGGCGACTGTTACGGACTACCCTGCTTTTTCATGGCGTGCCTTTATGCTGGACGAAGGCCGTTATTTCAAAGGCAAAGAAGTGGTGAAACAACTGCTGGATGACATGGCAGACCTGAAAATGAATGTCTTCCATTGGCATCTGACCAACGATCAAGGATGGCGTATCGAAATAAAGAAGTATCCGAAGCTGACGGAAATAGGAGCTTTCAGGGATTCTTCCGAAATCAATCGTTTTGGAAGTGACGTGTATGACGGTAAACGTCATGGCGGTTTTTATACGCAGGAGGATTTAAAAGAAATTGTGGATTATGCGGCAAAGCGCCATATAACGATAGTACCGGAGGTGAGCATGCCTGGACATGCCTGTGCGGCAATCGCTTCTTATCCCTGGCTGGGGACGAGCGGAAAACAGATCAAAGTGCCGGGGAAATTCGGAGTACATTATGAAGTTTTTAATGTGGCTGATCCTAACGTGATGAAATTCTTGGACGAGGTGACAGATGAGGTAATCGCGATCTTCCCCGGTGCCGTGTTTCATATCGGAGGCGATGAGGTAAAATATGATCAATGGAAAAATTCTCCGGCGATACGTGCTTACATGACCAAACATAATCTGAAGACTCCGGCCGAACTTCAGGTCTATTTTACAAATGAAATATCCAATATGTTGGCAGCCAAGGGTAAGAGAATGATGGGTTGGAATGAAATTACCGGAGATAAACTGCACGAATATCAGTCGAATGCCGATACGGAAGGCGTAAAGCAGGAGTTGGCTTCTGGCACGATCGTCCATTTCTGGAAGGGAGATACTGCCCTTATCAGAAAGACGATAGAAAAAGGATATGATATCGTAAATTCTTATCATGTATATACTTATTTGGATTATTCATACGAATCGATTCCTTTGGAAAAAGCTTATTCTTTTGATCCTGTGCCGGAAGGCTTGACAGAAGATCAGAAGGGGAGGGTGTTGGGATTGGGATGCCAGATGTGGGGAGAATTCATTCCGACAGTCGAGAGCATGAATCTGAAAATCTATCCCCGCTTGGCCGCTTATGCGGAAACAGGGTGGACGGATGCTGCCAATAAGGACTATCAACGTTTCTTGGACAAGTTGAATTTCTTTTTGCAGAAGTGGGATGCGAAAGGAATTACCTGTGGTCTAGTTCAATAGTAAATCATTGTTAAATAATAAAATAACATCTGTCCGGGTTAAACCTTTCGTCCGGCTCCAAGTCTATTATCCAGAAGCGCTTCAAAAACAAATGAGTTTAATATTAATAACAGGTAATTAGTTTATGAAGAAGGTAATAGGATTGTGTTTGGTTCTCTTGATCAGTTCGGTTTCTGTTTTTTCCCAGAATGGCAGACGGAGTGCAAAAAAAGGAAAAGATCCGATACAACGTTGTGAGAGGATGATTGCTGATCTGAAATTGAATGAGAAACAGGCTGCAGATTTCCGTAAAGTGGAAGCTGAGTTCAGAGATAAGATGAAATCGGAAAGAAAACAAGCAGATTTAGATCGTCGGAAGATGCGCGAAAAGATGATAACTATGCGGAATGAGCGGAATGCGGAAATGAAAAAGATACTGACGGAGGATCAGTATAAGCAATATCTTGAAAAGCAACGTCCCCAGTCTCCTCGTAAAGGACATGGCCGCAAGGAATGAAAAAAACGACTCCCGTCTCATATTGTTTGGAACGGGAGTCATTTTTTATGGGGTAAGAATTTATAATGTTTTTACTTTCAGGTTTCTCCAGAGAACCTTGATACCGCCTCCGTCATGGATTTGCAAAGCGATGCGTCCCTGTCCGGCTCCGATCTTTTCATCGTTGATGTTGACCATCTCTTGACCGTTCAACCAGGTTTGGACATTGTTTCCTTGTACTTTGATACGCATGGTATTCCAGTCACCCTCTTTCAGGATGTTTTCTTTTTCATCCGGGATTTGGATTAACCAGCCGCGTCCGTATGATTCGTAGATGCCGCCAGTGTCATGACCTTTGGGAGCCACTTCAACCTGCCAACCGTTCACTTTAACATCTTCTTCGATAAAAGAACGGATGAATACACCGGAGTTTCCGTCTGCTTCCTGTTTGAATTCAACCGTAAGGTCGAAGTCATCATAGTAATCGCGTGTAGCCAAGTAACCGTATTTCTTGTCCGGACCGCTTTCGCAGATCAGCAAACCATCTTTTACATACCACTTTTCCGTGCCGTAAGCTTCCCATCCCTTCAAATCCGTACCGTTGAATAGTGTCACCTCTTTTGTTTTGCGGGGCAGTTCTTTGATCTTGATGTTGCGGAAAGAAGCAGGGTATCCGTGGTCTTGCAAGCAAAGGACCCCTTTCTTGGCCAAGCCGTATTCTGGGGCGTTTGCCCATTTACCGCTGTTCTTCTTTGCATACCAATCGTCAGTCCAGGCTTCGAATTCCAGGATTTTGACTCCGTTCAACCAATGCTCTACATGTCCGTTGTCGAATACGATCTTTGAATTGTTCCACTCTCCTTGCGGGTTTACTTTCATTTTTGCCTTGTCGGGGAGGTGCATGGCGTAGTCGACACCCAACTTCTGCCATTCTTCCAGTGGTTCGGGGAAGTTAGGTTCGTCTATTAATTGATATTCTGGTCCCGTGACGTATGGAACGGCGAATTGGGGACGTTCGACTACATGGTATAGCATACCGCTGTTACCTCCTTTGGATAGTTTCCAGTCCCAAGATAATTCGAAGTTCTCATACTGCTTGTCGGTTACGATATAACCGCTCGCGTCGCTACCATCTCCTTTTGCCTGGATACATCCGTCAACCACATGCCAGGGTTGTGTAAGGGTTGTTCCGTTGTAGTCTTTCCAGCCATTTAATGTTTTGCCGTCGAAGAGGAGTTGCCAACCGTCTGCGATTTCTTCGGGTGTAAGTGTATTGGGTTCTACACTGGTACATGAAGAAAATAGAGCCAACGACATGGTACAAGTGGCCAGGAGGCTGGCGGCTGTCGTTCTTTTCATTACTGATTCCATTTTAGAATTAAGTTTTTAGGTGAATATTGGATATGGTGGCAAAGATACATTATAGTAATGAGTTCCCCAATTCATTGCTATGTTTTGAGAAACTTAAAATATGCATGTCTTTTGTCTGTCTTCCATTTTTTCTATGTACATTATAATAGGCATATAAAAATCTTCAGCGCAGCTATCAAGCATTGTTATGAGGGCTGTGAAAAAAGTTTTTGTTGTAACGATCAGATTTTCAGCTATTAGTGTAAAAATCTCATAAACGGTTGCAAAAATAGTTACAAAAAAGTTTGGTGGATATGTTGTAAAGCACTACTTTTGCATCCGCATTCGAGAGAGAACGCCGGTGGTTAAATGATGAAACAAAAAACTTTTGAAAAAAGTTCCGATAAAATTTGGAAGTTTAAAATAAAAGTTCTTATCTTTGCACCCACGTTCGCAGATTGAAAGCGAAAAAGTTCTTTGAAAGACTTACATAATCAACAAGTAGTACAAGAGACGTATAGAATA
>DXRF01000256.1 GCA_019411205.1 Parabacteroides sp. | reverse complement strand
TATAAGAGACAGCCCTTATCTTGAGAATGACCTGTGGCTGGAAAACGCACGGAATGCAAATAATAGTGCTTATCGTTTGGCTGAAGCTTTGAAAAAATATCCGCAGATACGGTTTACCCAGAAAATAGAATCCAACCAGCTTTTCTTTACCATACCTACGGAACCGCTGAAGAAGTTGCAAGAAAAATATTTCTTCTATATGTGGAATGAGGAAATCAATGAAGCCCGATTTGTCACTTCGTGGGACACGACGGAAGAGGATATTGACGATATGATACGGACGTTGGACGTCGTGTTTGGTTGACGGCTAACCCTATGGGTTTCCTGATGAGGATTTATCTTGTCGAACTCATGAAAAGTTGTTACTTTTGTGCCCTAATCTATAAATCCGGCGATAAAATGAAACAGGCGTTTTGGCTGGCGGCAGCATTGATGTTGTTGTTGCCATTGGGGAAAGTTTACTCGAGGGAGAGAAGCGAACGCGAGAATAATACGTTGCGTATTATGAGTTATAACATCCGTAACGGAAGGGGGATGGACGATGTGGCCGATTTTCGGCGTACGGCGGAAGTGATCAATAAAGCCTGTCCCGATGTCGTAGCCGTGCAGGAGATCGACAGCGTGACAGGCCGTAGTGGCGGAAAAGACGTCTTGCGGGAAATAGCCGGACTCACCTTGATGCATCATGTATATGCTCCAGCAATCGATTACGACGGCGGAAAATACGGTATCGGTATATTGAGCAGGGAGAAGCCTGTCGGCTATCGTTATCTGCCCTTGCCCGGAAGAGAGGAAGCACGTGCGCTACTTGTCGTGGAATTTGAAAAGTATATTTACTGCTGTACACACCTTTCGTTGACCGAAGAAGACCGGATGCTTTCCCTGCCGGTCATCAGACAGGTGGCGGTTTCGGCAAACAAACCTTTCTTTATCGCCGGCGACATGAATGCGCATCCTGATTCGGAGTTTATCCGGCAGTTGCAGAACGATTTTGTGATCTTGACGGATATGAAGAAGCCGACTTTCCCGGCGAATAACCCCGACGAAACTATAGATTATATTGCGGCCTATGCGAAAGACACGACTGCCTTTACCCGTATTTCATCCCGTGTATGGGAGGAGCCGGCCGCTTCCGACCACCGCCCGATCCTTACGGATATCATCTTCAACCAGCCTGCGGCTAAGATATTCCGTACGGAGCCTTACCTGCAAAATCCCGTCGGAAACGGAATCACGGTCATGTGGCAGACAACGGTTCCGACTTATAGCTGGGTGGAATACGGAACCGATAAGGAACATCTGCAAAAGGCCCGTACGATTGTGGACGGGCAAGTGATCTGCAACGATCTGCAAAATAAAATCAGACTGGACGGTCTGGAACCGGGAAAAACCTATTATTACCGGGTGTGCTCACAGGAAATCATGCTCTATCAGGCTTATAAGAAAGTGTTCGGCGAGACAGCCGTTTCCGATTTCCATACTTTTACCTTGCCTGCTACGGCGGAGACCGACTTTACAGCTATTATATTCAATGACCTGCATAAACATTCCGAGACTTTGCAGGCGTTGTATAAGCAGGTGAAGGATGTCAAATATGATTTTGTTATTTTCAATGGTGACTGCATTGATGATCCGGCCAACCACGACGAGGCGACCCGCTTCCTCAGTGAGCTGAACGAAACGGTCGGAGCCAATCGGGTCCCTGTGTTCTATATCCGTGGCAACCATGAAATACGCAATGCCTATTCGATCGGTCTGCGCAGTCTTTTCGATTATGTGGGCGATAAGACCTACGGGGCTTTCAACTGGGGCGATACGCGTATCGTCATGTTGGATTGCGGTGAAGACAAACCGGATACGCATTGGGTGTATTACGGATTGAACGATTTTTCGGAGCTGCGTAAGGCACAGGCAAGCTTCCTCAAGGAAGAGGTGGCATCCAAGGCATTCAGGAAAGCCTCCAAGCGGGTATTGATCCATCATGTTCCCATCTTCGGGAAAGGAGAAGACTATGATTCCTATAATCCTTGTCGTGACGAGTGGGGAGCGATCCTTGAGAAAGCACCGTTTGCTGTCAGTATCAATGCGCATACTCATCGTTTCGCTTATATCCCGGAAGGAGCCAACGGGAACAGCTATCCTGTCGTAGTGGGAGGCGGTTACCAGATGGATGGAGCTACGGTGATGGTTTTGCAGAAGAGAGGGAAGGAGATGACTCTTCGTGTGCTGAATGCGAAAGGAGAAACATTAAAAGAATTGAATTTATAATAGACGAATAGTAAAGATATGAAACTGAATCCGGAAGAGTTGAAAGAAACGATAGAACCGGTTGAAAAGACCGATCTGATTTATGGTATAGATGACCGTCCCCCTTTTAAGGAAGCCCTGTTTGCTGCTTTGCAACATTTGCTGGCGATCTTTGTGGCAATCATCACGCCTCCGTTAATTATTGCCGGAGCCTTGAAGCTGGATCTTGAAACGACCGGTTTCCTGGTTTCGATGGCACTCTTTGCATCTGGCGTCTCGACATTCATACAGTGTCGCCGGATTGGTCCGGTAGGGGCGAAGTTGCTTTGTATCCAGGGAACGAGTTTTTCTTTCATCGGTCCGATCATAACGGCTGGACTGGCAGGAGGATTGCCCCTTATATTCGGGGCGTGTATTGCGGCAGCCCCAATCGAGATGGTGATCAGCCGGACCTTCAAGTATATGCGTTCTATCATAACTCCGCTGGTATCGGGCATCGTGGTGCTGCTGATCGGACTTAGCTTGATCAAGGTTGGAATCGTTTCATGTGGCGGTGGCTATAGTGCGATGGATAACGGGACGTTCGGGAGCATCCGGAATATAGGGGTGGCGGCGACAGTGTTGCTGAGTGTCCTGTTCTTTAACCGTTGCAAGAACAAGTACCTTCGTATGAGTTCGATCGTGTTGGGGTTGTGCATCGGTTATGCGCTGGCCTACTTTCTCGGTATGGTCGATATGGCGGCGGCTTCTTCGCAAAGCCTGATGGGATTCAATATCCCGATGCCTTTCAAATATGGGTTGGACCTGAATTTCTCCGCCTTTGTCGCTATTGGCTTGGTGTATCTGATTACGGCGATCGAAGCTACCGGCGATGTGACGGCCAACTCGATGATTTCAGGTAAGTCAATAGAAGGGGAGGACTACCTGAAGCGTGTTTCGGGCGGCGTGCTGGCAGATGGAGCGAACTCCTTTATTGCCGGGATTTTCAATTCTTTCCCCAATTCGATCTTTGCGCAGAATAACGGTATTATCCAGCTGACGGGAGTCGCCAGCCGGTATGTCGGATATTATATCGCCGGTATGTTGGTGCTGTTGGGACTGTTTCCGGTTGTCGGTGTTGTCTTTTCCTTGATGCCTGACCCGGTGCTGGGTGGGGCGACCTTATTGATGTTCGGTACGGTGGCGGCTGCCGGCATACGGATTATCGCATCGCAGGAAATCAATCGGAAGGCTACCTTGGTTTTGGCGGTCAGCCTCTCGCTTGGCCTGGGAGTGGAGCTGATGCCGGATATCCTGAATACGGCGCCGGAAGCTGTAAAGGGTATTTTTTCGTCCGGGATCACAACCGGTGGGCTTGCCGCTATTATTGCAAATGTATTGATACGAGTCAAAGAAGATAAAACAGAATAAAAATGGAATTACTAAAACAACGTATTCTGCAGGATGGCAGATGTTTTCCGGGAGGGATTTTAAAGGTTGACAGCTTTATTAACCATCAGATGGATCCCATGTTGCTTTATAAGGTGGCAGAAGAATTTATTTACCGTTTCCGGGATGCGGATATCAATAAGATCGTGACGATAGAAGCAAGTGGTATCGCTCCGGCGATTATGGTGGGATACATCATGCATCTGCCTGTCGTTTTTATCAAGAAAAAACAACCGAAGACGATGGAGAATATGTTGTCTACCGTTGTCCATTCGTTTACGAAAGACCGCGATTACACGGTGTGTATCAGTAACAACTTTCTGACTGCCGATGACCGTATCCTCTTTATTGACGACTTTCTGGCGTATGGCAATGCCGCAATGGGCGTGCTCGACCTGGTGAAACAGTCTGGCGCCAAGTTGGAAGGAATGGGCTTTATCATCGAAAAAGCTTTCCAGAAGGGACGCGATGTGCTGAACGATGCGAACGTGCGCGTAGAAAGCCTTGCCATTATCGACAGCCTGGAAAATTGCACGATCACCATCCGCTAATG
>DXRF01000255.1 GCA_019411205.1 Parabacteroides sp. | reverse complement strand
TAGTCGTCCATATTCAATCCTAACGATTCGGCGAATGACTTCGGCGTGTATTCTTTCCCCTTATAGGTGAATTTCTCCGGCAGTTGGCCTAAATAAGTATCGAACAGGTTGTCGATCAGCTTGTAATATTCCGGACTGCGTGCTTTCGTTTTCACTGCCACATCCGCAAGGGCCTGCATATAGCGGACCATCTCGCTGTGGTTGTGCCGTTCGGAATCGTAGTTGATACCCGTATACACCTCTTCCGGTACGATCCCCACCTGTCGGTATGCATTCATAAAGGTATGTGAAAGGCTGCCTTGCCCGATGTTACCGTCCCCGCGGCGCAGGTAGTTGTCCTGCAATTGGTTCATATATTTCTGGCGGACGATGAACATCTCCGAAAGGTCGTACGTCCCTTTCCCCATACGGAGCAGTTCGGATTCCATAAACGAAGTCGTGGCGAAGCACCAGCAAGTTCCCGTTGCCGCCTGGTTCTTAACCGGGGTAGCAGGAACCGTTACCACTTCTGTAAACTGATATCCCTGGCCGAACGCCGCCGAAGCAGAGAACACCAGCATACAAGATAGAATAAGTGATTTCATGATTTATGAATTATAATTTATGAATAAATTGTCAATTGTCAATTGCTCAGAATCCTCTCGCGAACATCTTCCAGAACTCATCTGCCATCTCCTGCCAGCGTAGGATTGTCGCGCCGGCGAAGTCAGCCGTGTAGCCGGTCAGGAAGCCCCGTGCGGCCTCTTCCCCTTTGCTGTCCTGCAACTCTTTGTAGCGGTTTTCAACGAAAGGCATCTCCGATAAGCCCTTTTCCTCGAAGTGGGCGATCGCACCGTTGATCTTGTCTTTGGTCAGTCCCCAGCGAACCGTGGCCAGCTTGTTTGCCGCCCTGTATTTCCAGACGATGGCATCCTCGCGATGGCGGTGCTGCCCGCAGATACCGAAAGCAACCGGCAGGTCGGTCGTTCCTGCAAAGATTGGTATGCGCGGACTCTGTCC
The DNA here is from genome assembly GCA_019411205.1 of Parabacteroides sp. Classification (GTDB taxonomy): domain Bacteria; phylum Bacteroidota; class Bacteroidia; order Bacteroidales; family Tannerellaceae; genus Parabacteroides. The sequence continues at coordinate 3,263 of DXRF01000255.1, read as the reverse complement.
CGGATTGTCGAACGACAGCCAGGCGACGCCCCCTACTGCATCCGGCAGCCAACTGCGAAGCTGTATCACATGCGAGTAAGAACATTGCGGGACTGCCACCAGGCGATTGCGTGTCACCGTCCCCGGCTTCACTGCATTCAACATATTGACCATATCCGTCACCATCCACGGGTTTGCTGCTGGGCTGGTGATGGTGTCTGTCTTTTGTGTCTCCTTGTTCTTGACAGTGACTTTCAAGTTGCTCGTCATGTCCCATTCCGTTCCCTCGTAGGTCTGGCGCAGCAATGCCATCACATCCGTTACGGCAACCGCTTTGTCCGGCTTCACACTGATCGGCAGCTCTTCCGCGTCGTACGACAGTTTGAGCGAAGGAGCCAGTGCGTTCAGGATGAAATACTCGCGGATGCTGAATGCCTTCGGTTCGCCGAAATAGTTGCCCCCGCTATAGGCTTTCCAGAACTTAAACGGTTCCTTGCCGTCCCAGAAGCCCATCTTTTTGGCAACGGAGAATACATTTTTTGAAGCCATATAACGATCCTTGTCTTTCAGGTCGAGCGTGGAGATACGCGAGATATTGGCCGATACGCCCACATGGTCGTCCGGAATACGGACAGCCGCCCATACGCCTCCGATCTTGTCCGGCCCTTCGCCGAACACCTCGAAATGCCAGACCTCGTTCGGATCGGCAATCGTCAGGCATTCGCCCGAATCCCCGTATCCGTATTCGGCAACCAGCTGTCCGATCAGCCGGATTGCCTCGCGTGCCGTCGTGCAACGCTGCAAAGCGATCTTTTCCAGCTCCTCGATCATGAACATCCCTTTCTTGTTCTGCAACTCTTCACGTCCGGAGATCGTCGTTTCGCCGATCCCCAGCTGCTTCTCGTTGAGACAGGGATAGGAAGTATTCAGGAACTGGTAGGTTGAGCGGGCTTCCGGTATCGTCCCCTTCAATTCCATATTCGTGCGGTCGGCAGGATATTCGGTGTGCATGCGGCCGTTATAGATGGCAACTGTCGTGTCGCGCTCGTAGCGTGCCGCCGGGACGACTTCCATCCATGTGCGGTAGTTCCCGTCACAGGTATGGCTGGTCATGACCGAACCGTCGGCCGATGCTTTCTTGCCTACCATGATGCTTGTACAACTTTCGGGAGTATTGACCGGCCGGGAGTATTCGATTTCCTGGGCCCGGAGGTTACCACAGTAACAGGTCAGGGTGAGTGTAAGGAGAATAAAAAGTCGATTCATGAGTTTTGTCATTTTGTTCAGCGGTTAAAGATATAAATTATATATATATTTGCCCAATAATATAATAATATCATGAGGAAACTAATTTATTTAAGCACATTACTACTTCTATTCGTGTTGCCTTTGATGGCACAACCACCTTTGTTCCCGACGCCGGCAAAGGTACAGAATGCGAAAGGTTCGTTCACCATTGGAAAGAATCTGCAAATACAAGGTAATGGCGGCTATGCCGACAAGCTGGCTGCCGGACTGCAAGCCGAGTTGAAAGAAGCCGGTATGCAATCGTCGCTTGCCAGCGGAACTATCCGCCTGGAACTGACAAACGATTGCAAGATGGCCGATGAAGCCTATACGCTCATTGTCGAACCAAGCAGTATCCTATTGCAAGCCTCTTCCGAAGCCGGTTTGTTTTATGCTAAGGAAGCTCTTCTGCAACTTTCCCGTTTTGGCAAAGGCAACGTACGGGCCTGCAAGATCCAGGACCAGCCCCGTTACGGTTGGCGTGGTTTCATGCTCGACGAGAGTCGTCACTTCTTCGGTAAAGAGAAAGTAAAACAATATTTGGACATCATGGCGTCTCTTCGCCTGAACGTGTTCCACTGGCACTTGACCGACGAACCGGGTTGGCGCATCGAGATCAAGCGTTATCCGAAGCTCACAACCGAAGGGGCTGTCGGCAACTGGCATGATCCGAAAGCGCCTGCAGCGTTCTACACCCAGGAAGAGATCAAGGAGATCGTTGCCTACGCAGCCGACCGCCACATCATGGTCGTTCCCGAATTCGACATGCCGGGCCATGCTACCGCCGTCTGCCGTTCCTATCCTGAAATCTCCGGTGGAGGCGAGGGCAAATGGCAGCATTTCACGTTCCATCCCTGCAAGGAAGAGACGTTTGAGTTTATCAGTAACGTGCTTGACGAGATCGTCGCCCTGTTCCCATCTCCCTATATCCATATTGGTGGTGACGAGGTGCACTACGGCAACCAAAGCTGGTTCACCGATCCCGAAATCCAACAGTTTATCAAAGATAAGAACTTGGGTAACGAGACGGGCCTGGAACAGTATTTTATCCGCCGTGCCGCTGATATCGTCGCTTCCAAAGGCAAGATGATGATCGGTTGGGACGAGATGATCGATGCCGGTGTCTCACCCGACAAGGCTGTGATCATGTGGTGGCGCCACGACCGCAAACACCAGTTGGTGAAGGCACTCGAAAACGGCTACCGGGTGATTATGACTCCGCGCCGTCCGTTGTATGCGGACTTTATCCAGTACGGCGGCCATAAGGTGGGGCGTGTATGGGGTGGCTTCAATCCGGTCGAAGACATCTACCGTTTTCCCGAACCTGTCATCCATCTGACGCGCGATTATGAAGACCAGGTGATGGGACTCCAGTTCTCCCTTTGGACAGAACGTGTAGCCGATGCCAAACGTCTGGACTATATGGCTTTCCCCCGTCTTGTCGCTGTTGCCGAATCCGCCTGGACTCCTGCCAAATCAAAGGAATGCAGTCTCTTTATGCGGAAGCTCCCGTACTTCCTGCAATTCCTCAATGAGAAGGGCATCTACTACTTCAACCCCTTCAATCCCGAATCGACCCCCGAACCCGGTGCACCGGATAAGGAGGATGTCTTGAAGAACGGATAAGATATAAAGCACTTCTTTTGCCATCGGTTTCATCCGATGGCAAGGGATATGGATTTTATTGCCTGGATTATCCGATGGTTTTATAGGAAAAACGGCTTATTTTATTCCTTTTCGGGAAAAATAAAAAAAAGAGGATTGGCTGATACTCGTTGGAAAAAGCATATAAACGGCTGATTATAACATATATAGTAAAGTCTTTTATATACTGGTTGGAAGTACATTTTTACCTTCTTTTTGAGGGTAGTTTTTATCTTGTTTTTTGCTTGTATATTATTGGGAATGAATAAGATGGATGGTATTTCCCGAAATGACTAAAAAAACGTACGTTTAAATTCGCCATAATTCAGCTACAAAAATACAACTACTTTTTA
>DXRF01000254.1:4007-4297 GCA_019411205.1 Parabacteroides sp. | reverse complement strand
TCGTCTTTAAACCTGATTCGTTCGGTATAGCGGTCGAACAGTGTCGGATCGAGCGTCATGCTCAATTGTAGTTTCTGAGAGAGAAGCGTGACGGTTTCCCCGGCTTTTACATGGATGTCTTGTCTGTTTTTCTTCAATGTCACTTTAACTTCCCCTCGTTGTACGGACAGTTTGAAAGGAGAGCTACCGTTACTTTTTACATTGAAAGCCGTTCCTAACACTTCGATGCGTGTATCTTCGGTTTCGATTACAAACGGTCGCTTGCGGTTACCGGTTATATCGAACAAGGC
>DXRF01000254.1:0-3997 GCA_019411205.1 Parabacteroides sp. | reverse complement strand
GAACAAGGCATTCCCCTGCAAACTTACTTCCCGCCGGTCGGAAGGGAAATGGTTAGGAAACTTCAGTGATGTATTTCCTGCCAGGTAGACCACGGAGCCATCTTCAAGGGTGGTTACTAATGTCGTTGCTGTCTCACTGTTTTGACGGGTGAGCAGATTTGGATTGGCATCTTGCCCAGGCCTGTTCAGGTAGGCGACAGAGACAAGCAGGCAAAGAAGGGCGACGGCAGCAGTGGCCACTCCTCTTTTCCATGCAAGGCTTTTAAATGGCGAAGTCGGTCTGCCCGAAAGTAAACCTTCTTCGTTCAGGCGTTGGTATAACGTATTCCACGCCCGATCTGTTTTTTTATTTCTTTCTGCTTCAATCATATTTCATGTAAATCTCTAATTCGTCTCGTAGTGTTCGGAGTGCTTTTGTCATTTCGGCTTCGACTGTTTTGATTGACAGGGAGAGGTTGGAAGCGATTTCCGCATATTTCTTTCCTTCGAAGCGATGCATCCGGAATATGCGGAGACGGCGTTCGGGGAGCTTTTCGAGTGTCCGCTTTACCAAGGCTTCCAATTCCTTGTATTCGATCTGTTCCTGCGGGTTGTCCCGTGTGTTGTCTTTGTCCAATCCGGAGAGGACTGCATCCCGATAACGGTTGCGTACATCCTGGTGTTCCCGGTATTGGAGGGATTGGTTACGCACGGCTCCATACAAATAGCTTTTTATTGTATGAAACAATTGTAACCGCTCTCTTTCTTTCCAAAACACATAGAATAATTCCTGTACGATCTCTTCCGCAATATCCATTCTCCCGGTTATACTGGCTGCATACATACAAAGAGGTATATAATACAGGCGGAAAACTTGTTCAAAAGCTTTGACGTCTCCATCTTTGATCTTTGTAAGTATAAGCAGGTCTTTCATGTTTAATAATTATTCAATGAGCCAATATGCCAATTAGGAAATGTCGCTAATTTATGCATTAATATATTCATTAGCAAATTGGCATATTGTTTAATGGGTACATTATTTATGTCGCTTCTTCAGTTTATTGACAGCGTGTTCCAGTGATTCCGTCGGCTCGATGATATTGTAGGAACCCCAGAAATCTTCATCGGCAAAATTGGAGACCTTGTCCGATAGGGACTGGTTGGACCTGAATGCCATTTTGTAAGGAATGGTATTTACGCTGCTTTCCTTGCCGTCCGTTATGACCATCTCAGAAAAGATGGTGTAATTGGTCGAGAACAACTTGCGTTTCCAGTCGCATTTGAAGCGGACACCGTTGCGGATATAACTCAGATAAGTCAGTCCGTTTCGTTCCTTGTAGTTGACTAGGAAAGAAACTTCGACTGGTTTGAACCGTAACCCGAACGGCTTTTTCCGGAGAATCGCCTGTGTGGCTTTGTTATGGTCGTTCATGTCAAGGAAGAACTCAGCTCGTGTGAAAGAGAGCCGTTCCTTGTCGATGTATAGTTTTCCGTAATAAAGCGCATATGGTAATATGACTTGTGGTTCGAATTTGATAACATATTGAGACCTGTCGTTGATTGTTGTTGATTCTTCCATCCGGAATTTATAGTAAGGCAGGCTTTCTAGATCGAGCAGTACATCCGGATTCTTCACCACATCTACATAGACGGACAGGTTCGGTCCTCCCAGCAGCTTGACAGCCAATGTGTCGCTCGCTTTTTGACTGAGTAGCTTGCGTCCTTTGAATATCTGTACGCGATCGCGTTCTACTCCTTCGTTATAAGGAGTTTTGTAGATATCGATCACCGCTTCCGAGATGTTGATATACCTGCGTCCTTTCTGAGCCGTTTCACGGTAGAATCCGGTCAGGAGGCTATGTTTCGAATTGTAGTTGGCTGGAATCTTTTTTATTGCTTCTTCCACCAGGTAACGAGGATCGCGGGCATGGATGATAACTTCGTCAAGCATATTCGTATAGGGTGTCAGCCACACGGTCTGTTCTTCCATGTCCTCGCCGTTGAGTTCTATTTTACTGTTGAAATACCCGAGGTGCGAGATCTCTACTTCTTTGGCATGGATGGAATCCTTTACTTTGAAAGAAAACTCACCGTCGGCGTTCGTGACCGTACCGGTTGTACTGCCCGGAATAGAAATATTGACATATTCCAGGTTCTTTTTGCTCTTTTTGTCTTTTACGATGCCACTGACCATGATGTAACCCTCTTTGCCAGTTGGATCCGTTTGGGCCTGTAGGGGTGTGAATCCCACAAGCAACAGTGTAATGAGCAAGTATTCCCATAATTGTTTATACATCGTTTTCATATCTTATATGGTTTAAATAAGTAAATACTCGTGCTTGTATTACTAGGATGGTTCAGTTTGCAAATACCCTATGCTTCGTTCCGGATTTTTTGATTATGATGGACATAGTTTGAAAATTTGACTATTTTTGCGCAGGTTATAGAAGATGAGACGATGACAGAGCAGGAGATAAGGAAATATTTAAGACAGATCGAAGAAGAGAGTTCCCAGACTGCTCTGCGTAGCTTTTATAATCTTTGCTTCGATCGTTTTTTCCGTATTGCCTACTACTACCTGCATATGGAAGAGTGGGCGCAGGAGGTTGTCCTCGATGTGTTCCTGAAAATATGGGAGCGCCGTGAGTCTTTGCACCATATCGCCAACTTGGAGGATTATTTTTTCATCACGATAAAAAATGCTTCGCTGAACTATCTCGAAAAGGAACAACGCCGGAAAGATATGGCGTCAGATGTTTTTGACAGTATGGTCATATCCGGTGAATCGCCGGAAGATATCTTGATAAGCGAAGAACTTTTCGCCCACTATGTCAAGGCCCTTGACCGACTGCCGGAGCGATGTCGTGAAATATTTATCCGTGTACGTGAAGAAAAGCAGTCTTATGCCGAAGTAGCGAAAGACTTGGGTATAAGTGTTAATACGGTTGATGTACAGTTGCAGAAAGCGTCCGGTCGGATGCGGGATATGTTGTCGCGTTATATAAGCGGAGCCGAAAATTGAATATTTTTGTCTTCTGCAAATAACATTGTAGTCGCTTGGCAGGGATACGTGCTTCCATGAAATAGGAGTTTGGTTTATTTTGATGTAGGGATTTTTGTTTCTGTGTTGTGCAGCATTTCTTTCTCCCTAAGCGTCCTTGTATATAAATGGGGATTACTCGGATATAGATGGTTAAAGTATATATAAATGCTTGGAAACTATTTGGAAACAGCTATATTTGTGAATAAAATGGATAATCTTTATTAGTGAGGCAGAAAGGGTATTAAACCTACCCTCTTGTATTTAGTCTAAAGAGTAGAAATATTATAAAGTAGAGGAGAAACGAATATGAAACCCATGAAATTAACGTCTTTGGTGGTGATGCTTCTGGTAGGCTTCGGTGCCGCAGCCCAGGAGGAATTCTTTGATGATGTGTATTTCTCTTCCAGCAAAAAAGATAAAAAAGAAAAAACAGAAGAGAAGGTCATACAGCCTAAAGAGGATGTTGAACGTACGACAATGGCGTCTACATACAGCACCAGCAAAAGAAAAAGTGTTGTGTCTGGTGAAGAACGCGATGTTGATGAATATAACCGTCGCTATGCTTCGGTTGAAGTGGAAGAGCCGTACGAAGAAGATTCAGACGGTGAAGTTCTAGCTGAATATAATGACGATATGGATAATGAAAAAACGGTCGCTTCCGATTCTAAAAAGGAACGCCGTTCGGATACGGAATATACCGAGCGTATTATCCGTTACCATTCACCGAGCAAGATTACGATTGCCGGAGCAGACCAGGTCGATCTGTATTTGAGTGACGGATACTACGGTTATGGCTACGATACGGATTATTCCAACGGCAGTGCCAATGTAAGTGTCAATGTGAATATCGGCAACGGTTGGGGTGGCTTCTATGATCCGTGGTACAGCGGCTGGTATGGTGGCTGGTACGGCGGTTGGTATGATCCCTGGATTTACAGCCCGGCCCGCTATTGGGGCTATGGTCCGTCTTTCGGC
>DXRF01000253.1 GCA_019411205.1 Parabacteroides sp. | reverse complement strand
TCGGGGACATGCACCTCCAAATGTTCGAAATCAAAGGCCTCCAAAGAACCTGTTTCCGGATTTTCTATCATTCCGATAGTACCTCCCGTATATATAATCAGAATAGAAGCATCATCTTTGCATACATTCATAATACAATCCGTATTTATGTAATTATCCTTTTTACGGCACAAAGATAATAACTATCATTTTGAAATCAAATACCAAAATAAGATAATTAAAATTTATTCAAAAACCACCACATCAAGAATATCCACCAGAAAAATATTACATTTTGTCAGCCACACAAAAATAAATCACCGTTTTCGCTTTTATTGATCAGGCAATATTAGTAAGCAGTACGTCAAAAACCACACAACAAAACGAAAAAAAGATTGTTATTGGATAGGGGTTTTTCCAAATACTTTAGTCTTATTGACAAAATAATAAATTTTACGAAGATGAAATACATACTGTTTATCGCAATGGATTTGGCATTATATCCTTTTTTGCTTGTGCTTTTTATCGGTAAATGCATTAAAGAGAAAATACAGATCGCACACTAAAATGAGGTTTCTTATTTCCCCGATTATTTGTACCTTTGCTCTATCAACTCAATAAAGAGCAACATGTACTTCAAGGATATTATCGGTCAGGAAGAAATAAAAAAACAACTTATACATTCGGCACAGACAGGTGTCGTCCCGCATGCCCAGCTATTCACGGAACAGGGTGGTGCAGGCGCTTTTCCTCTTGCACTGGCTTACGCACGTTATCTGAACTGCACGAACCGGACAGAAACGGATTCATGCGGGCATTGTCCGTCATGCTTGAAGTATAACGAATTGGCTCATCCGGATCTTCACTTCGTATTTCCGATCGTATCCAAGAAGGAGAAGAAAAAGGAAGTCTGCGACGACTACCTCACCGAATGGAGAGGTTTCTTGAAAGACCGCCCCTATTTCGACATAGACGGCTGGCTGGATCATATCGAAGCCGGCAACTCACAGGCCTTGATCTACTCGAAAGAGAGCGACGAGATCATCCGGAAACTGAGTCTCAAGATATACGAAGCGACTTACCGTATCCTGTTGGTATGGCTTCCGGAAAAACTTCATCAGACCTGTGCCAATAAACTCCTGAAGATTATTGAAGAGCCTCCCCAGAACACGGTAATTCTGATGGTATCGGAACTTCCCGACCTGGTTTTAGGGACGATCCTATCCCGTGCGCAACGTATCAACGTGCGGGGAATCCATCCGGAGGATATCGCTTCCTCCATGATTTCCCGGTTTAACCTGACTCCCGAAGATGCCAAACATGTCGCCCATCTGGCAAACGGCAGTTATCTGAAAGCGGTCGAGGCAATCAGCCTGGGAGAAGAAAACAAGTTCTACCTGGAACAGTTCAAAGGCATGATGCGCAACTCCTGGGCGCGTAATGTCAGAGGCATGAAAGATATGGCAGATGTGCTGGCAAGTATCGGACGCGAACGGCAAAAGAACTTTCTTTCTTATTGCCAGCATCTGATACGTGAGAACTTCATGTACCGGTTCCAATCGCCGGAGCTCAATTATATGAATATGGATGAAGCCGGTTTTGCCGTGAAGTTCGCCCCTTTCATCAATGAACGGAATGTAATCGACATCATGGACGAGTTGGCAAAAGCGGAACGACATGTGACGCAAAATGTGAATGCGAAGATGGTCTTTTTCGATCTTTCCTTACGTCTTACCGTATTGATAAAACGCTAGTTGCCGGATCACCGGTCACAACTTTTTATTCCGCCAGTTCCCTTTCCAGAGATAGAAGAAAGCGGACAGGATCATCAAATCGTAGACATGCTCCGTTGTCCAGCAGACCGCCACATCCGCATGTATCCGGATACCGACCCAAAGTGCATAGAGAACATATATAAAGATACTTGCCATGTCGATCAGCAATGCCGTCTGTGTATTTCCCGTTCCCGACACGCTGAAAAAGAAGATAAAAGCTGGCACCGCAATCAGATAAGAGGAAAGCATCACCCAAAGTGACGATACAGACCCGGCAATCAGATCCGGATTATCCGTGTAAATGCGCAATACCAGTTCCGGGAATAGGGCAATCAGGATACCGAGCGGCAAAACGAAGTAATAGCAGATCCGTATCATACGTCCGCACAATCCCATCACCTGTTCCGGCTTTCCGGCACCAATCAGATTGCTGACCAGCGAGCTGGAAGTCGAAGCAAAGGCATTGACAAACATAAACAGAAACGAAGAAATGCTTCGCACCACATTCGTAATCGCCAACGGTCGCTCTCCCTGATGCTCCATCACGACAAAAAACACGAACCAGCCTAAAAAAGCAATCCCGTGCTGAATCATAATCCAGATAGAAACACCCAATATTTGCTTCAACATCCGAAAATCTATACCCGAATACTCAAACAACCCGTATTTTTCATAATCGACTTTCTTCCACGTATAAAGGATGAAGAACAACACCGAAACAGCCTCCGAAATCGATGACGCGATCGCCGCTCCGGCAATTCCCAATGCCGGTAATCCAAACTTTCCGAATATCAAGACATAGTTCAACATCACATTGGTCAACACCATCACAACCGAATTTATGGTCAAGATCCTTGTTTTTGTAATACCGACATAAAAAGCCCTGAACATAACGGCCACAAAGGAGAAGAAAAAGCCATAGACACGCCAGTCCACATACTCCATCGTAGCTTGGTAAACACCATCGGAACCGATCAGTTTGCGCAGGAAGAAAGGCGAATACAGATGCGAAAACGTAAACAGCAACGCTGCAAGCAACAACAGGAAAAACGTTCCCTGCAGAAAGACCGGACCGATCCGTTTATACTCCTGTGCACCGTTGCGCCGGGCTATCAATACCTGCGCACCGATACTGAAACCGAAGCCAAGCATATAAATCACAAGATAATAGACTCCCGCCAATGCCGACGCTCCCAACTCAACTTCTCCTACCCGCCCCAAATAGGCCGTATCGGTCAACCCGATCATGTGTTCCATCAATAGACTCATCAAGACGGGGAATGTTATTTGCAGAATTTGTTTGTTCGTAAATTGCATATTGTCTGATAAAAAGGGGTGCAAAGATAATAATAAGAATGGATTGCACAATATAACCGGGAGACATTCGTTTTTATAAAAATGAACCGGCATGATGGTGCGTATAATTTATTAACGATATTCCTATGAAAGCGAAATTATTGCTGATATTCTCTCTGTCATTTTACCTTTTCAGCTGTAACGGACAGAATTCCCATATCCCGGCGGCTGTTACTTCGGCTGCTCCGATCAAGATCAATCGTTTCGACAAGGAGCTTTTAAAGCTGGTCGACACGAACGACTCCACCCAGCAAGCCGGGCTTGCCCGCAAATACCCGCAAATGCTCGACATATTGGGTAAAGGCATCCTGAACATGAAATCTCCGGCAATGCCCGGTTTCTTCGACAAATTGACCCACTACTATTCCGAACCGACTTTGAGAGGGCTATATGCCGATGCTGTCCGTCAATATGACGATGTTTCCCAAATCGAACAAGCTCTCGGCAACGGCTTCACATGGCTGAAAACCTGCTTTCCTTCAATGCAGATTCCGGCCATCTATATGCACGTTTCCGGCTTCAACCAAAACGTACTGGTCGGCGACAGCCTGTTGTCCATCTCGACAGATAAATATTTAGGAGAGGGATATCCGTTATACCAGGATTTTTTCTATGATTTCCAGCGCCGGTTAATGACGCCCGAGCATATCGTTCCCGACTACCTTGCCGGTTGGCTGATGTCCGAGTATCCGTTTGAAGGAAAAGAAAACGTGCTGCTCGACCGGATGATTTATGAAGGCAAAATAAAATATCTGATTCATCAGGCATTTCCCGAACTGAAGCCTGAAGTACTCATGGGCTACACGGAAACTTCCTATAATTGGTGCAAAGAGAATGAATCCACCCTGTGGAAGGCGATCATAGAGCGCAAGCATCTTTATACGCCAGACCAGATGACAACAGGCAAATATTTCGATAATGTCCCCAGCACATTCCTGGCAAGCGATGCTCCCGGAAATCTCGGTAGTTGGATTGGCTGGCAGATTATCGACAAATATATGCGGGAAACGAATTCGACTCCGGAAGCTTTGATGCAGAACAACGATAGCCAGGCTATCCTGACCGATTCGAAATATAAACCCTAAAGCCTACTGGGGGGGGGGGAATATAAAAAGAAAACCGTCCTATTCTCTCGAACTGGACGGATAACCTAATCTAACTTAATTCTAATACCATGAAAAACACTATATCTTAA
>DXRF01000252.1 GCA_019411205.1 Parabacteroides sp. | reverse complement strand
AACGGGGTGTAGCGCAGTCCGGTTAGCGCACCTGCTTTGGGAGCAGGGGGTCCCAGGTTCGAATCCTGGTACCCCGACATAAAAAAAGAGTCAACATATATTGTGTTGGCTCTTTTTTTATGTCGAAATTTTGTTCGGCAAATAAGGGATCATGGATCATACCGAAATCCTGAGGGGAAAAGGGAGATTATTTCGAAATTTCAAACTCGAAATAATCTTCAATGAACATTTCGTTAGAATAGTTAGATTTTTTTCGATGCGGGCGACGCTTTTTTGTTATTTCATTATTTTCAGGCCCCTCAAATCGCTACCGGAAACATTCTGGAAGACGCTGAGTCCGAATTCTGGGATTACGGCCAATACATGGTCGAAAACGTCGGATTGAATGCCTTCGTAGGGAACCCAGTCTTTTACGGAGGAGAAGAAATAAAGTTCGATCGGAATACCAGTTTCCGTCGGTTGCAACTGGCGGACCATGCAGGTCAGTTCCTTACTGACCTCCGGAAGGCTTCTGAGATAATTGACCAAGTAAGCACGAAACACGCCGATATTCGTTTGCCGCCGGCCGTTTACACGGATGGAACCGTCGATTTGGTGCTCCTCGTTATAGATGTTCAGCTCCTTTTCTTTTTCATCTATATAGTCTGTCAGCAAGGATATTTTGCGGAATTTAGCCAACATTTCCGGTGTACAGAAGCTCACACTGTTCATATCGATATTGATAGAGCGCTTGATCCGCCGCCCGGGAGACTCTGACATCCCGCGCCAGTTTTGAAAAGCATCGCTCACCAAAGCATAAGGGGGAATCGTTGTAATCGTATTGTCGAAGTTCTTGACTTTGACTGCGTTCAGTGTGACTTCGATAACTGTTCCGTTTGCCCCATATTTTTCCATTGTGATCCAATCGCCCGGACGCAGCATGTCGTTGGCGGAAAGCTGTATGCCAGCCACGAATCCTAAGATCGTATCTTTGAATACCAGCATCAAGATTGCGGCGGAAGCACCCAGTCCGGCGAACAGCGTCATTGGAGATTTACCGATCAGAATACTGATGATCAGTATAAAACCGATAAAGAAAACGGCAACCTGCAATAGCTGGATGAAACCTTTCAGCGGCTTGTTCTTCAATGATTCCTTTCGGTTGTATATCTCATGTATGACATTCAAGGCAGCATTGATAAAACGAAGTGAAACAGCAATGATATAGATTTTGCATATCATCTGCAGGATGCCCAATATCTTAGGTGTCTCATCAATCGGGAAAGCCAACGGCAGCAACACATATACCAAGATGGCGGGGATCATGTGCATCAACTTGTTGATAATCTTGCGTTCGACGATCAGGTCGTCCCACTGGTTACGGGTTCTCTTTGCAAGTCGTTTGAACATGTTCAGGAAGATATAACGGCAAGCGTAGTCGATACCGACCGTTACGACAATGATCAGCAGCAGAACGATCGTGTTGTCCAGTTCGTTTGCAGAACTACTGATTATTCCCCATTCGATCAGACGATTATTAATCCACTCTTGTATTGCGTGCATATTCTTTAATGATTAATCAAATATACTTGTGATAACCTTGAATTTGTATACAAAACTAACTAATAAAAATACAATATTCCTCATAAAAAGCAAGAAAAAGGTCATTGCCTTCATATATAGCTGATTACCCAAATACAAGTTTATGAAAAAATATTACTCTTGCATGGAAATCGATTTTCATGCCCGTGTATTTTGATTTGGATCAATGGGGTTTTTATTAATTTGACAAGAAGGCCAGTCCTTTCATAGTCTTTATTCCGAGTACTGATACACCTTCAATTCGAACTTGGGAACCATTGCGAAGAGATGGTCGAAGATATCCGATTGGATACGCTCGTATTCTTTCCATACCTTATTGCGGGAGAAGAAATAGATCTGGACAGGTACGCCATATTCAGTCGATTGCAACTGGCTGATGATCAAATCGAGATCTGTGTTGACGACTGGGAGACTTGTCAGGTATTTCTCCACATAGATACGGAATATCTGCGAATTGGTAGGTGTCACACCTTCGTCAGGTTTGTAGTCGGCAAGCAGCGGAATTTCCTTACGGAATGTGTCGAGCATGTCCGGTGTACAGAACTTGATGGTATTGAGGTCGAGAAAGATGGACTTCATCACACGGCGGCCGCCCGATTCGACCATTCCCCGCCAGTTCTGAAATGAAGCGCTTACCAACGTATAAGGCGGAATGGTGGAAATGGTATTATCGAAATTCTGTATCTTGACCGTGTTCAGTGTGATTTCCTGCACGATACCGTTAGCGTTCGAACCGGGAACCGTGATCCAGTCTCCTGGTCGCAGCATATCGTTGGCGGAAAGCTGTATACCGGCCACGAATCCCAAGATCGTATCTTTGAATACCAACATTAGGATTGCCGCCGAAGCACCCAATCCGGCAAACAGGCTGGCCGGTGATTTTCCGATCAGGATGGCTATGATGACGATCCCGCCGATAAAGAACAGCAAGACCTGAAGCACCTGCATGAACCCTTTGATCGGACGGTTTTTGTTCACCTGCCGCATGTTATACATATCCAGGAACACTAAAATAAAACCGTTTATCGCCAATAGCAAAGCAAACACAATATAAACAGCGCATATTTTCTGGGACAAAAGCAACAAGCCTTTTCCTCGTATAAATGCCAGAGGCAACAGGGCATAGACCAAGATACCCGGTATAGTATGGACTAAATGGTGGACGACTTTACGTTTGAGAAGCAACGAATCCCATTGATAATGCGTATGTTGCGCCAGCTTTTTCATGCTGCCGACAAAGATCGCCTGGCACAAATAATCCAATCCGATTGCCAGTATGACCAGCAGTGCAGCAATAATCATTTCGTCGAAAGTATTTGCAATTTTAGGGTCTACCCCCCAACCGATCAGGATGCCGTTCATCCAACTGCCTAAGTTTATCATATCGTATTTGCTTTTTATTAAATAACAATTAAATATTTGTTTGGTTTATCGCACGAATCGTAAATGTCTGATTTATTTATTTCATACAGCGTAAGAATCGAAATTCTTTACATCTCCGAAACCATGTCCCCTTGAAAGAGAGGAGTATCGCCATTGTGATAAAAAACATGGCAACGATCATCCCAATACGGCATCGTTCCGTCATATCCGAAAGTTCCATACCTGCTGCAACCATTGTGGAAAGACCTATCGCTCCACCTGTCTGGTGGGCAGCGTTTACCAACCCGGAAGCTGCTCCAGAATCTTTCGGTTCGACGTCCTCGATGCCTAAATTTGTCAGCGGACTCAACGTCAGTCCGTTCCCGATACCGAGTATGACCATCGGCAAGGCGATCCCGGTCAGATAGGGACTTTCTGTATTGAGCAGGGATAACCACAAAAAACCGATAAACATGCACATCAATCCGATTGTCAATACATTCCTGTTCCCATGTTTGCTAACCAAACGCGGAACCTTGATCGCGGTAAGAAATGTAAATACCGTCATGGGCAGGAAGCCGACACCGGCCAGCAACGGTGTAAAGCCATATACTTCCTGCATGTATTCCGAAATCGTGAAATTGAATCCCATCATTGCACCGACAAACAAAGCTCTCGCCGCGTATGCTCTCCAACGTGTCGCACTGTGAAATAGGCGTAACGGCATGATCGGTACGGCCGTTTTTGCTTCAACCCGGACAAATGCGGCTAATGCCAACAGAGCGACACATGACCATAGCCATACGTTCCGTGCGCCGTTGATGGCATAGACAAAAGCGAAAATTCCGATAACCGACAGCAATGTACCCCATATATCGAACGGTTCTTTTTTCATTTCGCCACACTGCAAGACTTTGGCAGCAACGAACAACATAAAAACTATAAATGGGATATTAACCAAGAAGCCATCGCGCCACGAAAGAAAACTCGTAATCGCCCCACCGAAGACAAGCCCGAAGCAGAGTCCCAATCCCGAAATGGAACTGTACCATGCAACGGCCTTGACTCGTTCCGACCCTTCGAAATAATCCATAATCAAAGCCAGTGAAGTCGGAGCCAATATAGCCGAACCGACTCCTTGAATGAAGCGTGCGGTAATCATTGCCGATGCCGACCATGCTATTCCCGCCAATAGAGATCCGATACCGAACAGCATAAGCGAGAGATTTAGAATTCGTTTACGGCCGAATATGTCGCTTATCCGTCCGCCCAACAACATAAAACCACCCCAAGCTAATACATAGGCGTTCTGTACCCATGAAAGCAGGGAGGGGGAAAGGTGCAAGTCGGCGGCGATTTTGGTTACTCCTGTGATTACAATCGAACCGTCGATAGCCGTAATGAAGTAGCTCAATAGAACAATTGTCAGTATCAGCTTTTTCCTTGTATTCATATATTA
>DXRF01000251.1 GCA_019411205.1 Parabacteroides sp. | reverse complement strand
ACTATGCACGTCCTTTATGGGGATCCAACAACCATCAGATTCAGACTCGTTATCTCCAGAATGGTGCTTATTGCCGTTTGAAGAATATTACGTTGGGCTATACGCTTCCGAAAATGTGGATGGAAAAGGTCGGTATCGGTAGTGCACGTGTTTATGTATCTGGTGATAACCTGCTAACGTTTACGTCGTTGAGTAGTATCTTTGATCCGGAATCAGTGGAATCTGCTTATAATAGTGATCCGGGTAAACTGTATCCGTTACAGCGAGTTGTTTCTGTTGGTGTAAATATTAATTTCTAATCACGAAGGTAAAATGAAAATCAAATATAAAAATACGTTTGCGGCATGTCTGCTTGCAGGATCTACCTGCCTAATTTCATCTTGCAACGATTTTCTGGATATGGCTCCGCTGGACCAAGTGACTCCTGATGCCTATTTCCAGAATGCCGATCAGTTAGGTGCTTATTCCATCTCCAAGTATAATGATCTGTTCACATCGCCGAGCGGTTGGAGTCAAGGAGCTATTTTGAACGGAGATGGGGCAACGGATAATATGGTTGTAGGTAACCCGAACCAAGCGCGTTTTACCAAAAACTATTGGACGGTTCCGCAGTCTGGTGATTTGGGCTTTTCTTTGATCCGCTATTGTAACTATTTCTTTGAAACGGTACTTCCGAAATATGAAGCCGGAGTTTATAGCAGTGATGAAGTGAATGCAAAACATTACATAGGTGAGATGTATTTTATTCGGGCATGGGTTTATTTCTCCCGCTTGAAAACATACGGAGACTATCCGATCATCACTGATGTTCTGGAGGATAATAAGGAAGACTTGGTGGCGCACGGAACCCGTATGCCGCGTAATGAAGTGGCCGATTTCATTTTGAGCGATCTGGATAAAGCTATCGAGTTATTGCAAGATCAAGGGTTTGCTTCCAACAATCGAATCAACAAACAGGTGGCATTGCTCGTCAAATCTCGTGTAGCTCTTTATGAAGCTTCTTTCGAGAAATACCACCGGGGAACAGGCCGTGTGCCGGGTGATGCTGAATGGCCAGGACAGCGAGTACATCCGAACTACTCCTTAGACGTGGATACCCATGTGAAAAGTTTGCTGACACAGGCTATGGATGCGGCAAAGGAAGTTGCTGATAATACGACGCTGACTGCTAATACAATGGTTCTTGACCAGAATCCGCTTGCACCGACTTCCGGTTGGAATCCATATTTCGAAATGTATGCTACAGATAATTTATCGGGGATCGATGAAGTCTTGATGTGGAAGGATTATGGAACGGTTTCTTCTTCTACGATCGCTCATGGGGTTTCTGCTTATATTGCCACCGGTTCTTATAATGGTTTGTTGAAGGGGTATGTAGAGAGTTTCTTGATGGAAGACGGTCTTCCGATTTATGCTGCTTCTGCATCCAAACCTTACAAGGGAGATGCAACTCTTGACAATGTAAAGGAAAACCGAGATGGACGTCTGCAACTGTTTGTGTTCTCGGAAAATAACAATATGCCGATATTGTCGACCGGGAATGACGAAGTACATACTTTTCTGCCGGTTCTCGTCCCTTCGCGTGTAAACGAAATGGGAGATATGACAGGCTATCGCTTGCGTAAAGGGGAAAGTTTCGACAAGACGCAGAATGTGTATGGTAAAGCCGAAGGAACAACCGGACAAATCTTATTCCGTGGTGTTGAAGCATATCTGAACTATATAGAAGCTCAGTATATGCGGGATGGCAATATTGATGGGACTTCTTCTAATTATTGGAAAGCTGTCAGAACCCGTGCTGCTGTTGATCCGGATTTCAACAAGACTATCGCTGCTACGGATATGAGCAAGGAAGCTCTTGGCGACTGGGGTGCTTATTCTCAGGGCAAGTTGATTGATCCGACGTTGTATAATATCCGCCGTGAACGCCGTTGCGAGTTTATCGGTGAAGGTATGCGTTGGGACGATCTGGTTCGTTGGAGTGCAATGGATCAGTTGAAAACGAAAAATTATATTCCTGAAGGGTGTAATTTCTGGACCTCTATGTATAAGACTGCTATTTATAATGGTGATGGCTATGGCGAAAGTAATGTCGTTTCGTTCATTGAAGGACCGAATGATGAGAAAGCGAATATTTCTTCAAAAGGGGAGAGTAAATATGTTCGTCCTTACCGTATCAAGAGCAATAATCCAGTTTTTGAAGGCTATACATGGATGGATGCCCACTATAATTCTCCGATCCCTATTCGGGAAATTGAATTATTGTCTGCCGATGAGAGTGTAGATAATTCCATTTTCTATCAGACATGGGGATGGCCAACGAAAGCAAATATAGAAGCAGAAAAGTAACAGAAAAATTGTTATAGAGCGTAGCCGCCAATCAGTTCCACAAGGAATTGGTTGGCGGCTTTTTTATTTTTTGTTTCCAAATCAAAAAAAAGATTTCTTGTGTTTTCTCATTTGTCTTTTCTTCTTGTTTCTCTGTCCTTGTGAAACAATTTGTCAGTATGTTTCCAGAATACTTTTTCAGCATGATTTGTTTTTATCCGAAAAGTTAAATACAAAACAACTTCTCTTTTTTTGTGTTACATATATCAAAAAAGACGTTGGTTTCAGCCAAGACATGTATCATAAATTAAACAAAAAACATTAGTTATGTTGAAAAGAATTAAACCTGTCAGCGTGGTTTTACTTGCGAGCACGTTATGTTTCTCCGGGAATATATACGCGGCTTCAAGTGCAGGTAATCCGGAGACTGACATTTCCCAGCAAAATGCAAAAATAACGGGAACCGTCGAAGATGCTTTAGGACCGGTTGCCGGCGCGTCTGTTGTTATAAAAGGAACCACCAACGGGACAATGACCGATATGGATGGCAACTTTACGCTGGATGGGGTAAAAAAGGGGGATATTATCCAGATATCCTTTATCGGTTACGCCACACAGGAGATTCCTTATACCGGACAAGCCTCTTTGTCCGTACATCTTGAAGAAGACACGCAGAAATTGGATGAAGTAGTTGTGACTGCCTTGGGCATGAAGCGTGATAAAAAAGCGTTAGGTTATGCCATGCAGGAATTGAAGGGAGACGAGTTGTTGTCTTCCCGAGAACCGAATCTGGCCAATTCGTTGTCCGGTAAAGTTTCCGGTTTGCAGATCGTCCGCTCCAGTAACGGGGTAGGAGGCTCTTCGAAGATCGTGCTCCGTGGTAACAGTTCGCTGACTGGTAGCAACCAGCCGTTGATCGTGGTGGACGGTACGCCGATGGATAACTTCACTGGCGGTGTAGATGATGTCTGGGGTAACTCTGGAGCCGATATGGGGAATGGCCTTTCTGATATCAACCCCGAAGACATCGAATCGATGACGGTCTTGAAAGGGGCCTCGGCAGCCGCACTTTACGGTTCGAGGGCCGGTAACGGTGTGATCTTGATCACGACCAAATCGGGACGGAAAAACGAAGGTCTGGGGATTACGGTGAATGCCGGTATCACGGCCGAATCCATTTTCCTGAAACCGGATATGCAAAACAGCTTCGGACAAGGATCGGTCGGAGTTTACGACAACCAGTCCCGTTTGAGCTGGGGACCGAAAGCTGAAGGACAGACAGTAACGGATTGGCTCGGACGCCAGGTGTCTCTCCGGACATATGACAATATCGATGCTTTCTTTCACACAGGAACCTCGTTTAACGAAGGCGTCAGTTTCCAGCAGAATATTAACGGGACTTCCGTCTTTGCTTCCATCAACCGTTCGGATGATGCCGGTATTACCCCGGAATCGAAGCTGAATAAGACGAACATTACGTTGCGTGCCACCACATTCCTCGATAAGGCGGAGAAATGGAAGGTGGATGCCAAAGTGAACTATATAAATATGAATGCCCATAACCGCCCGATCCAAGGTGTGAATCCGTCGAATGCGTTCAACACGATATACGGTCTGCCTCGTTCTTTGAATGTCAAGGATTTTAAGAATAGCGTGGATGAAGAAGGCAATATGATCTGGTGGGATGCATCCAAAAATCCGCAGGAAAACCCCTACTGGGTAACCAAATATCGCCAGAACAACGATACCCGTAACCGTCTTTTGGGAAATGTATCGTTGAAGTATGCACCGACCAGCTGGTTCGATATCGAGTTGCGCGGCGGTACCGACTATTATACGACAACCAAAAACGAGAAAGTGCATGCCGGCGGCAATACTTCGCCCCGTGGTTTGTATAATGAAGGTTCTGAAACTTTCTATGAAAATAACTACAGTTTCTTGGCTACCGCACGCAAAGACAATCTGTTGGATCGCTTGGGAGGTTTCGTAACGTTCGGTGGCAACCTGATGATACAGCAAAGAAGTAAGATGAATGCTTCGGCCGGCGAATTGCTGGTCCCGAACCTGTTCTCCCTGAACAACGGCATTAATAAAC
>DXRF01000250.1 GCA_019411205.1 Parabacteroides sp. | reverse complement strand
GATTTAATCGAATTATTTAGATTTTTTATATTCTGAGGCAAAAGTACATAAAATCTTCTATAATTGTTGGGATGACAAAAATAACTATATTAAAACTAGCTTTTTCCTTCTTCAAATGTATGATGACATACCTCTTGCATTCCTTTAAATAGGCTGTTTTTAAAGGAGATATTGTCGGTTTTAATAGAGCTTTAGGGTAGGGCTAAGGGGGTATCGGTTGTTTTATATACAAATGGAACAATTTCGTATCTATATTGACCTTTGCAAGGTAGTTTGGTAAGGATAAATTTGTTTGTCATTAAATACACTTAAATTATGAAACGAATTTATTTCATTTTAGCAGGTATACCTTTGATTCTATTTATTTCTTGTGCCCGGTCAGAGAAAAGGACAAAGGAGGCTCAGACAGTCAAGATCGATACGGTCGTTTCCGCCAGCAGCCAGACAGCCCTCCAGTTTCCGGGAAAAGTGAAAGCAGCGCAGGATATCAATTTGGCCTTCCGTGTGAGTGGGACAATCCGTAAAATATATGTGGAAGACGGTGCCCGCGTGCGGGAAGGACAACTGCTGGCCGAGTTGGATCCGGCGGATTACCAGGTGCAGCTGGATGCTACGGAAGCCGAATATAAGCAGATCAAGGCGGAAGCCGAACGTATTATGGCGCTTTATAAAGAAAACGGGACTACACCTAATGCCAATGATAAAGCCGTGTACGGTCTGAAACAGATCACTGCAAAATATCAGCATCATAAAGACCAGCTGGAATATACTCGGCTATATGCTCCTTTCAGTGGTTTTGTACAGAAAAAGATGTTCGATGCGCATGAAACGATCGGGGCAGGCATGCCTGTGATCTCGATGGTCGGCGCCGGTATTCCGGAGGTGGAAATCAATCTTCCGGCAGCCGACTATATCCGGCGAGACCGGTTTGATGGCTATCTTTGTACATTTGACCTCTATCCGGGGGAAAATTATCCTTTGAAATTGATCAGCGTCACTCCGAAAGCCAACGCGAACCAGCTGTATACGATGCGCCTGCAAATGATTCCGGGCAAGTTACCACTCCCTTCACCGGGAATGAATACGATGGTCACGATCTATTGCAATGAGAGCGATTCACAACCGGTTTCTGTTCCTAGCGGGGCACTTCTGCAGAAGGATAGCAAAACGTACGTATTTGTCTATGATCCGTCCTCAGGGAAAGTCTATAGTCGCGAGGTGGCGGTTCTGCGCCTGTTGTCTGACGGACGTGCGATGGTAGTTTCCGATACGCTGCAAGTCGGCGAAATCGTGGTTGCTTCCGGTGTGCATCATATTGAAGATGGAGAAAATGTCCGGCCTTTGGCTACCGGTTCTAAAACGAATGTAGGAGGATTGTTGTGATGGATATAAGCAAATGGGGATTTCAGAATCGTAACCTGGTCTATTTTCTGGTAGCGGTTTTGTTGGCGGGTGGAGCTTTGGCCTGCTATCAAATGAGTAAACTGGAAGATCCGGAGATCAAGGTAAAACTGGCAATGGTGGCGACTGTCTATCCGGGTGCATCGGCTCATCAGGTAGAGCTGGAAGTGACGGATGTGCTCGAAAAAAGTATCCGTAAGATGGACAATGTCGATAACGTCGAAAGCTATTCGTTCAATGATCTGTCCTTGATCCAGGTCGAACTGCTGACTACCGTCAAGGATGATGACGTGGAGCAGCATTGGGACCTTCTCCGGCGGAAAGTCAATGATGCCTCCGCCTTGCTTCCTTCTGGAGCCAATACACCGATCGTACAAGACGATTTCGGTAAGGTGTTCGGCATGTTCTACGCATTGACGGGCGATGGACTGTCCGATCGGGAGATGGCTGATTATGCCGAACTGATCAAGCGGGAGGTAGTCGAAATAGAAGGAGTGGACCGGGTGGATATATATGGGGAACGTTCCGAATGCATCAATATCTCCCTGTTGCAGGACCGCATGGCCAACCTTGGCGTGAAACCAGCCGAAGTCCTGGCTACCTTGAACGGACAAAATGAGACGACTTATAGCGGTTACTATGATAATGGGGATAACCGCATCCGAGTGACGGTAAACGATCGTTTCAAAACGGTGGACGACATCGGTAAGATGTTTATCCAGGGCCATGACGACGACCAATTGCGTCTGCGCGACATAGCCTTGATCGAAAAGGGGTATGAAGATCCAACCCGTAACGAGATGTTCTATAACCAGGAACGCTCTATCGGCATTTTGGTAGCTGCTTCGAGCGGTTCGGATATCGTGAAGGTCGGCAAAGCCGTGGAAGCGAAGCTGGCGGAATTGAAAGATAACCGTCTGCCGGCCGGAGTGGATTGCCATAAGATATTCTATCAGCCCGAGCGTGTGGGAGATTCGCTTGGTACGTTTGTCATCAACCTGATCGAATCTGTCGTCATCGTTGTGTTTATTTTGATGCTGGCGATGGGGTTCAAGAGCGGACTGATTATCGGCATCAGTTTGGTGGTGACTGTTTTCGGATCATTCCTTTTCCTGCAATTCGCCGGGGGAACAATGCAACGTGTCTCTCTGGCTGCTTTCGTGTTGGCGATGGGGATGCTGGTGGACAATGCCATTGTGATTATCGACGGTATATTGGTGGACTTGAAAGCCGGGAAAGACAGGATGGAGGCGATGACCGCTATCGGACGGCAGACAGCGATGCCGTTGTTGGGAGCGACGTTGATCGCCATCATTGCTTTTCTGCCGATTTATATGTCGCCGGATACGGCAGGCGTTTATACGCGTGACCTGTTTATCGTACTGGCTGTTTCGCTGTTGCTGAGCTGGGTGTTAGCATTACTCCACGTTCCCTTGATGGCAAACAGGCGGTTACATCCGGCGGTGGAAAACGATAATTCCGGCAAGCGTGTATATAAAGGTAAGATATATGCCATCTTACGGGTTGCTTTGCGTTTCGGTTTGTCGCACCGTCTTGGCTTTACGTTGACGATGGTCGTTTTGTTGCTTTTGTCCGCCTACAGCTATCGGTTCCTGCGTCAGGGATTCTTCCCCGATATGGTGTACGACCAGTTGTATATGGAATACAAACTTCCGGAGGGTAATAATTCTACCCGTGTGGCGAATGACCTGAAAGAGATAGAAGCTTATTTGAAAACCCGGAAGGAGATCACGAATGTGACAGCTTCCATCGGTGGAACGCCGGGACGTTATAACTTGGTGCGAAGCATTGCCAATCCTTCATTGGCCTATGGGGAGTTGATCATCGATTTTACATCTTCCGACGAGCTAGTCGAAAATATCGACGAGATACAAGAGTACCTGACACGGCAGTATCCAGATGCTTACGTCAAGTTGAAACGTTATAACCTGATGTTTAAGAAATATCCCATCGAGGCCCAATTCTTAGGACCTGATCCTGCCGTCCTGCACCGTTTGGCGGATAGCGCACGGCATATTATGGAGAATACGCCGGAAGTCTGCTTGATCACGACCGACTGGGAACCGCAGATCCCGGTCCTGACAATCGAGTACGACCAACCGGCCGCTCGTGCGTTGGGATTGAGCCGCAGCGACGTGAGCCTTTCGTTATTGACGGCTACGGGCGGTATACCTATCGGTTCTTTCTACGAGGGCATTCATAAAAACAACATTTACCTGAAATGCCTGGACGGACAGGGACGGCCGATCGAGGATTTAGGGAATACGCAGGTCTTTTCGACACTCCCTTCGCTGAACGGTCTGCTGAACGAAGAAAACATGGTGAAACTGAAAGCAGGAACACTCTCGAAGGAGGAACTGATCGAAAGCCTGATGGGCAGCACGCCGCTGAAACAGATCAGTAAAGGAATCGATGTGCGATGGGAGGATCCGGTCGTTCCTCGCTACAATGGACAGCGCAGCCAGCGCGTGCAATGTTCTCCCGTGCCGGGTGTTGAGACGGAAAAAGCGCGATTGGCGGTTGCGGAAAAGTTGGAGCAGATCGAACTCCCCGCAGGCTATTCGTTGCAATGGCAGGGTGAGAAGAACGCCAGCGATCAGTCCATGAAGTATCTGTTCAAGAATTTCCCACTGGCCATTATCCTGATGATTGCGATCTTGATCATGCTGTTCAAGGATTACCGCAAGCCGGCTATCATCTTCTGCAGTATTCCAATGGTATTTGTCGGGGTGGTGATGACGATGTTGGTGACCGGCAAGACGTTCAACTTTGTCGCCATCGTCGGGACATTGGGGTTGATAGGAATGATCATAAAGAACGGTATCGTACTGATGGACGAGATCACTTTGCAGATCGGGCAGGGAACGGAGCCGGTCACCGCCTTGATCGACAGTGCCCAGAGCCGTCTGCGTCCGGTGATGATGGCGGCCTTGACCACGATCTTGGGGATGATCCCGTTGCTGACCGACGCCATGTTCGGTTCGCTTGCAGCATCCATTATGGGCGGCCTGCTGTTTGGAACTGTGATCACACTCATTTTTATTC
>DXRF01000025.1:7786-18918 GCA_019411205.1 Parabacteroides sp. | reverse complement strand
GATTAGCCGTGTCAATAAAGAATTTCATCGCCTGTTTTTATTTAAATAACCATAAGATATAACAAGCTGAAGCGTATTATAGTTTATACCGTGTCGTTGATTTTCAAAACTCGAAGCGTACTCCAGCTCCAACACCTATCAACGTCATGTTCTCGGTGCGATAACTCACCGGCTGGTTGTTATCGAAATAATAAGAATAACGAGGCTCCAGGTACAAGCTCCAATTCCGATAGAAACGGTAAGAGACACCGACAGACAAGTTCAACGACCATTGCAATCCGTCTATACCGGAACGGTGTGTGGCAGATTTATGCTCATCGAGTCCATATGCCTCCACATGATAGATGGAGCGCACTCCTTTCTCTATCATGAAACCACCAGAGACATACACATTCCAATTCGGATTGTCCCACAAATTAATCACCAGATTGACCGGAATACCTAAATAGTGAAGCCCCAACGTTGCACGGCCGCAGATCATCCGGCTCTGGCTCAACTTCGTGTACAAATAAGTATAAACCAAACCGCTCTCAAGGGCGATACGGTTATTCAGATTCTTGCGTACGGTTATCCCGAACGATAAAGGCGATGCGCAGTCCGCTTGGGAGAAGCTTTCTGGGCCGCTCCCCATCTCCACTTCCGGCTCGTCGTCCACAACAGGAGGGATGGGAGGAAGAGGTACATTTGGGTCTATCGGGGTGTTGCTCATATCATTTTGATAAGTGTCATCCAATCCCATACCTAACGATAAATGCCCTCCTGTCCCCATATTGGCTCCGATCTGCCATCCGCCTCCCTTCGCCTTTGGCCTATCCGCTCTTGCGAACAGTTTTTGAGTCCGGTGTTTTTCCGGTTCCGGTCCTATATGCTGTATGACAGGCACTTCGGCTGCCGGGTGTGTAACCTCTGCTTTTGGAGGAAGCTCGACCTCTCCTTCTTCTGCAATAGCCTCTTCCCACGCGGCCACATCAACAGGAATAGGAACGGTTTCCCCCTTTCGTGCAACATGGGCAACCATCCGTTCTCGCGTTTGACGCGGGATCGTAAAAGACCCGTCTCTGTCCGGTTGCAGTCCTTCTGTATCCATTTTCTTGGGATTCGTCTTTTCGACGATCAGTCCCTCTTCCTGCGATCCCGCGTCAAGCGCGGGAATGCGAACGGTCGGGTACAAACGGATCAGGAATAACAGGGCAAGAACAGCAGCAACAGTCACCCAGCCACCGATCCTCCAGACGGAAAGACGCGGACGTCCGGTCATTTTCGCCTCGATTTGTTCCCAGCCCTCCATATCGACGGGCAACCGGTGATCCTCCAGTTTTTGCCTTACCTTCAAACTGAACAGGTCTAAATGCTCATTATGTTCTGTTGCTGTTGACATTGTCCTGCGCTATTAAAGATTGAACCATTTCCTGTAATGCTTTCCTTGCCCGCGCAAACTGGGAGCGGGAAGTGATCTCCTGTATATGCAGCATAGCTGCTATTTCCTTATGCGTATATCCTTCGATGGCATACAGGTTGAAGACAGTCCGGTAACCGGCAGGTAACCGGGAGATGCATTCCAGTAAATCGTCGGCCGATAAGCGGTCCAGTACAGAAGCATCCATATCTTCAACCTGTTCTCCATATTCATCAATCGGGGAACTCGACCGGAGAGCATCGTATTTACGGAGATATTCGAGTACCGTCGTCACAAACACTCTTCGTATCCAGGCGCCAAACGGACCTGTAGCCGAATAGGTCTGTATTTTGGTGAATACTTTGATAAATCCATCTTGAAGCAAGTCGCGAGCCGTCTCCCTGTCACGAACGTAACGAGCACATACGCTCATCATGGCCAGTGCATACAGTTCGTATAATTCTTTACGAGCCGATGCTTCGCCACGCTTGCATCCGTCGATTAACAGTTGTTCGTCCATAAATACTTGCTACTCTCTGATTATATGATGAAACAGGCTTCCGGATAGTTGCATCTATCTTCATTATTTATACACAAAAATCTAAATTTATTTTTATCTTCGCAGAAATTAAATGAGTTGTTGTATGAAGCGGGGAATTAGTTTAATCATGTTGTTATTGTGCGCATTATGTCTGCAAGCACAATCCGATCTGACTTGGATCAGAACCAAAGAAGGACGAATGGTGGCAGTGCCCAAACGAGCTGTTTTCGACTTGAACCTACCCAAATTCGCATACAAAAGTTTCACGCCATCGGACAGGCAACTGATCGAAGCCAAGTTGCGTGAATTCATTCCCGACCTTCCCGTCCAATCCGCATATGAACAAGAGCGTCCGATGGACATGATTATTTCATCTGCCGCCTATCAGCCTTTTTTCAATCCGTACACACCGATGTTAAGACGCGTCTCGCCGATGGCATTGGATTTTCATGAAGTATCAGTCGTTCCCGTCAGCGAACAAGTGGCCTTTATCACAAGCGGACAACAATACACATGGCCCGGTATCGGCGGTCTTACCCGGATCAATACGGAACTGCTATGGACACACGACCGGTTCTCCCTATCGGGAGGTGCTTTCGGCGGACGCTATTTCACCCCGTTCAATCCCTCTCCCCAATTCATGAGCGGGTTCAATGCGATGGCCAGCTATGACGTGACCGACTGGATGACTGTGAGAGGATGGGGACAATATACGTTTTACGACCACAACGAAAGAAACAACCCGCATATGCTGATGAACCCGTTCTACAACCATACAAACGTAGGCGGAGCATTCGAATTCAAAGTGAACGACAGCGGCTTCAAGGTCGGCGTAGGAATCAATTACGAATACAATCCGATCCGCGGAAAGATGGACCGCCAGTTCATGTTCTATCCGGCAGGCAAGATCGGAACATTCAGGATCGGTAACTAAATTCCGGCTGAAAGAAGCACAGATACCGAACAGGAAACACAAGGGATTTCAAACCATTATCCGGTCAGCACAGACCAGGTCAGTCACTTGTAAACTCTCTGAACTCCAAACAACCACCTCCTAAGATACCGGTTCCACCTTCCACATTCGAGTAGATGCGGACCGGTTCGGCAAAGCCTATTTCCGCCAGATCGCCGACAAAGCCACTCTCATACAAATCATTCATGGTTTTCATATAGTTATAATAGGAGCGAGAAACGGAATACAGATAACAACGGTATTTGTAGGGAGTATAATCGACACTCTGAGTATAGCTAAGACTTATTTTCCAAGGGATCTTAAACTGATAGCTTTTCCCGTCGAACAACTCGTCCGAAAAAGCGAGTCCGTTATAACCACCCACACCATCATATCCGAAAATCTGATCTAAAGCCGAATTCTGAACAGCAAATACCGGTTCACTACCATAATCAGGTCTAAAAGAATACCAGGAATAAACGGTATCGTTTTCTCCTCCCCAAATATATCCCTGGCGGAAATAAATCAGATAATAATTATCTTCGCCCGGTTCGTCGTGAAGAGTGAAGCACACGGTATTATTTTGAGCCAAATATATATATGCATCATCAAACCATTCAGTAGTATCTCTTACACTCTCCTGTTGAAGTTCGAAACCCGAGACAGAACAGGGGCGCGGGACTTCCGTCACGGCCTCCACCTCCTTAAAACCATCCCGAGAAGCCACAAGGCGTATCCGATCGCCCGCCACAGGTATATAAGATGAAGATTTGTAACGAACAGCATCGATATCAAGCTCTTCATACTTTACGGCCACTTCGGACAATGATTCCCGGAACACATCGTTCACATAAAGTTTCACATCCGCACCAGACACAAAAATATCTTTGACCTTATTATCCGCATAAAACCAGGTACGGGAAAGTTCTACCGATAGTGTATCACCTTGTACAGCCAGACAATTCAACACCAGTTTAGGTTCAGGACGCATATGTTCCAAATTTATCTCTTTCTCGCAACCGGACAAGACAAACAACAACAAAACCAATATACAAATATTATATCTCATCTTTTTCCTCCTTCAAAATTTATATGTATATGAAACCGACGGTATGATCGGGAAAATACCGATAGACTTGAATGCATTCCGATAGGTGACATTCGGATTCCCATAATCGTCTGATCCAGCCTCCTCTTTGACATCTCCTTTATAAACCAGGATAGGATTCATCCGGCTGTACACGTTATAAATACTAATATTCCAAATTCCCATACGCCCCTTCTTTTTGGGACGATATATATTAATGCCCACATCCAAACGATGGTAGGCAGGAAGTTGATAATTATTACGTTGGTCATAATAATCTTCACCAGTCCCATTCCCCCAGAAAGGTCTTTCTCCCGGTTGGTGCAGATGGTCACTCGAATAATAATTTTCCAGTGACAATGTTGTATAATTACCAGACGAATAAGTCCAGGCAGCCGACAACTCTACTTTCTTGGAGAGTTTATGCATGACAACAATATTCAATTTATGCCGATTGTCGTAACGGGAAGGATAGCGCCGTCCTTTATTTATTTCGTCAAACTGGCGATCCGCCCACGCCAGCGCATACCCGACCCATCCGGTGGTTTTTCCTGTTTGCTTACGAACCATAAACTCCACTCCGTAAGCACGCCCTTCACCGGAGGCCATCTTATTTTCCCATGAAACGGATGAAGGAATCAGACTATAACCATCCTTATATTCCAACAAGTTGTTCATCCATTTATAATAACCTTCAACAGAAAAATCCAATAGCTGATTCCAATTGTAATAACCACCCAAAGAAATCTGGTCACTGACAAGCGGCTTCAACTTATTAGTCACCGGCATCCAAGAATCAGTCGGCAAATCCATAAAGCTGTTACTGATCAAATGTACATACTGGTTCATACGGGAGTAAGAAGCTTTCAAACTAACATCCGGTGAAAGCAACCAGCGCAGAGAAGCACGCGGCTCAATGCCGGTATACGTCCTGTTATCAATATTAAACAGACTGAAACGAAGTCCGACATTTAAACGAAAAGCATCGGAAATCGACCAATCATCTTCAGCATAGGCAGCCAATTCATGTGCCCACAACTTGTCGTCGGAAAAAGTTTTAGCAATCTGCATAGAATCCGGCAGACTATTGTCCAATGCTTTCATCCGGTTATACTCCGGTTGAAAATAATGAATCAGGTAATCACCGCCAAAACGGATATGGTGTGCCGCCACCGGTCGATAATCAAACGAGGTGCGAACACCAAAATCCGTGATTCCTGTCACATTGGTCGTCTCGTCCAAAGAATACTTATATCCGGAATCACCTTCCTTACCGGAAACATCTTCCTCTTTATATCTGATTTTAGAACGATATCGCGTATAGAAACCAGACAATTTTCCGAACAACTTATTACTGAACGCATACGTCCAGCCAGCAGAAGCGACCAAATTCCCCCAACGCATATAAGCGTCGATCGTATTACGATATTCGCTTGTATATTCGGAATAAGCAAAATCTTCACTTCCTATTTTCAAAACATCATTCCCGTTATAGAGGCTCAAATACATCCTACTCCGGTCGCTGAAACGATGGTCGATACGGGCATTCAAATCATGGAAAGCATAACGGCCATTAACACGTTCCCCGTTCTTTTTATTTTTCTGATTCACAATCGCCAGTGCCGGGGCCGTCAGCACATCCAACCAAGTACGTCTGAGCGCAATATTAAAAGACGTGCGGTCCTTCCAGATCGGCCCTTCTAAATTCAAGTTACCGGAAACCAGCCCTAAGGAAGCACTTCCATGAAACTCTTTCATATTCCCCTCTTTGGTATGTACATCCACCACTGAAGAAAGCCGTCCGCCATAACGGGCCGGGAAACCGGCTTTGAAGAAATTCATGCTTTTGATCGCTTCATTGTTGAACGCAGAGAAAAAGCCGCCGATGTGATTCACCTGATAGACCGGATTACCGTCGATCAAGAAAAGATTTCCATCCGAATTGCCACCTCTGACATACAACCCCGAAATACCTTCCGTCCCGGCCGACACTCCGGGTGTCAACTGCAAGGTACGAATAATA
Source organism: Parabacteroides sp. (assembly GCA_019411205.1). Classification (GTDB taxonomy): domain Bacteria; phylum Bacteroidota; class Bacteroidia; order Bacteroidales; family Tannerellaceae; genus Parabacteroides. Next base: position 12,919 of record DXRF01000025.1, on the reverse strand, counting down.
TCAGCTTCTCCCAACAAGGTTGGCGTCGCGCGGATAGTAGCATGATTTATCTCCAAGGCTCCCATCTGCGTATTACGGACCGTTTGCCGGGTTGTTTCCGAAGCGGTCACCAGTACTTCTCCGATTGCAGCATTAGGCCGTAAATCGATTGCCAAAACCGTATCTTGTTGCAAGGTCGAAATGGTAAGCGAACGGCTCTCATAACCGATATAAGATACTTGCAAGCGGACAGGAACACCGTTACTACCCGGCGGCATTGACAACGAAAGACTAAAGAATCCGTATGCATTAGTTGCCACACCACTCAGGCTGCTCACATCATACACAGAAGCCCCGACCAGGGATTCTGCAGAAGTTTTATCCCGCACAAAACCGCTGATCGTGACCTGCCTGGGTTTGTGTTTCAGAACGACAATGTTTCCTGTCCTCTTGTACACGAGCGGATAGCCGGCAAAAAGCTGTACCAGGCAATCGTCCAATGCTGCATCTTCTACTTTGAAACTTGTCTTCCGAAACTCTTTCAACAAAGATGATTCATACGAAAAAGTCACTCCAGCCTGCTTCTCGATCTCTGTCAGAATCTCTTTCAAAGAAACGTTCCGCATGTTCAATGTAACTGTTCGAACTTCATCTCCACCGTTTACCTCTGCCGACAACTTCTCCGATATCAAAAAACAACTCAAACACACAAAAACACAGGTAAACCATCCTCTCAACATTAACTTCTTCATCTTATCTTTATTGACTTTTCATCCATAAGACTGGAAAAATGGAAAAACCCCTATTCGATCCTGGAAAATTTCTAAAATCAATCATAAACGGCAAACGGATTCCAATAAGGTTCCTCATCACCAAAAGGCATTGTGAAACGGCGATGAGCCAGTTGGCAACCGGCAACGACTCCGAAACCGCCTTCGACATTCGTATAAGTGGCGGTAGGTTCCACCAAGCCGTCTAAATAAGCATCGCCCAACGAAATAGAGAAATTACGGATGACGACCAGGTACCGGTAGTACTCTTCCGAAATTGCCACCAGGCGGACATCATAATGCACTGTTGTCGTCACCGAATCACCCTTAAAAGAATAATCGACAGGCCAGAAAGAAGAGCGGACCGTATAGTCTTCGCCATCGAACATATCATCCGTAAACGTACCCCGGCAAGTCGTTCCGTCCAACTGCTCGATGACCGGATTCGTCACCGTCGAACGAAATACCGGATCTTCATACACCACGCTCAACCAATCCGTATAACCCGGTTCCGACCGGTACATCGAACTGCAGGTTATCACACTGTCTCCCTTCTGGAATTCTGTCTGTTTTTCGATTATCAAGCGATAATAGTTCCGTTTTTCCGGCTTGTCACGAAACCGGACATACAACCGTATGGAAGGATATTCATATCCGCCATAACCAAAGCGGGTAAAACGGACCGTATCGACAGACAACACCTCCACCGGGTCCGGGATGACCGTCTCTCCTCCTACCGGATCAAAACCTTCCGCCCCGGCTTCCAGCCGTAAGCGATCGCCGGCCCTCACACGGCATCCGGGCAACACGTACCGTCCTGTTAACCGGCTATCGGAAACGGGCTGCATACGTCCTTGCAAACGGTCGTTTATAAACACTTGTATGCTGCCATCCTCGACCCCGTCGTCCGTAACCGTGTCCAAGACAAACCAACTTTTGGACAAGAAAGCCGTCACATCCGTATCCGGCGAAACGGAAGCATTCAGCACCAGGCGCGGAGAAACGGGCGGAAGGACCAGCACCACGTCGCGGGTACAAGAGGCAAACAAAAACAGGCACAAGGCAAACAGTATCTTCTTCATCGCCATCAGAATTTATATGTATAAGAAACGGAAGGGACGAAAAGAAACAACAAGGTCTGCTCCAACACGACCTCCCGCCCTTTTTCCGTTTGATAATAAATAGGCCGGACTGAGAAAGGATTCGCCTTAAAATAGGCATTGCAAAGACTCAGGTTCCAGATTCCCATACGCCCGTTCTTCTTATACCGGTAGAAATTAGCACCTAAATCAAGCCGGTGGTAAGCCGGAAGCTGGTAATTGTTGCGCGAACTTGCGTTCTCGCCATATCCCCACCAAAGCTCCTCCTGATAGCCACGCTCCGTCAGCTCCGGTAACGGGCGGTATTGCACATCCTGAATCGTCAGGTGATTACCGGACTTATACATCCAAGCTGCCGTCAGTTCCACCTTTTTAGAAAGTTTGTAGGAAGCGACGATATCGACCTTATGCCGGTTGTCGTATTTGGAGGGGAAACGATGTCCTTTGTTGACCGTCCCGTCCGGAAACCAGCGGTCGGACCAGGAGAGCGTATACCCGATCCATCCGTTAAACCGCCCGGTCTTTTTCTGCACCATCAGTTCCAAACCGTAAGAACGTCCCTTCCCCACTCCGACCCGGTCTTCCCACCCCTCAAAAGAGGGAAGAACCGGACCGTTATCCTTATATTCCACCAGATTATTCATCCGTTTGTAATAGCCTTCAGCCGAGAAATCCAATTCTTTATAATGCCAAAATAGGCCACCCGTTACCTGATGAGCATGCATCGGACGGATATTCCCGGTAACCGGCACCCAGATATCCGTCGGCTGACTAATATAGCTGTTGGACAATAAATGGATATATTGGTTCATCTTCGTATAGGACACTTTTGCCGACAGGTTCCGCCCTAACAGATAGCGGGCGGAAAAACGGGGCTGGAATGACTGGTATGTCTCTCCTTGCACATGGAAAAGGGTAAAGCGCAACCCGGCATTCACCCGCAACCGGTCGGTCAGCAACATTTCGTCTTCCGCATACAGGGAAACTTCGTGGCCATGAATCAAGGAATGTGAAAAGACCGTATTATTCATTTGCGAAACAACCGAATCCTTATACCAGGAACTCATATTGCTCTGTTCGGGACGAAAAAGATGGAACAGGTAATCGCCTCCCATCCGGACCCGGTGGTCGACATTCGGGCGATAGTCAAAAGAGGCTCTCAGGTTCACATCTTCCATAGCCGAACGATAATGTCCTTCCTGAAAATAGACCTGCCCGCTCTTATCCGGCAACGAGACAAAAGCATTCTGCTTCTGGATTATATGCGAACGATAACGGGTATACCCTCCGGTGAAAGTGGCAAACAGTTTCCGGTTGATCAAGTAGTTCCACCCGGCAGACCCGATCAGGTTCCCCCAACGCCAGCGAAAGTCCCGGTCTTCACCATGTATGTTTTTCGAGTCTTCGCCGTTGCGGTAACTGTCACTTCCCATGTAAAAGCTCAGATAGGCACGGCTGCGGTCTGTAAAAGAATAATCGACTTTGGCATTCATATCGTAGAAATGGTATCCGCCCTTCCATTCAGTATCGGCCTTCTTGTTCACAGCCGTCATGAGCGGCCAGGTAATCAGTTCCATCCAAGTACGCCTCACCGACACATTGAATGAAGACCGGTCCTTGATGATCGGCCCTTCGAGATTGGCACGCGCGGCCAGCAAACCGACCGAGATATTCCCGTGATATTCTTTCCGGTTTCCTTCATTTGTACGTACATCTATAACGGAAGAAAGTCTCCCACCGTATTCCGCCGGGAAACTTCCTTTATAAAAAGTGGCATTTTTCACGGCATCCGGATTGAAAGCCGAAAAGAAGCCTAACACATGATCAGTATGATAGACCGGATTTCCATCAAGTAAAAACAGGTTATCGTCACCACCACCTCCCCGCACGAACAAGCCACTCATTCCTTCCGTGCCTCCGGTCACACCCGGCAGCCGTTGCAAGGTCTTGACAACATCCGTTTCGCCCAACAAGGCCGGCAACGACTTCACACGGCTTGCCGGGATATCCGACACTCCCACTCGGCTATTCAAGACATCCGACCGAGGGGAGATTCCTTTTACCACGACTTCCCCCAGCACACTGGCCGGCGATAGAGAGAGATCGATCATCGTGTCGCAAGTCAATTCGAACGTAACGGAACAAGGCTCGTAGCCGACATAAGAAGAAGACAGTACCACCTTCCCCGGAGGTAGCGTAATACTGTAAAAGCCGTAATTATTGGAAACCGACCCTTTTCCGGAAGAACGCTCCACCACGGTTGCCGCAATCAGGCTCTCATAGGAAGCGGAATCCCGCACAAACCCGCTGATTGTATATTGCCGGGGTTTCCGTTTCAATATCACATAATGCTCTGTCATCCGATAAACAAGAGGTAAAGGCCCGAACAGCCGTTTCAGGCAATAAGAAAGGGACTCATCGCGTACCGTCAACGAAACATGGCGAAATTCTTTTAACATCGACGATTCATAGGAAAAAAACAGGCCGGTCTGCTTTTCAATCTCCAGCAAAATATCCTGTAACGGTACCCGCTTCATATCCAGCGTGACAGTAGGAGTCGGATCCGCCAACAGGTGCAAAGGTTCTTTCGCCCAAATCAGCGGGCAACACATACAAATCCCGATGACAAATAGGTAAACACGAGACATATCTTCTTTTTTATTTATCTTTCCGGGGAACCAATCGGATATCCAGCGTCTGATTGATAACCATCAGGACTTCATCAAGAGGCAGATCGTTGAATGTTGCGGTCAGCCGGGAATCCGGCGAATCCACCTTGTTGGTGATCTCCACCTGGTAATACTCGTTCAAGTCCCTGATCACCTTATCCAAAGGCGTATCATTAAACCTCAACTGCTTCGTTTTCCAGGAAAGATTATTCGGATTCTCTTCCTTCAGGATATCTATTTCTTTCTTTTCATTCGAATAAGAGGCCGACATTCCCGCTGTCAGGATAACCGGTTCGGGCTCCTTCCCTGCTGCAAAACGCACTTTTCCCGTAACGACATCGACTTCCGTCATGTCCGGTTGTTCACTGACTTGGAAGCTGGTACCTAAAACCGTCACCTCCGTCATGGCAGTATGAACGGAAAAGGGACGCGCCTCGTTTCTCTTCACCTGGAAAAAAGCTTTTCCTGTCATCTCCACCACACGCCTTTCCTTTCCATATTTCTTCACATCATACCGAAGTGTCGAATTTCCGGCTATCGAAACCAGCGTACTATCCGGCAGATAAACATCTTTTAATTGCCCCGATGCAGTAGCGACAGATACCCATTCAGGAT
>DXRF01000025.1:0-7776 GCA_019411205.1 Parabacteroides sp. | reverse complement strand
TTCAGGATTGTTCCGCTCTTTCACATAAAAAGTGCCGAATCCAATAAGCAAAAGCACAACAGAAGCGGCCGCCATCCAATAACGGCGAAAAGCGACCTGGCGGCGGATTCCCTGCCGAAAGGCAAACCGTTTCCAAGCCTTATCCTCATCCAAGCTCCCCTCTTTGTAGTGCCGGACTACAAAACGAAGGCGTTTTTCAAATCTATCATCTCGCTCGTTGTTCTTCATTTCAATTGACAATTGATAATTGACAATGGACAATTGCCACAGCCCTTTCCATTGTTTATTTTCCTAATTTAAATTTATAACCGACAGATAAACTGAAAGTATGGTATTTCAAGTCGACCGAATCATATTCGTATTCCTTACCCAAAGAGGCATCGTAACCGACATTCATCACACAGGAGCCTATTTCCAATCCTGCCTGAAACGAAAGTCCCCAGTCGAAAGAGTTATCGTGCGTCCAACTTTCATGACTAAAGCCTTTTCTTACCCATCCGCCACCATAAAAATAACCATCATTATCTCCATAATAGATAGAGCCATAACTTTCATGACCGCTACTATTACCCGGTGTATATTCATTATACTCAGCTATATTTTTATCTCCCATCGAATAAGCGATATAAGGACCGGCAGCCAGATTCAACCGTACATTATCCGCTAAACGGAATGACAAATTCGCCATCAACGGAACCTGCAAGAAATGACGCCTCGTCTTATAATAGTTCTTACTAAAAGTAGACTTCGACTGATCGTCTATTGTCGGGTAAACGCTCCCGAAGGAAATCGATTGTCTCGAATATCCCCGTTGAGTATAATACAACCCCGATTTCAATGAAAAACGGTCCGGTTTGACAGCATACTCCACTCCAACTCCGATCTTCCAACCGGCATTCCAAGTGTATCCCGGTTCATCGATATAAGAAGAGCCGCCTCTCTTGACGGCCGTCATCCCGACTTCCGGCGTCAACGACCACCGTTGTGCGCTCACCGATACCACACTCATCATCAACATCACAAATAATACGAATTTCTTCATTTCTCTTTTTTGCATTAGTGATACATAAACATTTAACCTTTCTATCACTAAGACCGGAAATCTGAAAAAACCCCTATTCATTCAAGAAAAAAAGAAACAATAAATCCGTATGGCCGTTTCCCGCAAAGTCTTTAACGCTTTTCCTATCTGGTTTTCAACTGTTTTAATGGAAATATGCAACTCCTCCGCAATCTCCTGATATTTTAACCCGTCCCGCTTGGAAAGCAGAAATATCTTCTTCCGTTCGGCTGGCAGCTCGTCGATGGCCGCCCAAAGACGTGCATCTCGTTCCGATTGATATATCTGTTCCTCTTCCGAGAGGTCTTCTAAATCGGCTATACACTCCGTTGTCTGTAACGTATCAGAAGATTGGGCGATAAGCGTAAGGGAACGATTCCGTACCGCTTGATAGAGATAGGATTTAAAGTTAGCAATTAACATATCATGGTTGTTCTTATCCCAAACATCGGCAAAGACCTGCTGCACGACGTCTTCGGCATCTTCCGTTTTTTCTGTAAAACGAAGTGCAAACAGACACAGGGGCTTATAAAACTCCTTGAAAATACGTTCAAACTCTCCCGCAGATATTGCCGCCATACATTTGTTACTTGTCTCTATTCACTGCAAAGTAAAGTAGTTTTCTATTTAATAATCCGATTTTCAGGTTCTTTATTATGATTTTAATAAATTATACCGCACAAAATCACCTTCCTTGCAAACATAAACAAAGCACGGACTACACAGACTGCACGGTTTTAATTCATCCGTGAGGTCGGTGTAATCCGTGCCTCAAATATAGTAAGCAAGAATATGCTTATCCTCTGAATCCGATAATCTCACGCACTTCACGCAACGTTTTCGCAGCGCTCTCGCTTGCTTTTTCTGCTCCCATGCGGGCTACTTTCGCCAAATAGTCTTCGTTGGAACGAATGTCCAAGATACGTTCACGAATCGGAGCACAGAAATTATTGATATCTTCAGCCAACTGCTTTTTCAAATCTCCGTAACGGATCTCGCAATTGTTATATTTCTCATTGAAGAAATCGAAAGTATCTTTTGTCGATACGATCTCCATCATCGTAAACAGATTGGCAATCGGTTCGGGTTTCACGCTGTTCGGTTCCGTCGGACCTGCATCTGTCACAGCTTTCATCACCTTCTTCTTGATTGTCTTTTCATCGTCGATCAGGTAGATAGCATTTCCTTCGCTCTTACCCATCTTGCCGGATCCGTCCAGTCCGGGAACTTTGATCGCCTTATTGGAATAATAGAAAGAGGCGGGTTCCGGGAAACATTCGACTCCGTAAGTCGCATTGAAACGACGGGCAAAACGGCGCGCCATTTCCATATTTTGTTCCTGGTCTTTCCCTACCGGCACTTTCACCGCCTTATGAATAATGATATCGGCAGCCATCAGAGTCGGGTAGGTCAGCAAACCGGCGCTTACGCTATGTTTATTGCCTTCGTTGAAAATTTCCTTTTCCACATCCCCTTCCGTGGTGTTGACACGGTCGATGTGCAACTGCTGGCGTGCCTTATCCTTGAAAGAAGTAGTACGCATCAACTCACCGATCCCTGCATTCATATTCAGATACAGATACAATTCGGGAATTTCACGCACATCGCTCTGCAGATAGATGGTCGCTTTTTCCGGATCGATGCCGCAAGCCAGATATTCGGCCAGGATCGTCTTTACACTGTTACGGATATTATCGGGACGAGGATGTGTAGTCAACGAGTGCCAGTCTGCAATAAAGAAAAAGCAATTATACTCATTTTGCATTTGCAAAAATCCTTTTACTGCTCCGAAGTAATTCCCCAGATGCAAATTACCCGTTGGGCGAATGCCGCTTACTACTGTTTCCATTTTCTTTCTTAATTATTTATATCAAATGGCGACAAAGATAATAATTATTTTGACAGATTCCGAATCTTGATATTTCTGAAAGAAACCTCGTCAGCATGGTCTTGCAAAAGGATATGACCCTGTTTTACACTTCCGAACATAGGCTTTGATTTTTTGTACTTGCTCATTTCCCAAATCTTTTTGTAAGCTTCGCTCGAACGGTCGTAGCTGACAGTTTTCTTTCCGTTCAGGTAATGAGTCACCTTGTTGCCTTTAGCCACAACACGTCCCTGGTTCCATTCTCCAACCGGATTCAGCTGTTTTTTGCCCGCCGGAATCATGTCATACAGAGAAGCGGTCTTACGGTTTCCATCGCGTCCTAATTTGGCATCCGGGTGGTTGTCATCGTCCAGAACCTGGAACTCCTGCCCTAACCAGCCTCCTTCGTCATATTTGGTAAAAAAATACTTCACCCCGCTATTAGCACCTTTTGTCAAGCGGAATTCAAAACGAAGGTCGAAATCGGAATATTCGTCTTTCGTAATGATGTCGCCACCCCGTTTTTCACCTTTCTTGTTGACTGTCAGGATGCCATCTTCTACTGTCCATCCTGTTGCAGGAGGAACACTCTTGCCAACCGAGGTCCATCCGTCCAAGTTCGTACCATTAAAAAGCAATACCCATCCCTGCTTTTCCTCTTTCGGAGTCAACGTGTTAAGAGACTGAGCACTAAGTGCGTATGCACAGAAAACTGAGAACAATAAAAACACAATTCGTTTCATAATAAAATGAATTAAATTAAACTATTAAGAATTTACATTGATCTGTTTATCGGGCGGCAAATATACAAAATTATCATTTCCCCGTTTCTTCCTGGCCCAATTTCGAACCGCAATATTTACAATATTCGGCTTCCTCTTCATGTCCTGTCCGATGGCAATGCGGACATTCCATCCTGTTTCTTTTATGTTGTTCTCTTACCATTGTGGCCGACACAATCCCTGTCGGGACAGCGATAATCGTATAACCGATCAGCATCACGATCGCCGACAGGAAGCGTCCGGCGGGTGTCATCGGCGTTATGTCTCCATAGCCGACAGTCGTCATCGTCACAATCGCCCAATAGATGCTGTTCGGAATATTATCGAATTGCGTACCGGGCCGGTTCCCTTCTATCATATACATTATCGTACCGATCGAAGTTACCAAGATCAAGACAAAAAAGAAAAACACGAATATCTTCGGTGCACTGATCCGGAGCGACTTCAACAGCATATTACCTTCTTTCAGGAAATTAAACAGTTTAAATACACGGAAAACACGAATCAACCGGAAGGCGCGGATCACAAGCAGGTAACGAGTACCGGCAAAGAAAAAACTCAGATAGACCGGCAATGTCGACAACAGATCCACAATCCCGAAAAAGCTGAAAACATACCTTTTGGGTTTTGGCGAGCAATAGATACGAACCAGATACTCAAAAGTAAAGAAAGCCGTAAACACATACTCCAATATCCGCAACCCCAACGTATAATGGTATGAAAAAGACCGTATGCTCTCCAATACCACTACCACTACGCTTGCGATAATAAATCCGATCAGGCAGGTATCGAACAGTTTCCCCATCGGAGTATCCGATTCGAATATAATGACATACAACTTCTTCTTCAATTTTTCATCATGAAGAAAAGCATCCACCCGCTCCTGTATTCTCGAAAAAAGCCTCATACTCAGAATCTTTACTTTACTAACAACAGTTGAGGTTTATTATTGTTACAAATATACTAAATTCAAATTATTTAAGTACATTTGTAATAACCTGTTGGATATACTTAAATCTACACGACGTGGACATGAAAATAAAAACATTCGCTCTACTTTTTACTGTTTGTTGTTTTTGTACAAAAGGCAATACCGTTCCTATCCAACCGAATGGAGACTACAACACTGTGACACGAATTGATATGTCCGGATATAAACCGATCAACTTTGACTGCTTGGTAAAAAACATCACTTGCACTCAACTAGAATCCAACCTGTTTGATTATGGCATAACCATAATTACGCATAAGAACCACCTCTACATAATGGGTAAGACAATTGCCGGAAATAAAGTAGTGATCTTCAACAAATCCGGACAACTCGTTAAAGAACTGAATTTTGCCGATGCACTTCTCGTCAACTCGATGGCCATCATACCGGATGTAGAAGAATTATGGGTCATCAGCCGTTTCAAAATAATCAATAAATTCAAATTGGACGGAACACCCATAAAAAGGGTTTCTTTACCTTTCCCCTGCGCCAACCTTATACCCGTCAGCCGACAAAACTATCTCATTTATTCGGGAGGCACATGCAACAGCCGTGGAAGTATTGAAAATCACTTCATGGTACTAACAGATTTCAAATCTATAAATAAGCTCTTTCTGCCGAAATGGGGGAAAAATGAATGGCCATTTGCTCCGCAAAACATGTATGCACAAGACGAGAAGACGAGTAATTTATTCATTTTTCTAAACAATATAGATACGATCTATTCTTATAATCAGCAAAAAGAAGCAATTGAACCCTTCTATGCTCTCGACTTTCACGGAGATTTTCTAACAAAAGACAAATATCCGTACGGTCCAAAAGAAGACCTGGATATGTCGGAAATCATCACAAAGCGAAAGTACATTTATTCTCATTATAGCTTCAACCAGGCATCCGGCAAACTATTCTTTAAATTAGCCGGCAAGCGGGAAGATTTCTGTTCTATCAATCTGAAAAATAACGTTCTATATTCCTTCAACCGTTTGTTTGACAACTTCATGCCCATCTCTTATAATCCATTTATCGGTTCCGACGGCAAAAATTTATATGTACTTGTCCAGGGAAAAGAGCTCGTCGAACACTACCAGAACATCAGATGTACCTATCCAGCCATCCAAAAGCTATTACCGAGACTGTCTCCCAATGGGAACAACTGGATATTATTAACTATCGAAATAAAAAATGAAGACTATGAATAGAACAGTTTTTTTACTCGCCACTTTATTATCCCTCTGCCTCTCCTGTGCGGAAAACAAGCAAGAGAAAAAAGTTTTATTGAAGAATTTTCCTCTCCCCAGTGAGATGCATCCCGAATGGTCCGATTTATTTACAGATAAATGTGAGATTACTTCTTTGGAAACTACCTCCGAGTGTCTGGTCGGACAAATAGACAAAATAAAAAAATTCAAAGGCCATTATTATATTTCTTCATCCGGCGGACAGTCAATCCTGCACTTCAATGAAAAGGGGAAATTTGTATCCGTACTGTCTAAACAAGGGCAAGGACCGGAAGAATATCAGCGTATCGAGGATTTCGATATCTATGAAACAGAGGGAACTACTGAAATCTGGATTTCAGATAATGTAAGCCTGAAAGTATATGATGCGACAGATTTATCATTCAAATTCAAAATACCCTATTCCTATCTTATCCACAAATTCAAAAGACTGGACAACTCGCATATCCTGTTGGTAACCGGACAAAATGAAAACACACTCACTTTGACCGATAAAGAAGGGAAAATCCTTTCCGGCTACCTGAAAAAAGAAATTCCTTTCATTATGTTCCGTCCCGTACAGTTCATAGCTTGTGGTTCAGACTACCTGTTCCAGTTAGGGATATCCAACACGTATGTAGCATTTAATCCTGAAACGGAAACATTCAGGGAGGAGGTATTTACCCAAGATCAATCTTATCTTTCAAAAGAACAACTACTCGAGTCTTTCAAGATTGACGGAATGGATTTCATTAGGAAAGCCAACCAAGGTTCATACATTAATAACCTTGTCTCACTGCGCGATATTATTTGGGTACAGACGCACAATAGTGGACAAAACTTCCTGACCAAAATCCAAAACGGGCAGGCCGTATCAACCGAATTTATTTATGGCTCCGTGCTCTCCACTATATCAGTGGCCGACAGTGACAATAGCATTTTGCTATATGCTAATCCCGAACAACTATCCGAATACGGGAACGATCTTTTTGACAAGTTCGGCAATAAGATAAATTGCCATGCAGAAGATAATCCCTGTATAATAGAGTTCTTTTAATGTTTCTTTGTGTTTGCTTATTTGAATTTAGAAGGTATAATTTAGGCTATATCAGTCCGACAAGCTTGGCTATGCAAAGAAACATTACTATCTTTGTTACATTACGAACTGGAGGCACAGTTTAAATAAAACAGGAACGTTATGAGTAATAAAATTTATCCGATAGGCATACAAAACTTCGAAAAACTTCGGACCGGCGGTTATTTCTATATTGATAAAACCGAACTTATCTACCGTATTATCAAAACCGGCAGCTATTATTTCCTGAGCCGTCCGCGCCGCTTCGGAAAAAGCCTGCTCATTTCTACCATCGAAGCTTATTTCCAAGGCAAGAAAGAGTTGTTCGAAGGACTTGCCATCGAAAAACTGGAAAAAGACTGGAATAAGCATCCCATTCTGCATTTAGACCTGAATGCTAAAAAATTTGATACAGAAGACGACCTACTCCGTCTGATAGACCGTCAGTTGCTCATCTACGAACAAGAATACGGTTCTGTCCAATCAGACGAAACAATAGACGACCGTTTTGTCACACTTATCCGGAAAGCCTATGAAAAGACAGGTTGTAAAGTGGTGATCCTGATAGACGAATATGATAAGCCTCTACTGCAAACCATAGAGAATGCGGCTTTACAAAAAGAGTATCGTGAAACCTTAAAAGCATTCTATGGAGTAATGAAATCGATGGACGGCTATATCCAGTTCGCGATGCTGACAGGAGTGACAAAATTCGGAAAAATAAGCGTATTCAGCGACCTGAACAACCTGGACGATATTTCCATGCGTGAACCATACGTCAACA
>DXRF01000249.1 GCA_019411205.1 Parabacteroides sp. | reverse complement strand
TTCCTTCTGCATATTCGCCTAATATTTTTAAGTCTTTTGTTAACGGTCTGATAGCATCCAATGCCTGTTTGTAGCGCAGGTAGTCTGTAAATGTCAGATTGATATAGAACAGATATTCCCATTCGCGACCGATGATTGGCAAGGATTGTATTTTGGAAAGATTCATGTCGTAGAAAGAAAGGACGGAGAGAACTTTGGAAAGGCTACCGGCTGTATGAGGGAGAGCGAAAACGACTGACGCTTTGTTTTTGTCTTCACCTTTGAGCATCTCATCTGCCGTCCATCGGTCGGCTATTGCCAGGAAGCGAGTGAAGTTTCGTTTGTTAGTCTCGATTCCTTCGGCAAGGACTTCCATGTTGTAGATCTGGGCGGCCAGTTTCCCGCAGATGGCGGCGTGTCCTTTCAGTTGGTTTTCCGAAATCCACCGGGCGCTCATGGCGGTGTCTTCCTTTTCGACCACTTTTGCGTTGGGCAGCGTATCGAGGAAATCGGTACATTGCATCAATGCGATCGGGTGGGAGTTGACCTCTTTGATATCGTGGATATTGGTCCCCGGAAGTGCAACCAGCGAGTGGGAGATACGCAGTTTATATTCGCCGATAACTTGTAAACCGCTTTCACGTATCAGTTCATGATTCTGTAACAAGCTACCTGCAATCGTATTTTCGATTGCCATTATTCCCAAAATGGAAGGATCTTTCTTGATGGTCGAAATAACATCTCTGAATGTGTTGCAACCGATAATTTCAATCTCTTCACCTTCGAAATAATTGCGGGCGGCTATATCGTGATACGAACCAGCTATTCCCTGGATTGCTACTTTCTTTTTCATCTTCTCTTTCTTTTTCTTTCAAATTGTCAATTCTCAATTGTCCATAAAAAAAGTCCCACCGAAACCGGCAGGACTTCATATTTGTTATTGATATATACATTCATTCATCAACGCTTTACATACAAACTCCTGCCTTCACTTTGCTAAAGTAAAAGTAATAAAAGTAATATGTAAAGCTAAATCGATTCATTTTGTCTCTTTGTTTTTAAATACGCAGCAAAAGTAACGCTTTTTTGGAAACTACAAGCATAAAGTGATAATTTTTTTCATCACATCTGAAATATTTATTTCGTCAGGGTTGTCTTCTTAACCAGATAGACACGAATCGATCCCATTTATATGTGAGGTATAATGGCGTTTTGATAGTTGGAATGAATAAGATGAAAAAAAATTGTATAATCGCAAATTTTTAGGATAGACTGAATGCTAATTCAAAGAAAAGAATAACTTTGTAGGCGTTAAGTATGGGCGGTTCACGACCCGCCCCAATAGGGAACAACTTAAAAAATATATAGAAATGGATACAAAGATTCAGGAACTGACCGACAAGATCTACAAAGAGGGTGTAGAGAAAGGCAACGAAGAAGCAGGGCGAATCATTGCCGATGCAAATGCTCAGAAGCAGGCTATTTTGACTGAAGCAGAAGCAGAAGCAAAGCGTATTGTGGCACAGGCTGAAAAGCAGGCTGCCGAGTTGAAAAAGAATACGGAAGCCGAGTTGAAGTTGTTTGCTACCCAATCTGTAGAAGCGCTGAAGAGCGAAGTGGTAAATCTCATTACGGGAAAAATTACTTCCTCCAATGTGAAGGCGATCGTTTCTGATACTGCATTTATGCAGAAAGTGATTTTAGAAATGGCAAAGGAATGGGCAAAGAAGGAAACGATTACGATCCGAACGGCCGATGCTGATGCTCTCACCAAATATTTTGAAGCCAATGCCAAAAGCCTCTTGGATGGAGGTGTGAAGATTGAAAAAGTAAGCGGTCATGATGCTTCTTTCACAATCGTCCCGGCTGACGGTTCGTATAAAGTAAGTTTCGGCGAAGACGAATTCATAGCTTTCTTTAAAGAATTCCTTCGTCCCGGATTGGTAGAAATGCTGTTCTGATATGAGTAAGTATTATTGCTTAATCGCAGGACTCCCCAATATTGCGCTCGATGATAGTAAATTGACCTATTCCATCAGTCAATTCAGGCAGGAATTGGACGGTATACTGACGAAAGCCGATAAGAAGCTGATCGATCTGTTTTTTCTCAAATTCGACAATAAGAACATGATTGCTCATGCCAAATATCCGGATCGTGATCCGGATCCGCGGGGATGTATAACGTATGATGAGTTCGATGCTCTTTATAAAGCGTTGAAGGAAGAAGAAAAGCCACCAAAAAATGACCGGATACCTCCCTATTTTAAAGAGTTTTTCAAACTTTATCTTGAAGCACAAGGCAAGGAAAACAAACAAGAAATTCCATGGGAAGACCGCCTGGCAGCTCTCTATTATGCGTATGCCATGAAAAATCCGAATAAGTTTGTTAGTGATTGGTTCTGCTTAAACTTGAATATCAACAATATGCTGACCGCTATCACCTGTCGTAAATATGGTTTCGATAAAGCCGGGTATATCGTCGGGGATAATGAAGTTGCCCGGGCGCTTCGTACATCTAATGCCCGTGATTTTGGGTTGGGAGATACGGTGGATTATTTACCCGATCTGCAACGTATTGCTGAAGAAACGGATTTGATGGTTCGCGAGAAGAAAGTGGACCTCTTGAAATGGGAATGGCTCGAAGAGCATACATTCTTTAAGCCTTTTGATATAGAGAGTGTATTTGCTTATCTGCTGAAACTGGAAATGATCGAGCGCTGGGTGACGCTGGATAAGGTGACTGGTGAAAAGACTTTCCGTGAGATTGTCGGAGCGATGAAGAAAGGCAGTGAGAATGCCTTGGAAGAATTTAAAAGAAACAATGATAAATAAATTATGGCTACGAAAGGAATTGTAAAAGGGATCGTTTCCAACCTTGTTACCGTAGAGGTGGATGGACCGGTTTCCCAAAATGAGATCTGTTACATTTCCGTAGGAGGCGTAAAGCTGATGGCGGAGGTTATTAAAGTAATAGGCAAGAATGCTTTTGTACAGGTATTTGAGAGCACTCGCGGTATGCGGGTGGGCGACGAAGCCGAGTTTGAAGGACATATGTTGGAGGTGACGTTGGGACCGGGTATGTTGTCACGTAACTACGATGGTCTGCAGAACGACCTTGACAAGATGGAAGGCGTTTTCCTTAGACGTGGAGAATATACGTTCCCGTTGGACAATGATAAGTTGTGGGACTTCAAACCTCTTGCCAAGGTGGGCGACAAGGTGGCCGCCGGTAGTTGGTTGGGTGAAGTGGACGAAAACTTCCAGCCCCACAAGATCATGGTCCCCTTTACCTTCAAGGGAGAATATACGATCAAGAGCCTGAAAGAAGCAGGACAATATACAATCAATGAGGTGATAGCCGTTTTGACGGACGAAGCCGGCAAAGAGGTGGAAGTGACGATGATACAACGCTGGCCGGTAAAACGTGCCATCACCTGTTACAAAGAAAAACCTCGTCCTTATAAGTTGCTCGAAACGGGTGTCCGTACGATCGATACGGTAAATCCGATTGTAGAGGGGGGTACAGGTTTTATTCCCGGACCGTTTGGAACCGGAAAGACCGTCCTTCAGCACGCTATTTCCAAACAGGCAGAGGCCGATATTGTAATCATTGCCGCCTGCGGTGAACGTGCGAACGAAGTAGTGGAAATCTTTACCGAATTCCCGGAACTGATAGACCCGCATACGGGACGTAAGTTGATGGAACGTACCATCATTATCGCCAATACGTCGAACATGCCTGTGGCCGCCCGTGAAGCATCCGTATACACGGCTATGACAATCGCCGAGTATTACAGGAGCATGGGATTGAAGGTGCTTTTGATGGCCGATTCGACTTCCCGTTGGGCACAAGCCTTGCGTGAAATGTCCAATCGTCTGGAGGAACTTCCCGGACCAGATGCGTTCCCGATGGACTTGTCTGCAATCGTGGCCAACTTCTATGCACGTGCCGGCTATGTACATTTGAATAATGGTGAAACGGGTTCCGTCACCTTCATTGGTACAGTATCGCCTGCCGGTGGTAACCTGAAAGAGCCTGTGACGGAAAATACGAAGAAAGTAGCCCGTTGTTTCTACGCATTGGAGCAGGAACGTGCCGACCGAAAACGCTATCCGGCCGTGAATCCGATCGATAGTTACTCCAAATATCTGGAATATCCCGAATTCCAGGAATATATAGCAAAACATATTTCTCCGACTTGGATTGACAAGGTGAACGAGATCAAGACCCGTATGTTGCGTGGTAAGGAAATTTCCGAACAGATCAATATCCTCGGTGACGATGGTGTACCTGTGGAATATCACGTGATTTTCTGGAAATCGGAACTGATCGACTTCGTGATCCTGCAACAGGATGCATTCGATGCGATTGATGCGGTGACCCCTCTTGCACGTCAAGAGTTTATGTTGGATAAGGTGGTGAAGATTTGCCATACCGAGTTCAAGTTCGACACTTTCCTTGAAGTAATGGAATATTTCAAGAAGATGATCAATATCTTTAAGCAAATGAACTATTCCGAATATGAGAGCGAACAGTTCAAAAT
>DXRF01000248.1 GCA_019411205.1 Parabacteroides sp. | reverse complement strand
TCATTCCACAAAAGCCCTCTCTTTTTTTAGCAAAGACAAGCACATAATCTCGTAAACACCCCCATGTTGCCATCCTTAACATCCGGGTGTAGAGAACTGGTACACCCGGGTGTAAGAGGGGGCAACATGGGGATGTCCGGCAACTAAAGTACCGTGCCGGAGAATGAAAACCACCCAGTTTTACCTATTTTATAGCCGTTTTACATAAAATAATCGAGTGATTTGCAGGGGTGGGGCAATAAGTGCCAGTGATAGGGTAGTGATAGAGTAGTGATAGAGAAAACGGGCATATATCACAAATGAAACAAGTTGAATATCAATCGGTAGAAAGAAATCAGTGATACAGTGACAGAGGGAATGGGAAAAACCTATATGATAAGATCCGGTTTTTTCTTTGGTATAGTTCATACGATTTCCGAATTTTGGTACGGTTGCCTTGTTGTCTTTATACCTGTTTAGGATCTATTTAGAGTCTTCGTTAATCATTTTACGGATTCTTTATCTGCCTGGTTCTGAATTTGCCGGGGGAGACTTTTTTTATTTTGGTAAAAACACGTGAGAAATAAAGAGGGTCGGAGTAGCCGAGTAAAGAGGCGATCTGGTTTATCTGCATGTCTGTGGTGGTCAGCAAGCTGCATGCTTTTTCTATTTTCATCAGTGTGAAATAAGAAAGAGGGGCGATTCCTGTTTCTTTTATGAACTTGCGGTAGAAGTAAGAGGTCGAGTAGTTTACATAGGATGATATGTCTTTTAGTGTTAATGATTTGTTTATATTTTCATGCATATAGTAAATTGCCCAGTTAATGATACATCCCTTATATTCGCTCTTGGAAGTGCCGGCTTGACTTCTGTTGAACTGGTTCAGATAAAGCAGGGAGGATAAGAAGAAGTTCAGGCAGACATTGGCATAATTGATATTGGCTGTTTCGAACCCATTCTTAAGAGTTGCATACATCTCTTCAAAAAGATTCAGGCGTTCTTCAATCTTGGAATCAAGCGAAAGATTCAAGCATGTCGGCTTATCGAATCCTGTTGCATAGAGGCTTGCCTTTTTCCCTTTAAAATGTAGCCAATAGATACTCCACGGGTCTGTATCGTCTGCCTCATACTGATGCCTGACATTCGGTGGGAGAATAATAAATTGATAAGGGTGCAATACATATTCTCGATCTTCGATCCGGATATGTCCGCAACCTTCCTTGCAATAGATAAACAGGTATTGGTCGCATCCGTGAGGACGGTCGAAATAATGATGGGTTGCCCGTGTGAAATATCCCAGGGAATAGATATATAAGTCTCCCGTTAACGGATTTTGATCCATCGCCTCCAGTAATGGTAACGGCAGATAAATAAACCTTTCCCCTTTGAAACCGAGTGCTAACTTCATGTGTTTTGCGATATGTGAAATACAAATATAGTGAAAAGCAATAATAGTCCATGTTAATAACAAGTTTTATCCATTTCAGCCCCCGGTGACATATTGTAAATTTGCAACAATATCTGAGTAACAGACATTGTTTAATTTGAATAATATTATGAAGTACAATTGTTTAATTATTTGGACGTCCCTTCTATCTTGTTTTTTACCGGGGATTACGATACATGCACAAAAAATGTCTGTTTGCCGGGAGATACATGTAAGTTCCATGGGGGCTGATATAAATAGCGGAACACTCTTATCTCCGTTGAGAACGATCCAGGCGGCTGCGGAGCTTGCAAAACCCGGCGATGTCATAACCGTGCATGAAGGTGTTTATCGGGAACGTGTGAATCCGCCACGTGGCGGTGAGTCGCCGGAGAAAATGATCCGGTATCAGGCGGCTGCCGGAGAAAGGGTTGAGATCAAAGGTTCGGAAATTATGAAAGGATGGAGACATATCGACCGGAATACCTGGATGGTCAAGATTCCGAATACGTTCTTCGGATCATTTAATCCATATGCCGATACGGTTCACGGCGACTGGCTGGAACGTGGAAAATGGTGCCATACGGGAGAGGTCTATCTTGACAATGTTGCTCTTACCGAGTCTGAAACGTTGGAGAGAGTGGTTTTTACCGGGGCGGATCAGCCGCTATGGTTTGCGAAGGCAGAGGATGATACTACTTATATCTGGGCCAATTTTATAGATCGTGACCCGAACGAACAAACGGTCGAAATCAATGTGCGCCAGTCCGTCTTCTATCCGGAGAAACCGTATATGAACTATATTCAGGTGAAAGGATTTATAATGAGCCATGCTGCAACTCCTTGGGCGCCTCCGACTGCCGAGCAGATCGGCTTGCTTGGGACACATTGGAGCAAAGGTTGGATTATAGAAGAGAATACGATCAGCCATTCCAAATGTGTAGGGATCACCTTAGGTAAATATGGTGACGAGTGGGATAATAAATCGGAGTCGGCCGAGGCTTTCGTCAGAACAACGGAACGGGCTTTGGAAAATAACTGGAACCGGGAGTCGATAGGCAGTCATATCGTAAGGAATAATCGTATCTCCGATTGTGGGCAAGCGGGTATTGCCGGCAGCTTAGGTGCCATTTACAGTGTGATCGCTGATAATGTGATCCATGATATAGGCTTGAACCAGCCATTCTGGGGATATGAAATAGCCGGTCTGAAACTGCATGCTCCCGTAGATGTGACTATCAGCCATAATCATATTTATCATACGGAAGGCGGTATATGGCTGGATTGGATGGCACAGGGTACGAGGATTACCGGAAATCTGTTGCACGATAATAAAGTACAAGACTTTTCTTTGGAAGTCAATCATGGTCCGATCCTGGTGGACAATAATTTGTTCTTGTCAGAGGAGCTGGCACAAGTAAAGCTTTCGCAGGGAGTTGCTTTTATTAATAATATAATAGCCTGGAAGATATGGCCGACTGGCAAGGAAGACAGCCGGGAGACTCCTTATCTGATCCCTCACGGGACGGAAATAGCCGGACTTCATACTTGCCCGTGCGGAGATGCGACATATTATAATAATCTATTTACGCGTGTAGACTTGACTCCGTATGACGAGTGTCTGCTTCCGGTCAGGATGAAAGGGAACCTGTTTTTACAAGGTGCCGTTCCCGCCAAAGTGGAAATCGATCCTCAAGTCGATCCGAACCATCATGCCGGTATCGGAATCATCGAAGAAGCTGATGGGTGGTATTTGCAGATAAATGTGTCGGAAGACTGGGCAAGGCAGAGAGGCCGAACGCTTGTCTATCCTTCCGAACTTGGAGAAACAGCCATATCCCATCAGTCTTTTGTTGGAGGAGCAGAAACGCCGAAAGTCTTGAATAGGGATTATCTGGGTAATAAAAGAAGTCGGAAAAACTCTTATCCGGGGGCGATCGAGTTTGAAAAAGGAGGCATACAAAAGCTTAAGGTCTACTGACCGGCGGTCGTATCTGGGAGCAGTTCCGTTTTGTGTTAGTTTTCCTGCTTTTTGTTCCTGACTACCGGACTCTTTCACGGGAAGCAAAGAGATGAAAACCTGCAATTTCGGAGGGATGGCCATCTATGCTTTCGATCAGATGGATATACAGGCTGATTACCGGCTGTCTGTTGTCTTGAACCTGCATATTCCGGAAATTGCTGCCGGGTCTTCCAAGAGCGGTTGGCTGACGTTTTGGCTTCCGCAAGATCTGGATACAAGGGAATCGTTTGCTGGTAAATGGCAAGGCTGTCAAGTTGAGAAGAGTTTGCCGGCATAGCCGGAATCGGCTGTGCCGTTGCCAAACCGAGGGCGACCTACGAATGGATTGCCGCCCTCGGACTGATCGTCGTGACGAAGTTCTTTATCCCTATCTCTTTGGAAAAGTCGGTCGTCGTACTGGCGATATTAATAGGCTTTTACTGCTTTTGGTGGTAAATTTATGCACACGTAATCCGTGCCTATAAATATATTTACTTGATTCCCAACTTCCCCTTGATCGCCTTCGGTATCGCATCCTTATGAACCATTACATAGATGGTTTTGGCACGGACAAAGCTCTCGGACATATTCAGGTAGCCGCCGAACTTGTTGCGGTCGGTGCCCCATGAGTTCTTGGTGATGTAATATTTCGTGCCGTTCTGGTCTTTTGTGATGCCGGTCACGTGCATCAGATGGTCATCGGTAGTCACGAACGACTCGAAGCCTGCCTGGCGTACTTCCGGGGTCACGTTGATTTCAGGGTAGGGGCGTTCGAACTTAAACACCTCTTCCAAACGTTCCTTTTCACCTAATTTCTCGAAACGGGCGCGGTCCGTATTCGACAGGTCTTCCACCTTTTTCACTTCCGGGTTGATGGCGACACCGTTCGTAAAGGAGAACCCCTTCTCGCTCACGTCTCCGTCCCAGCAGACCGTATAGCCGTTTGTCAAAGCATGGTCCACCGTTTCCATCATTTCGTCGAGCGGCAGGTTGTACATCAGGGAATGTTCCCAGTTGTCGGGCACTTCCACGTCGAATTTCACATAATACGGATGATGCGTGAAACTGGTCAGCTCGATATAGTCGTCCATATTCAATCCTAACGATTCGGCGAATGACTTCGGCGTGTATTCTCTG
>DXRF01000247.1 GCA_019411205.1 Parabacteroides sp. | reverse complement strand
GTCTTTTATGCGTGACATAGGAACTTCGTTTTTGCAAAGGTAAATGAATTATTTTGTTTATCTTTGTCTTGTTAATAAAAAAGCAGAGAATGGATAATTATATTGTATCGGCAAGGAAATACCGTCCTTCTACTTTTCGTAGTGTGGTAGGACAGAAGTCCTTGACAACTACACTTAAGAATGCAATACAAAGTAACAAGCTGGCTCATGCCTACCTCTTTTGCGGTCCCCGTGGAGTGGGCAAGACTTCTTGTGCCCGTATCTTTGCCAAGACGATCAATTGTCTGAATCCGACTGCCGACGGGGAAGCCTGTAACGAATGCGAATCCTGTAAGGCCTTCAACGAGCAGCGTTCTTATAATATCCATGAACTCGATGCCGCCTCCAACAACTCGGTCGATGACATCCGTGCCTTGATCGACCAGGTGCGCATTCCGCCTCCAATCGGAAAATACAAGGTCTTTATTATCGATGAGGTGCATATGTTGAGTTCGGCGGCTTTCAATGCGTTTCTGAAAACATTGGAAGAACCGCCCCATCATGCTTTGTTCATTCTGGCTACGACGGAAAAGCACAAGGTGTTGCCGACCATCCTGTCCCGTTGCCAGATATACGACTTTTCGCGTATCTCGATTGCCGATATGGTGGAACATCTGGAGTACGTTTCTTCCTGCGAAGGGGTGACGGCTGAACCGGAAGCCTTGAACGTGATTGCCCAGAAAGCGGATGGCGGTATGCGCGACGCGTTGTCCATCTTCGACCAGGTGGTCAGTTTTACAAATGGAAATATTACTTATCAGGCTGTTATCGATAACCTGAACGTTCTGGATTACGAATATTATTTCCGGCTGACGGATGCAATGCTTTCCGGAAATGTCCGGTCTGCCATCCTGATCTTGAATGATATATTGAGCAAAGGATTTGACGGGCAGAATATCATAACCGGCCTGGCATCGCATTTCCGTGACTTGCTGGTCTGCAAGGATGAGGCTACTTTGATTTTGTTTGAGGTTGGCGCCTCTATCCGTGAGCGTTATAAGGAGATGGCGAAGCGCTGTTCCGACGGGTTGTTGTTCAAGGCGATCGAACTGGCAAATACCTGTGACCTGAATTACCGGGCCAGCCGGAATAAGCGCCTGTTGTTGGAACTTACGCTTATCCAACTTTGCCAGTTAAGCAGTGTCGGACAACCGGCCGATGATAAAAAAAAAGGGCTGATTGAGCCGATAGCCTCCAACGGACAGGGCCAGGCCCCTGCTCAAGCAGGCCAGGCTGTGGCGGCTCAGCAGACATATACCGTACAATCCGCCCCTCCTTTGCAACGTCCGGTACAATCTCCGCAGGAAATGACCGGAGCGACTTCCCGCCAGCAGGTCGTTTCCACTCATGTACCGCCCTCTTCGACTCTTATTCCGCAGGCCCCTCCGGCATCGGCTCCCAAGAGAGTGGCGCGTCCGCCCCAGTTCGGTACATCCATTAAAGAGATTGGCGTAGAGCATCCGAAAGCGCAGGCTACGACGCAGGCTGCTACCGTGGTACAGGAAATGCAGAGTCCTTTCAGCCAGGAAGCATTGGTGCATTACTGGGATGCGTATGCTTCCGCTATCGACAAGAAGGTCTATCTGAAAAATACGATGATCAATTGCAAGCCGGCCCTGCAGGATAATTATTATTTTGAAGTCTGCGTGCATAACCCCGGCCAGCAGGATGAGTTGACGAATAATTGTATCGATATATTGAGTTATCTGCGGATGCAGTTGAAGAACACCCGTATTCAGATGCGTGTCCGTATAGATGAAACAAACCAGAAACATTTGGCCTATACGTCAGCAGAGAAGTATGAACACTTGCTGAATATAAATCCGGTTTTGGCTAAGCTGAAGGAGGAGTTTAATCTGACGCTCGACTGAGCAATGGATAATTGACAATTGACAATTAGCTTCGCGCTCTTATAATTGTCAATTGTCAATTGCTTATTGTCAATTAATTACATTTCCCTGATCCAAATATTACGGAAGCTGATCGGTTCGCTGGGATCGCCATGAGACTGCAAACGGATCGGGCCTGCGCCATGTTTTTTGACTTTCGGGAAACCGATATATTCCGTAGTACCCAGGATAGTCGTATTGTTCTGCAATACGATGCCGTTCTGAATAACCGTCACACGCGGCGGAACACGATAAGTACCGTCTTCCTTGAAGATAGGAGCGGAGTAGATAATATCGTAGACATTCCATTCTCCCGGTTTGCGCATGGCATTTGCCAAAGGAGGCGTCTGTTTGTAAACGCTGCCGGTCTGTCCGTTCACGTATGTCTCGTTGTTATAGCAATCCAGCACCTGTATTTCATACATATCTTGCAGGAAGATGCCGCTGTTGCCGCGTCCTTGGCTTGTGCCGGTGATGTTTTCAGGTACGCGCCATTCGATATGCAACTGGAAGTTCTCGAATTTTTGTTTTGTCAGGATGTCGCCTTTCTTCTTGTCTACAGTGAAAACACCGTCTTTTACGATCCATTCGGCGGGACCGCCCTTAGCGCTTTGCCAAGCGGAAAGGTCTTTTCCGTCAAACAGGACGATGGCATCGGAAGGGGCGCTGTTTGTCTTGATGTCACCCGGAGTGACTACTTTAGGTTGCGGAGTCCAGTATTCGGACATCCCCGGTTTCATTTTTTCCTGTTCGGGATACTGTTTTTGTGCGTTTGCACTGATACAGGCTGTACAAGCCAGAGCTGCCAAAGCAGTCTTCATTGTAATGCTTTTGTTCATGGTCTAAATTGTTTTATATATAGGTTTAGAATTTATTGCTTGCAAAGGTAATGGATTAATTAAGACTATAAAATCGAAAACCGGAAATTAAGAGATAAAAAAATAGATGTAAGTGTATTCGGCTTTCGGCATTGTCGAACATATTTTCTGCATTGTCGTGTATATTCTTGACGTTGCCGGATATGTTTTTGATGTTGCCGAGGATAAAAATACACTTACATCCGATTGCAAGTTAATGTCTTATGAATATAAAGGAGGTACGTACCCTTTTTATCTCGTATGATGGTTGAAAAGCCGTTGTTCAGCCAGCTTTTCGTATTTAGTGCCCGGCCGGCCGTAATTGCAATACGGGTAAATGCTGATTCCGCCGCGCGGAGTGAAAATGCCGGTTACTTCGATATATTTGGGGTTCATCAGGCGGATAAGGTCTTTCATGATGATATTGACACAATCCTCATGAAAGGCTCCGTGGTTGCGGAAACTGAATAAGTATAATTTCAGGCTCTTGCTTTCCACCATTTTTACATCGGGAATATAATCAATGTGGATGGTTGCGAAGTCCGGCTGGCCGGTGATCGGGCAGAGGCTTGTAAATTCCGGGCAGTTGAAGTGTACCCAGTAATCATTCTCCGGATGCTTGTTTGTAAACGCTTCCAGTACTTCCGGGGCATAATCCTGTTTGTATACGGTTGAACCGCCTAACAGATGCAATTCGTTTTCATCTTTTCTTGTATCCATGATGTCTTTTTGTTATTCTTGTAAACGATGATTTATCGGCGTCTTTTTAAATATTTCTCCAAACCTTCGCGGCGCAGTTTGCAGGCGGGGCAATGGCCGCAGCCTTCTGCCATGATGCCGTTGTAGCAGGTGAGGGTTTGGGTCCGTACAAGGTCGAAGACTCCTAATTCGTCGGAAAGTTCCCATACTTCGCTTTTGTCCCGGTCCATCAGGGGCGTGTGGATCACGAACCGTTCGTCCATTGCCAGATTCAGGGTGACGTTGAGGGAACGGACGAATGTGTCGCGGCAATCGGGATAACCGCTGAAATCGGCTTCCGATACGCCGGTCACGAGATGGAAGATTCCTTTGCCGCGTGCCAGGATGGCGGCGAAGGTCAGGAATACCATGTTACGGCCCGGAACGAAAGTATTCGGGTAGCTGTCTGCCGGTTTTTCCTGATCCATTGAAATGCCGGTATTTGTCAGCGAACAGTTCGGATCGAGCTGGCTGATCAACGACACGTCCAACAGTTGGAAAGGAACGTCGGCGTCGGCTGCAATTTTTCGTGCAACCTCTATTTCCAGGGAATGTTTTTGCCCGTATGTAAAACATACGGCTTCTACGCGTGAAAAGTGCTTCTTGGCCCAGAACAGGCAAGTGGTGGAGTCTTGTCCACCGGAGAAGCATACCAAAGCGACTTCTTTATGTTTCATATCTTTCTTGTTTTTAATACGTGGTTTAGCAAGCACACGGAAAAGGAGACATTCCTTTTCGGGTGCAAAGATACTTTTAAAATTGACAATTGACAATTGATAATTGACAATTGGGAGGAATAAATACTGCACAATATATGTGATTTTGTGCGGCACATTTTTGCCAAAAGTGTGCAATGTTTAAAAAAAGTATTTATCTTTGCCGCCGTTTTGTAATTAAGAAAAGTAAAACATGAAGAAAAAAGTAGTAGTAGGTGCGGCATTGATGATGATGCCTTTGGTTTCTTTCGCTGGTGGATATTTGACGAATACGAATCAGCATGCAGCCTTTTTAAGGTCACTTTCGCGAG
>DXRF01000246.1 GCA_019411205.1 Parabacteroides sp. | reverse complement strand
GATGTGTATAAGAGACAGTCTACATATTCTGCCATTGTAGATGACGGAGTGATGGGGTAAATCGCAGCAACTTCACTGAACATATAGGAGATATGTGCAGCAGCCTGGTTACCATCACAGGTTAAAAATTTCTTCTGTTTTGTCATAGACTCTTACTATTAGTATTTAAAAAAATTTCAATATAAAAAGCCGAAAAGCCAAAGCGGGATCATATTGCCCTCTCCAACTTCGACCTTATCAATTGCATAATACAGATCAGGATTATTCTTCACCTTCATGTTTTCTTCAATCCTGAAATTATACATCCCATTAACTAAGAAATGTGCGTTCTTCCCGCCCTCATTCAATTTATTGTCCTTCAAAAGCTGGTTATAAAAGAATGATTCGCGGACAGACTGCATATTCACTTCCATCGGTCGGATGGGATACATCAGATTGGAATTGTACATATATACTTTAGACGGTTTCTTGGGAAACGACTCTCCCACCGGATAAAGCATGTTCATCAAACGGGCATCGGCCAGATATTTGATATAGTTCATCACGGTGGCCCGCGAAGTTTCTATATCTTTACTCAACTGGCTCACATTGGGCGTACAAGGAGCACTTGTCGCCAACAGGTAAAGCAGCTTGCGTAGTTTCGGCAGATAGCTTTGTTCGATTTGTTTTATGTATAACACGTCTACTTCCAGCATCATGTTCATGGTCTTTAGCAAGTTCTCCGAGAAATTGCGCTTCTCCAGAAAGAACGGATAAAAACCATGATGCAGATAGTCTTGAAAGTATGCCATCGGTTTCCCTACCGAGCAGATACCTTTCGCTATCTCCCGATGGTTCACCAATATTTCATCAAATGTATAAGCCGGAAAACTGTTCCCGGACATCAGATTAAAAAATTCCCGGAATGAAAAACCTCGCAGATTATACGAAACCACCTTACCCGACAGGTCGGGATTTTCCTCTTTCAACCGCATGACGGAAGAACCGGAAAAAATGATCTTCAAATCGGTGAAGTTATCGTAACAATAGCGGAGCTCTTTCGACCAGCCCGAATATTTGAACACTTGGTCGATCAGCAGCACTTTTCCCCCTTTTGCCCTGAATTCAGAAGCAAAATCGACCAGCGTACGTTCCGTAAAATAAAAATGATTCAGATTTATGTAGAGACACTCCTTATTGTCCGCGCCAAAATGCTCACGGGCATAATCCAGCAGAAAAGTCGTCTTTCCCACTCCGCGAGAGCCCTTAATGCCTATCAACCGGTCATTCCAGTCGATCTCGTCCATCAGCCCTCTGCGAACCGGCGAATACAAGTGTTCTACCAGATATTTATGTGTTTTAAAGAATGCTTCCACTTTTCCAATTGACAATTAACAATGGACAATTGACAATTTATCCATCCCGTTAAACGGGGCAAATATAGATATTTTTTCCGAATTGCAATGCAGAGTTTGCAATTTTGATAAAAAAACATCTATTCTAAATTATCAATTATCCATTTTATTGTTAATTATTCAATTATCGTTACCCACCCATAGGTATCGGGTTCATCACCATACTGGATAGCACGCAGTTTATTGTACAGTTTTTCACAAACAGGTCCCGGTTTGCCGTCTTTTGCAATCACATAAGACTTATTGACATCCAAGTCATCGATCTGTGAAATCGGAGCGATAACTGCAGCTGTTCCACATTCGGCAGCTTCATCGAACGTAGCGATTTCTTCTACCGGAACTGGACGGCGTTCTACCGTCAGGCCCATATCGGTAGCCAACTGCTGTAAACTCTTGTTCGTGATGGAAGGCAGGATAGAGTGAGACTGCGGGGTGATGTAGCTGTTGCCACGGATTCCGAAGAAGTTGGCCGGACCACATTCGTCCAGATATTTCTTTTCTTTCGGGTCCAGATATAAAACGGCTGCATAGCCCAACTCATGAGCCTTTTCACCCGCAACGAGACTGGCGGCATAGTTACCACCGACTTTGATCGTACCAGTTCCCTGAGGAGCAGCACGGTCGTAATCGCGCATGATACATACTTTGGAGGGTTTGAAACCACCTTTAAAATACGGTCCCACCGGCGTTACAAACACCATGAACATATATTCGGGAGCCGGCTTCACACCTACCTGTGCGCCCAAGCCGATCATCAACGGACGGATATATAAAGCAGCTCCGCTTTCATAAGGCGGAACAAAACGTTCGTTCAGTTTTACAACCTTGCGGATAGCTTCTTCGAACTTTTCAACGGGCAACTCGGCCATTTTGATACCACGGCTGGAAGATTGCATACGTTTGCCGTTCTCATCCATACGGAACACGCGGATCTTGCCATCTTTCCCCTTGAATGCCTTCAATCCTTCAAACGACTCCTGTCCATAATGCAAACATGTGGCAGCCATATGAATATTGATGATCTCGGAAGAACTTACTTCGAGTTCACCCCATTTGCCATCCCGATAGTAACACCGTACATTATAGTCTGTCTTCATATAACCGAATGACAGATCAGACCAATTAATATTTTCCATATCTTATCGTAATTAGATTATTGACAGGCAAAGATATTAATAAAACGACAGATTGAAACAAAAAAGCCGCTAAAAGATAAAATCATTAAGAACGTCAGACAAGTTTCAATTAGCCAAACAGAATTGTGAAAACGAATAAAAAGCATTACTTTTGTGTCAAAAATAACACAATATGAAAGTAATAGATCTGATCAACAATAGCAAGAGTACAGCTTTTTCATTCGAAATACTTCCTCCGTTGAAAGGAAACAGCATACAGAAAGTATATAATGTTATCGACAAACTAATCGAGTTCGATCCAAAATACATTAATATAACATCCCATCACAGCGAATATATCTATAAGACTTTGCCGGATGGCAGTTTCCAGAAAGTCAACATCCGCAAACGTCCCGGATCAGTTGCCATCGCTTCGGCCATCCAGAATAAATATGGCATAACGGCTGTTCCTCATATTATATGTAAGGGATTTACAAAAGACGAAACGGAATATGCACTGATCGACCTAAACTTTTTAGGTGTCTATGACCTGTTATTGCTCCGTGGAGATGTAAAAACACTGGAAGCCGGACAAAAAACGGACATATACCACGAACACGCAACCGATCTCCAGCAACAGGTGAATGACTTCAACAAAGGAATCGCCATAGACGGCTCCACTTTCGAAGCCAATGAAACTCCATTTTCCTACGGAATGGCTTGCTATCCGGAAAAACATGAAGAAGCCCCTAATATGGAATCGGATATTTTCTATCTGAAAGAGAAAGTAAAGAACGGGGCGGACTACTTAGTAACACAGATGTTTTTCGACAACGAGAAATATTACGCCTTCGTAGACCGATGCCGGGCGGAAGGCATTACGGTCCCCATCATTCCGGGTATCAAGCCGATCGTATTCAAGAACCAGCTCACCGTGCTGCCTAAGATATTCCGTTCGGACATTCCCGAACCGTTTGCAACGGAACTTCGTAAATGCAAAACGGACGATGAAGCCAAGGCCGTCGGTGTCGAATGGTGCATCCAACAATGCAAAGACTTGATTGCACACGGGGTTCCGAGCTTGCATTTCTATACGATGATGGCATCGGATAGCGTTTATAAGGTGGCAAAAGAGGTGTATTGAAAACGTATAGTTTCAAGCAATCGTAATCTCCCCGATCAGCGAACAATTCAGATGTTCCTTCACTTCATCCGGCGTCATACCATGCCCGAACAGGAACATCAACTTGGCAACAGCGCATTCGGTCGTGCTGTCATAACCGCTCACCACACCGGCCTGCAACAACTTGCGTCCGGTTTCATAGCGGTGCATTTCCACACTTCCGGCAAGGCATTGGGTAACATTGACAATGACGATCCCCCGTTCGACCGCATCCTTCAACATCTCAAGCAACCAGTCATATCCGGGCGCATTCCCGATACCGAATGTTTCCATCACGACGCCTTTCAAGCCGGGGATATTCAAAATGCTTTCCACAACCTGCGGAGAGATTCCGGGAAATATTTTTAAAATGGCAATATTCCGGTCTAACAGGTAATGGGGTTTCAGGGGTTTCCTGGATACCGGATGGTAAATCTGGGAGATATCATACTTAATCGAAATGCCGGCATGTGCCAGCGGGGGATAATTATAGGAACGGAACGCATTGAAATTATCCGCATTCGTCTTACTGGTACGATTTCCGCGCAACAAGTCGTTTTCAAAGAAAATACAAACTTCAGGAACCAGCGGCATATCGTTTTCACGGGCAGCGGCAATCTCTATCGCCGTAATCAGGTTTTCCTTCCCATCCGTACGAAGCATGCCGATCGGGAGCTGCGAACCGGTCAAAATCACCGGCTTACTCAGATTTTCCAGCATAAAGCTCAAAGCGGAAGCAGTAAAGGCCATCGTATCGGTCCCATGCAGAACCACAAAGCCATCGTAATCATGATAATGTTCTGCAATGACATGCACGATCTTCATCCACGAATCCGGTCCCATCTCCGATGAATCCATCGGCGGATCGAATTGAATCGACGATATTTTATAT
>DXRF01000245.1:1226-4601 GCA_019411205.1 Parabacteroides sp. | reverse complement strand
CAGGAATAATTCCCGCACGCTACGCCTCAACCCGCTTTCCGGGGAAGCCACTTGCCGATATGGCAGGCAAACCGATGATCCAACGGGTATACGAACAAGTCCAGAATGTGCTTGATGCAGTCTGCGTAGCTACGGATGATGACCGTATAGAAGCTGCTGTTCAGGCTTTCGGCGGCAATGTCGTCATGACATCCGACCAACACAAAAGCGGTACAGACCGTTGTTATGAAGCGTTTTGCAAAATAGGAAACGGATATGACATGGTTGTCAACATACAAGGAGACGAACCTTTCATCCAACCGGAACAGATCGAAATACTAAAGGCCTGTTTCACCGATAACAGTATCCAAATCGCTACCTTGGTAAAACCTTTTCGGCCGGACGATGATTTCGAAACAACCTTATTCAACGCCAATTCACCGAAAGTGGTCCTGAACAAGAATAATGAAGCTATGTATTTCAGCCGTTCGATTATACCTTATATGAGAGGCAGGAAATATACCGAATGGCTTCCGAATCATACCTATTACAAGCATATCGGACTATATGCCTACCGTGCCGACACATTAAAAGAGATCACTCATTTACCTCAGTCTCCCCTGGAGCTGGCAGAAAGCCTGGAACAATTGCGCTGGCTGGAAAATGGCTACAAAATTAAAGCCGGAATTACCCGACAGGAAACAATTGGCATCGACACGCCGGAAGATATGGAAAAGGCATTGGCCTTTTTGAAAAACAGCGGGTATCAACCGACAAACGAATCAACATCCATATAAAAAGGAATGCCGGTTACTTTGAAGAGCAACCGGCATTCCTTTTATCACATCTAATTCGACTTCTCAACGGCGACGATTATTCTCTCGCTGCTGTTTCTGTCTTTCCAACTGGGCCTGTTGGGCTTTCTGGGCTTCTTCCAGGCGCTTCATAAAACCGGACTTCTTCATCGGCTTCTTTTTATTTTCTTCCAACTTGGCCAACAACTTATCTTCGTTAATCGTATAACGGAAGATTACAGTCTGCAAAATCGTGATCAATGTAGAAACGAAATAATAGTAAGTCAAACCGGATGCATACTGATTGAAAAATACCAACATCATCAGCGGCATCATGTACATCATCGCCTTCATTCCCGGCATCTGCTGCTGTCCGGTGTTCGTCTGATCCATATTGAACTTCGTATATATAATGTTCGTTACGGTCATCAACAAACAGAACAGACTGATATGGTTACCGAAGTACGGTGTAATAATAGGAATATATGTATTCCAGCTTACAATCGCATCATAAGTAGACAAGTCGTGTGCCCAAAGGAAACTCTGGTGACGCAGTTCGATTGCCGACGGGAAGAACATGAACAAGGCAACCAGGATCGGCATCTGCAACAACATCGGCACACATCCTGCCATCGGACTTGCTCCGGCACGGCTATACAATTCCATTGTCGCACGCTGACGTTCTACTGCTTTATCCTGTCCCGGATATTTAGCATTGATTTCTTCCACCTGTGGACGCAATACACGCATCTTGGCCGATGATATATAAGACTTGTACGTCAACGGGAACAGGATCAATTTTACGATAACCGTCAACAGGAAGATCAGCAAACCGTAGCTATGAATAAATTGTCCGAGGAAATTAAACAACGGAATGACGAAATACTGGTTCACCCAACGGAAAATACCCCATCCCAGCGGAACGATTTTTTCCAGATCCAGTTGATCGGCTTTCTCTACATCATCATCGTAAGATTTCAACAGAGAGAACTGATTGGGACCAAAATAGAAACGCATATCCGTCGCTTCATTACCTTTCAAGTCGAAAGGTACGGAAGTCGTCGTCTTATACTCTTTCAAGAAAGAACCGTCTTCAGGCAACATCTTCGAATCGATAGTTGTCGACTCGAATCCTTCGTTTCCGGCGATCAAGATAGAAGAAAAATACATGTCTTTATAGGCAACCCATTTCAACCGGTTAGACAATTGTTTGCTGTCGTTCTTGGTTTCGCTCAGATACTCCACATCGTCGGCCATAAATTTATAATATACCGTTGCATAACGGTCTTCAAACTTACGCCCCTTTTCCTGCTGGATTATTTTTTGCTGCCACAATAAGTCCAATGCAGTCGTACTCGGTGACAGTACACCATTCAAGCCGGTTCCCTTAATGGAGAACTGCAACATGTAATCGTCCGGTTTCAAGGTATACACAAAATCCAGATGACTGCCTTCTCCTGTGTTCAGACGCATAGTGATACTGTTCTGATCATTACCTTTTACTGGAGTAAAATACAAATCACTGGTACTTACCACGCGATTATCGGCCGTTACCAAAGTAAAATCGAACTTCGAATCCTTTTCATCGAACAGCACTAAAGGTTCACCTTTATAATTATCGTACTTTTTCAAGCGGACATATCCGATACGTCCTCCCTTATTAGTCAAACGAACTTCAACCAGTTCGTTTTCCAAAACAGTGGAACCATCCTCTCCAACCATTGCATCAGCAAAAACACCAAACGTGTTCTGTAAACGGGCAAGCCGTACAGAATCGGGCAAGCCGGCCAGTTCGTCGTCCGCTTTTGCTTCTCTATTCAACTCTTTCTGCTGTTCCAGCTGCTTTGCATATTCTACCTGGGCTATCGAATCCTGCATCCGGCGCTGTGCTTCTATCTGCTCCGGCGTAGGCCTGTTCAACCAAGTAAATACTATTAAGACAACTCCAATAAGCAGGAAACCTATTATCGTGTTTTTATCCATCTATAATTTTTATTTTTTATTTTCAACTGCAGCTTTTATAAAGCTAACGAAAAGAGGATTAGGATTAACGACCGTGCTGTTATATTCCGGATGGAACTGAACACCCACAAACCATTTCAATGCAGGAATCTCTACTACTTCTACCAAGCTAGATTCCGGATTTTCACCTACGCACATCATACCGGCAGTCTCGAACTGATCGCGATATTCACTGTTGAATTCAAAACGATGGCGATGACGTTCCTGGATGTGTGCCTGTCCATACGCTTCATAAGCCTTAGACCCTTTCTTCAATATACAGTCATATGCTCCCAAACGCATAGAACCACCCATATTGGTTACGTTCTTCTGCTCTTCCATCAGGTCGATCACTTTATACGGGGTATTCGGTTCCATTTCCGTCGAGTTGGCTTCCGTCAGTCCCATTACGTTACGGGCAAATTCGATTACCATGCACTGCATACCCAAACAGATACCCAGACAAGGGACATCGTTTTCACGAGCATATTTCAATGCTGCAAATTTTCCTTCAATACCACGCTGCCCAAATCCCGGAGCAATCAGGATTCCATCCATATCTTTCAACAATTCGGCAGCATTGCCGTCATTCAGTTTTTCA
>DXRF01000245.1:0-1216 GCA_019411205.1 Parabacteroides sp. | reverse complement strand
AACAAATGCAAATCCAACTTACGGTCATTATAAATAGCAGCCTGCAGCAGAGATTCGTCAATTGACTTATAAGCATCTTGCAGTTCGACATATTTACCGACCAAACCGATCTTTACAGTTTCAGTAGCGTCAACCTTACGTTGCAAGAACTGATGCCAAGGCTTCATCTCCGGCGTTGGTCCGACTTCCAGTCCGACTTTGCGCAAGATCACCTCGTCCATCTTCTGACGCTGCAATACCAACGGAACTTCGTAAATAGTCGGAACGTCGACTGACTGTATAACGGCATCCTGTGCTACATTACAGAAAAGAGCCACTTTACTTAACAAATTGGCACTCAATTCATGCTCGGTACGCAATACCAAAACATCCGGCTGAATACCCAGCTCCTGCAGTTGTTTTACAGAATGCTGTGTCGGTTTGGTCTTGTATTCTTTTGCAGCTGCGATATAAGGCACATAAGTAAGATGTACACATACACAATTCTTTCCCAGTTCCCATTTCAGCTGACGCACGCTTTCGATAAACGGAAGAGATTCGATATCACCGACTGTACCCCCAATTTCAGTGATCACAAAATCAAATTTGTATTTATTGCCCAGCAATTTCACATTACGCTTGATCTCGTCTGTGATATGAGGCACAACCTGTACAGTCTTTCCCAGGTAATCCCCTTTGCGTTCTTTGCTGATAACACTCTGATAGATGCGCCCTGTAGTGATGTTATTTGCGCGGGTTGTTTGAACATTCAGAAAACGCTCGTAGTGTCCGAGGTCCAAATCCGCTTCATGTCCGTCTACGGTAACATAGCATTCCCCATGTTCGTACGGGTTCAATGTACCCGGATCGATATTGATATAGGGATCAAATTTCTGAATGGTAACCTTGTAACCTCTTGCCTGAAGTAGTTTACCCAATGATGCGGCAATAATTCCTTTACCTAATGAAGAAACCACGCCGCCCGTAACGAAGATGTACTTTGTATCTGCCACGATAGTAATATTTTAATTATCTTTTAATTGCACACTTGCATTTCAAAACTGCAAAGTTACATAATTTCATTCATATAACAAGGGGGAGAGAAAAAACATCTTTTGTCTTTTTGACAGCAAAAGGAAATAAATCCTCTTCATTTAGATATGCGAAAAAATATTACCTGCTATAGTAAATCTATTTTCATGGGATAGAAAATAGATTTTCACGGCAGGGTGGTAAC
>DXRF01000244.1 GCA_019411205.1 Parabacteroides sp. | reverse complement strand
GTTATATATAAAAACAAATAATATGGCATACAAAATTGCATTCTTTGGAGCTAAACCGTACGATATAGCTTCATTTGACAAAGTAAATGAAAAGTACAATTACGATATTCGTTATTACAAAGGACATTTGAATCCGAATAATGTCGTCCTGACGCAGGATACGGACGCGGTCTGTATCTTTGTCAACGACATTGTCGATGCTCCCGTGATCGGTGCGATGGTGGACAATGGCGTCAAGCTGCTGGCCCTTCGTTGTGCCGGTTTCAACAATGTGGATCTGAAAGCGGCCAAGGGAAAGCTGCCGGTCGTTCGCGTACCGGCCTATTCGCCTTATGCCGTGGCCGAATATTCGCTTGCCTTGATGCTGTCGCTGAACCGGAAGATACACCGTGCCTATTGGCGCACGCGAGACGGTAATTTCTCGCTGAACGGCCTGATGGGGTTCGATATGCATGGCAAGACGATCGGCATTATCGGCACGGGAAAGATCGCCAGGATCTTGATCCGCCTGTTGAGAGGATTCGGAATGCGCATTCTGGCTTATGACCTTTATCCCGACATGGAGTTTGCCGGGGAGGAAGGTTTTTCTTATGTTTCGTTAGACGAACTGTATCGCGAGTCGGACATCATCTCCTTGCATTGCCCGCTGACCGACCAGACAAAATATATGATCGACAAAGACTCCATCGACAAGATGAAGGAAGGCGTGATGATCATTAATACAGGCCGGGGCCTGCTGATCAACACCAACGACCTGATTGAAGGTCTGAAGGAAAAGAAGATCGCAGCAGCCGGTCTGGATGTGTATGAGGAGGAGGGCGAATACTTCTATGAAGACAAGTCTGATAAAATTATCGACGATGATGTATTGGCCCGCCTGCTTTCTTTTAATAATGTGATCGTTACTTCACATCAGGCTTTTTTCACGAAGGAGGCTTTGCATAACATAGCCGAGACAACCCTTCAGAATATCGATGACTTCCGCCATCACCGTCCGTTGGTGAACGAAGTTATTCTGTAAGAAGACAGTGTTTATATCGCTGATTTATTATATTTTTGTGGCCATTGTCCGGTGTGAGCCGGGCAATGGCTATATTTTTTTATGATAAACGGATATGGAAATAGACAGTCGCACAGGTCTGGTGCTTGAAGGAGGAGGGATGCGTGCCATCTTCACCGTTGGAGTGCTGGACTGCTTTATGGATCATGACATTTGGTTCCCTTATACGATCGGGGTGTCTGCCGGGGCGAGCAACGGGATTTCGTATGTGTCCCGTCAGCGCGGGCGTTCCCGGTTCAGCAATATCGACCTGCTGGAAAAATATGATTATATCGGTTTCAGGCATTTCCTGCGGGGACGGGGGTATATCGATATGAAATATCTTTTTTATATTTATCCGGAGAAATATTATCCGCTCGACTACGAGACGTATTTCAAGTCGCCGAACCGCTTTGTCATGGTCACCAGCAATTGCCTGACGGGCGAGGCCGAATATTTTGAGGAGAAGCAGGATGCGGACCGCCTGGTCGATATCTGTTGTGCTTCCTGCACGCTTCCGGTGCTTTGTCCGGTGGCGTATGTCGACGGTGTCCCGATGGTCGACGGAGGGGTCTGTGATGCCATCCCGATCCGGCATGCTATCGAGGACGGTTTCCGCAAGAACGTGATCATCCTGACCCGCAACAAGGGCTACCGGAAGGAGGAGAAGGATTTCTGGCTGCCCGGCTTCATCTACCGTCAATATCCCGCTATCCGGAAGCAGTTGAAACTGCGCTACCGCAACTATAACGAAGTGCTGGATTATATCGATGAGCTGGAAGCGAAAGGAGACGCGATCGTCATCCGCCCGCAAAAGAAAATGGAAGTCGGCCGCACCACCAACGATCGCAGGAAACTGTCCGCCCTGTATGACGAAGGCTACGCCATCGGCCAATCCATCGTCGAAAACAACCGGTTCGATTTCAAAGCACCGGTGATTTGAAATCGAAACACCGGTGACCAAGATATACATGTTTCACATTTACTGTCATATATGTTGCTTTATATTTGTCGATCAGAATAATAATTCGTATCTTTGTAGAAAGCTCAAAAGATAAAGACATGGATACAACAGTCAAATTTCCATCGAATCTTCCAGGTGATTTTGTCCGTTTATTGTTGTCAATGAGCGACAGGATGAAATTGTATGTGATCAAATTGTTAACCGATAGTATGCTGAAATCAGAAATGGACGCAGTCGATGAAAAAAAATATACAGAACGGATGCTGAAGAAACATGCTGGTGCATGGAGTGGAGATGAATCTGCGGATAGCTTGATGGATAAAATCCGTGAGAATTCCTCGACTCGTGAACCTTTGAAATTCTGATCATGGCTCAGCAATATATCCTTGATAGCAATATTTGCATACATCTGTTACATAATCGTAAGGAAGTTGTACGTGCAATAGCGAATGTCGGATGGCATAACTGTCATATTACGGAGTTGACGGTTGTCGAGTTATATTATGGAGTTGAGTGCAGTCAAAACCCACAGAAGAACAGAGCGGAAGTAATCTCTTTTTTAGATGATATCGATATTCTTCCATTTAATATCTGCATTAATGAATTTTGCCGCCAAAAATTCCGGTTGCGTAAATCTGGTGCCTTGATTGAAGATATGGATTTATATATCGGGGCTTCTGCTGTTGCGATGGGGTATATACTTGTCACAGAAAATATCAAACACTTATCCCGTTTGGAAAATATAACCTTGCTGAATTGGGTGAATCGATGACGGTTTGAATAAATGAAGGGCTTAAAATTCGGATTATTCGAGGAAATTACTTACATTTGTATACTGACACTTTAAAAGATGCAAATGATGATGAATAATTATGCAAATTACCTGTATATAGCTATTCGCGCCGCCCTTGATGCCGGCAAAGCGATCATGGATATTTATACCGATCCGGAATCTGATTTCGGTATCGAACGTAAAGCCGATAACTCCCCGTTGACAAAGGCCGACAAGAAAGCCCATGCGATTATCTCGATGGCCCTGTCTGTGACGCCTTTCCCCGTGTTGAGCGAAGAAGGAAAGGAAATGCCTTTTGCCGAACGTTCAGGCTGGGAGATGCTCTGGATCGTGGACCCGTTGGACGGGACGAAGGAGTTTATCAAGAAAAACGGCGAATTTACGGTTAATATCGCCCTTGTGAAGGAAGGGGTTCCGGTATTGGGTGTAATCTACGTGCCTGTACGGAAAGAACTGTATTTCGCAGCAGACTCGTTAGGAGCATTCAAGCTGACGGAGATTGACAGCAGTTACCAGCCTTCGATGGACGAAATAAAAGCGAAAGCCGTACACCTGCCTGTGTCGATGGGACATCAGGGAGTCGTGGTAGTCGCCTCGCGTTCGCACCAGACGGAAGAAACGACGGCCTTTATCGAAAACCTGCGCAAGCAGGGACAGCCGGTCACGCTGATCAGCAGCGGCAGCAGCTTGAAAATCTGCCTGGTGGCGGAAGGAACGGCCGATGTTTATCCACGTTTCGCTCCGACGATGGAGTGGGACACCGCCGCCGGACATGCGATTGCACGGGCTGCCGGATGCGAAGTCTATCATATCGATGGTAAAACACCTTTAAAGTACAATAAGGAAGACCTTCATAACCCATGGTTCATTGTCAAACCGCTCTGACGGGCGGTTTGTTCCGTTTGCTGAAACTTTTGGTCTGTAAGTAAGATTATCCCTAAAATTGGTTATCGTAGTGAGATTAGATTTAATATTCTTATTACATTTGCAAACGTAACAGAATAATTGATAATGGACAATTGAAAATAGACAATTAATGGTCTCTGTTCTTAATTGTCAATTGTCAATTGTCCATTGACAATTGAAAGGATGAACTTTGAAATAATATTTGTATTGCTGGCGTTGGTCGGCATGATAGCTGCGTTGATATGGGATGGACTGAGGCCCGGGATGGTGTTGCTCACGGTTGTGGTGCTATTCCTCTGTGCTGGAATATTGACGCCGAAGGAAATGCTCGAAGGTTTTAGCAATAAAGGGATGATAACTGTCGGGATGCTTTTTCTGGTAAGCGAGGGCATTCGCCAGAGCGGAGCATTGGGACAGCTTATAAAGAAATTGTTACCGGAAGGAAAAACAACCGTTTTCAAGGCGCAGTTGCGTATGCTTCCGCCTATTGCTTTTGTTTCCGCTTTTCTCAACAACACGCCTGTCGTCGTTATTTTCGCTCCTATCATCAAGCGTTGGGCGGAGTCGGTCAGACTGCCGGCGACGAAATTCCTGATTCCTCTTTCGTATGTGACTATTTTAGGCGGTATCTGTACCCTGATCGGAACGTCGACCAATCTGGTCGTACATGGCATGATCCTCGAGGCCGGATATGAAGGGTTTACGATGTTCGAGCTGGGAAGAGTGGGAATCTTTATCGCGCTGGCCGGTATTATTTACCTGTTCGTGTTCTCCAACAAACTGCTGCCCGATTCGCGTGCCGATCGCTACGAGGAAGAAGAGGAAGACGGCAACCCCGGCAATCTGCACCGGGTGGAAGCGGTGTTGGGCTCCCGTTTTCCGGGTATCAACAAGACGTTGGGCGAGTTTAACTT
>DXRF01000243.1 GCA_019411205.1 Parabacteroides sp. | reverse complement strand
ATATATTTATTATGGTAGACGATCAGATGCCCCAGACCGATACCGGGATTAAAATTAAGATCCTTCATGGGCAACGATTCCTGAAAGACATTCCAGAAAGCCTTCTGAGTGTACTGGATAAACAGATAAGTATCGAACGGCAATTTACTTTTCGTCAGTCGTTGGGCGATACTCAACTGAAACTTCACGTCCGAATTGGCAGCAGTCGGTTTATGTCCGAGAGTCGTCCCTCCCACGAAGTAATTGTCTTTGAACAGAGTGAAATACGGCATCTTGTCCAAAATGCCACGGATACTGTCGGCGTTATAAGCATTCGCCACGATTCTTTCCCCGATAGTTTCTACCTTTTTTTCCTGTGCCGAGAGGGTACAAGCCATCACAGACAGAAGCAGAAGCATCACGATCCTTTTCATAAAATGCATCAAGTTTATTGAGTCGATAAAAACCTTAGCAAAGATATACGAATCAATGAATGATAATTCGCCTGTTTAACACCTATATTGGTCATTTCGTTATCATTCTTTTAAATAAAACCAATTACAGAATGGTTAGTTCATTTTTATTTATCTTTGCAGGCATGGAAAAGATATACAACTATTATCAAGATATTGTCACGGCTTACACCCGCAGGGCCGATAACCTGAAGAAAAAAATTCACTTGCTCGGAAGCATCCGTTTGTTGTTAGTAGCCGGTTTGATCGCCATGGTCTGGTTCTTCAAATCCGAAGACTGGAAAGTGCTGGCCGGAATCGCCGTCTTGTTTATTATCCCGTTTATCGCTCTAATGGTCTGGCATACCAAACTATTCGCCCGGAAATGTTATGCCGAAGCACTGGCCAACCTGTGTAAAAACGAACTGAACGGGTTGGATTACGATTTCAGTGCGTTCGACGGAGCACCGGAAAAAAGCTCCGCCGAACATTCGTTCAGCCTTGATCTGGATTTGTTCGGAAACCATTCGCTCTTCCAGTCCATCAACCGCACGGTTACTTTTATGGGAAAAGAAAAGCTGGCCGCCTGGTTTATGCAACCACTCACCGACAAGACGATGATAGCAAGACGCCAGGAAGCGATCCGCGAACTGGAATCGTTCACACAGCTCCGGCAGCATTTCTATGTGACAGGCATTCTGCATCCGGGAAACAAGGACGACCAACAACTTATTTCCCTGTTAGGTAAAACGGCTCCCTGCCTGATCAACAATAAAATATGGAAACTGCTCATCTACCTGATTCCTTCCATCTGGCTATTGATTGCAATAGGCTGTGCACTGAGCCTGCTCCCGATATCGATAGCCGGCATGTTCTTCGGATTGTCTTTCATTGTCGCCTATATCAATGCAAAACAGATCGCTACGGTACACAACTCTCTGGACAAGATGGAGCAAATATTGCAGACTTATTCCAAGCTGATCAAATGTATCGAGGGTGAAAGCTTTCAATCCGCCGAACTTGCCGATATCCACAACCGGTTTGCAAGCGACGGGCAAACGGCCTCTTCGATCATCAAAAAACTATCCGGACATATCGGTGCGCTGAACCAACGTTTCAGTGCAATCGGCGTCATACTGAATATTTTTACCTTGCGTGATACCCGTATGGCGATAAAGCTGGAAAAATGGAAGATGGAACATGGGGATGATACGGAACGCTGGTTCGAAGCATTGGCTTTGTTCGATGCTTACTGTTCGCTGGGCGGATTTGCCTTCAATCACCCGGAATACATTTATCCTGAGATAGCAGACGTGTATTTCAAAATGGAAGGCAAAGCACTCGGACATCCGTTACTACGCCGGGACGTATGCGTAAAGAATGACATCGACATCCGGAAAAGTCCCTGGTTCCTGATTATTACGGGAGCGAATATGGCTGGAAAAAGCACTTACCTGCGTACCATCGGCGTCAACTATCTGCTCGGCTGCATCGGTGCTCCGGTTTGTGCAACGTCTTTGACCTTGTATCCGGCTCGGATGGTGACCAGCCTGCGCACATCCGACTCTCTTGTGAGCAACGAATCTTATTTCTTTGCCGAACTGAAACGGCTGAAGATGATCATAGACCGTTTGCAACAGGGCGAAAAGTTATTCATCATTTTAGATGAGATCCTGAAAGGGACCAATTCGATCGACAAACAAAAAGGTTCCCTCGCTTTGATGAAACAGTTAGTCGCCAACCAGGCGTGCGGTATCATTGCCACACACGATCTGGCGTTAGGCGAACTTGAACAGGAATTTCCGAACCAGATCAAGAATTACCGTTTCGAGGCCGACATCCAAGACAACGAACTGACATTTTCCTATCAGCTCAGGGAAGGGATAGCTCAAAATATGAATGCTTGCTTCTTGATGAAGAAGATGGGGATAACGGTCTGAGATATTATTCTTAGGCATTATTGAGAAGAAGAAGGAGGAAAAGAAGTGACAACAGCTATGCTTTTGTTGTCAAACAGCCTAATCATTGACCTTTTGCCTTTAGTCGAAAAGGCTTTCGCCCTAGGTCAAAAACCTTTTCGACACTTGTCAAAAGCCTTTTCGACCAAGGGCGAAAAGTAAAAGAGTGATAGTGATGACTGTAGTAATAGCTATCTTCTGTACTTCTCTATCTCTGGTAAATGCCGCTTAATCTCATTGATACGGGTGGCATCACTGGGATGCGTACTCATAAATTCGGGGGTAGAGCCGGATTTGCCGGCAGACATCTTTTGCCAGAAGTCAACGGCGACTGCGGGGTTATAGCCGGCCATTGCCATAAAGACCAGCCCCATATAATCTGCCTCGGATTCGTGTTTGCGGGAAAATGGCAACATAACACCATATTGAGCCCCCAAACCGTAAACAGAGTTACCGATCTTCTGGACGGCAGCCGATTTATTGCTTAACGCCTGCCCCAATATCTGCGCACCGTATTGTGCCATCAATTGCTGGCTCATACGCTCGTTGCTGTGTTTGGCTACGGCATGCGCCACTTCGTGACCGACCACGACAGCCAATTCATCGTCCGACGCAACCAACTGCATCAATCCTTCATAGACAACGATCTTACCCCCCGGCATGCAGAACGCGTTGACCTGCGGATCGTTCACCAAGTTAAACTCCCAGGAAAAATTCTTGATTTCACTCTCCAGCCCGTTGTTTCTCAAATATTGCTCGGTAGCTGCCGCTATCTTTTTGCCCACACGTGTCACCATAGCGGCCCCATCTTTCGATGATGATTTCTTGGCTGATTTCATATAATCGGAATATTGGGTCAGGCTGGACGATAACACTTCCTGATCCGAAACAAGCAACACCTGCTTCCTCCCAGTCAACGGAACACTCCCGCAACTGCTCAACAACAGTAACATTGCGACGAATAAACCTGTAATCTTCTTCATTTTCTACTCTTTATTTATATACCCTACAAAATTATAATTTCTCTTCAAAAATATGACTTTCGGTATTAGCAAAATGCCACTGCTACCTCATCTAAATCGAATTACTATCTTCATATACAACATGCCACCCCTACTTTTTACCCTAAATCCGGAGAATATGAAGATTTATACAAAAAAGAGAGCTGTTATTGTATAATTATTCAATCATACTCTTTATATTTGCAGTCTTGTTGCATAAATATACAAGTATGAGGACAAAAAAAGAACGATTGGATGCCATCTGCCGCATTATACAGACTGAGAAAATAGGTAATCAGGAAGAGCTGCTTAAACAATTGGAGAATAGCGGATTCCAGGTTACCCAAGCGACCCTGTCACGCGACATAAAGCAACTGAAAGTCGTCAAAGTACATGACGGAGACGGAAATTATGTATATCGCCTGCCCGATTATTCGACACTTATGCAGCCTGTGAAAGAGCAAACGCAACATCATCCCAATATCGAATTTTCGGGTAACCTGGCCGTTGTCAAGACTCGTCCCGGATATGCAATGGGGATCGCTTCGGATATCGATACACATGCGCCCCACGAAATTTTGGGAACGATAGCCGGAGACGACACAATCCTGATCATCCCCCGCGAAGGGATCAGTCGGGATAAGATAGTCAAAGCGTTAGCACATTTCATTTAACAAACGGAAGATAAAAAGAACAAACATAAAATGGAACAAGAAAGAAAAATTGATGTG
Organism: Parabacteroides sp.; assembly: GCA_019411205.1. Classification (GTDB taxonomy): domain Bacteria; phylum Bacteroidota; class Bacteroidia; order Bacteroidales; family Tannerellaceae; genus Parabacteroides. The sequence goes on along the minus strand of DXRF01000243.1, from coordinate 582 downwards.
ATGATCGCTGAAGCTTGCCACGAGGAATATGTAGATATCATCCTCGAAACGATCGAAGCCGCCGCCAAAGTGCGCGGAACCGGTATCGCCAAGCGTACGCATGAATACGTTGCACAGAAGATGAAGGAAGGAAAAGCCGTCATTGCGTTGGAAGGCAACAAATTTGCAGGTTTCAGCTATATCGAGTCTTGGGGTAACAAACAATATGTAACCACCTCCGGTCTGATCGTGCATCCCGACTTTCGCGGATTAGGCATTGCTAAAAGAATCAAGGAGATGACCTTTCAGCTGGCTCGTATGCGCTGGCCCCACGCCAAGATATTCAGTCTGACTTCGGGCGCCGCCGTCATGAAAATGAACACAGAATTAGGATATGTACCGGTCACCTTTGCCGACCTGACAGACGACGAGGCTTTCTGGAGAGGTTGCGAAGGTTGTGTCAACCACGATGTCCTCGAACGTACCGGCCGCCGTTATTGCATCTGTACCGGAATGCTCTTCGATCCGGACGATCCACATCGGGCCGAGAGAGAGGCAAGGGAAAGGAAATAATGTGTCAATGATAAAGCTGTCTCTTATACA
>DXRF01000242.1:1578-4721 GCA_019411205.1 Parabacteroides sp. | reverse complement strand
GTTGTATCTTCTATGATATCAATGATGGAAAGCATTTTGAAAATTAAGAATTGAAAATTGAAATGTTTGACTTATCATCTTCAATTATGAACGACTCTGTCGTTCAATTCTGACAGTTTAGCCTTGTTCCAGCGGTCTGTTGTTCCGACTAGGTAGCCGGTGATGCGCTGTAGTTTGTCGAGATGGGTACTACCGCATTTCGGACATTTCTCCAAATGAGTTTCCGCATTTTCGTAGCCGCAGTCGAGACAGCGGTTGCGATTGTGGTTGACGGAGCCGTAGCCGATGTTATAGCGGTCCATCATATCGACAACCTGCATGATCACTTCCGGGTTATGGGTCGCGTCTCCATCCATTTCGACATAGAAGATATGGCCTCCGCGTGTCATCTCGTGATAGGGAGCTTCCACTTCTGCCTTGTGGCGGGCGCTACATTTGTAATAAACGGGTACATGGTTGGAGTTCGTATAGTAGTCGCGGTCCGTGATACCGGGTAACGAACCGAATTTCTTGCGGTCACGGCGGGTAAATTTGCCCGACAAGCCTTCGGCCGGTGTTGCCAGTACGCTGTAATTATGCTGGTATTCCTCTGAAAACTGATTGGCCCGGTTACGGATGTAGCTGACGATCTTCAGACCTAATTCCTGCGAAGCTGCATCTTCGCCGTGGTGTTTGCCGGTGAGGGCGACCAGGCATTCTGCCAGGCCGATAAAACCGATCCCCAATGTACCCTGATTGATAACGGGTGCGATCGTGTCGTTCGGTTTCAATTTCTCGCTACCCAGCCAAAGAGATGACATCAGCAACGGGAACTGTTTGGCGTATGCCGTTTTCTGGAATTCCATGCGCTCGTGCAGTTGGCGGGCGGTTATATCCAGCATGTGGTCGAGCTTGGCAAAGAATTGGGCGATCCGTTCTTCCTTGTTTTCGATGTGCATGCATTCGATAGCAAGGCGTACGATGTTGATCGTCGAGAAAGAGAGATTACCGCGGCCGATAGATGTTTTCGGACCGAAACGGTTCTCGAATACACGTGTGCGGCATCCCATGGTCGCAACCTCGTGCATATAACGTTGCGGATCGTCGGCACGCCAGTCTTCGCTCTGGTTGAATGTCGCGTCGAGATTGAGGAAATTCGGGAAGAAACGGCGGGCCGTCACTTTGCAGGCAAGCTGGTAAAGATCGTAGTTGCGGTCTTCTGGCAGATAGCTTACCCCTCGTTTCTTTTTCCATATCTGGATCGGGAAGATGGCAGTTTCACCGTTGCCGACTCCGCGATATGTGCTTTTCAATATCTCGCGGATGATGCAGCGTCCTTCGGCCGAAGTGTCTGTTCCATAGTTGATGGAGCTGAATACCACCTGGTTGCCACCACGGGAATGGATGGTGTTCATATTGTGGATAAAGGCTTCCATCGACTGATGTACGCGGCTGACAGTCTTATTGACGGCGTGTTGGATGATACGTTCGTCACTGCTCAGTCCTTCGAGCGGACGATTTATATAGTCGTCCAGTTCTTGTTGGTAGAGATGTGAATAATCCTGTCCGTTCAGTTCTTCCAGGTTTTTGATTTCTTCGATGAAACTTTTGCGCACGTAAGGAGCCAGGTAGAAATCGAATGCCGGGATCGCCTGACCACCGTGCATTTCATTTTGGGCTGTTTCGAGTGAGATGCAGCCTAAGATACTGGCTGTTTCGATACGCTTTGCAGGGCGTGATTCACCATGTCCGGCTGAAAAGCCATATTTCAGGATGCGGTCCAACGGATGCTGTACGCACGTGAGGCTCTTGGTCGGATAATAGTCTTTATCATGGATATGCAGGTAGTTGTTTTCTACCGCCTGCTTGACCTCTTCGCTCAACAGGTAGTCGTCGACGAACGGCTTGGTCGTTTCGCTGGAGAACTTCATCATCATGCCGGCGGGTGTGTCGGCATTCATGTTGGCATTCTCGCGGGTGATGTCGTTGGATTTGATATTGATGATCTCCAGGAACATATCGCGCGTCTTGGCTTTGCGAGCGATGCTGCGCTGGTTGCGGTAAGCAATGTATTTCTGTGCAACGTCCTTGCGGCTACTGTTCATCAGTTCCAACTCGACAGCATCCTGGATGGCTTCGACAGTCATCTGTGTGTCACCTTTGAAAGAAATATGATCGGTGATCTGGCGGACCAACTCCCGGTCTTCCCCGTTTTCTGTGTGTAACATCGCTTTGCGGATAGCTGTTGCTATCTTTTCTTCGTTGAATCCGACGATACGTCCGTCACGTTTGATAACTGTCTGAATCATGATGAGTCTATTATTGATGTTTGTATGTTCTTGTGTCTGCAAAAGTATATAGTATAACAATATGGTGAAACTTTTTGGAAAACTTTTATGTGGTTAAAATTTGTCAATCAATTGATATACAGTTATTGAATTTGATAAATTGGAAAACTTTTAAAGTTGGCTTTCTTTTTAAGTTTTCCCAAAGTGTATATCTTTTAAACTATCCGTATATAATGTAGAAAACTTAAGAAGGAAGTGTTAATGTGGAAAAATAACTTGGAAAAGAGATACACGCTATGCTTTTTTTGTCTAATTTTGCCTTCGAATCGGTTCCGTATGATCAAATCGGATGATACGGATTAAAAGGGAATCGGGTGAAAATCCCGGACAGTCCCGCTGCTGTGAAGCTCCGTTTCAACATCCTGAAAACTACTTTTGCCACTGGCTTATGGTTATAAACCGGGAAGGCTTCGGGATGGGAGTCAGTCAGAAGACCTGCCGTTCATTAAAGGCTATTCTTTCCTCGTGGGTTAGGAGAATGGTTCGAAAAAGTTTCTAATTTCATAAATGGAAAAAAGATGGAAAAGCTTTGCTCGCGTTGTGGCACAAAGTTTTCCGATAATATAGATTTATTGTCGGGCGACTTTGCGACTACTGGTTTGGACCAGTATCAGAAAACCTTTATCAGGATCTACTATAAAAATTGCCTTTGTCCGGAATGTATCGGGCATATCCGGGACACGTTCTATGCTTTCGACGTTTCTCCGGTTTATCGTAAAGATCGATAAGGTGTCATGGAGTGGATTAAAGAACTTCTGTGGGGGGAAGGGATAGGACATTCCCTTCTGTTGCTTGCATTTACGATTGCAGCCGGTA
>DXRF01000242.1:0-1568 GCA_019411205.1 Parabacteroides sp. | reverse complement strand
GGGGGTTACGTGGGTGCTGTTTGTCGGGATTATGCTCGGGCATTTCGGATTCAGCATCAACCCTGCCGTTATTCATTTCTTTCAGGAATTTGGATTGATCTTATTTGTTTATTCAGTAGGCATGCAGGTCGGCCCGGGATTTTTCTCTTCGTTCAAGCGAGGCGGAATGACACTGAATGGGCTGGCTTGCGGCATAGTCTTTTTAGGCGTAGCCACGGCTTTAGTGATACATTTTGTGGCAGGTATTCCGATCCCGGCAATGGTCGGAATCTTGTCCGGGGCGGTCACCAATACGCCGGGGCTCGGTGCTGCCCAGCAGGCTTATACGGATATGACGGGAAGTGTGGACGAGAGCATTGCGCTGGGCTATGCCGTAGCCTATCCGCTGGGTGTGATCGGGATCATTTTGGCTATGCTGTTTATCCGCTATGTGTTTCATGTCAGTTTTGACGATGAGGCAAAGAAACTGGAAGCTGAAAATGACACACATGCAGAAGCCATCCCTGTCTCGTTGATCGTCAAGAATCCGGCAGTGTTTAAGAAAAAGGTGATGGAGTTGGCGGCATTGTTGGAGCATCGCGAGTTTGTCATCTCTCGTATTTGGCGCAAAGCGACCAATAAAGTCGAGATCGTAACCGGAAACACCGTTTTGCAGGAAGACGATAAAATCTTCGTTATCACGACCGAGCATGACGTGGAAACGATTAAGACATTTATCGGAGAAGAAATCCAGATGGACCGGAAACAATGGATTCCGGCAGAGAGCCAGTTCGTCAGTCGTCGTGTCCTGGTGACAAGGCCGGAACTGACGGGGCGTCGGTTAGGAGATTTGCAGTTGCGCCGTCTGCATGGTATCAACGTGACGCGTGTCAACCGTGCCGGACTTGAGCTGGTGGCGACACAGGGATTGCAGTTGCAGGTGGGCGACCGGGTGACGGTTGTCGGGAGTGAACTGGCGGTCGACAAGGTGAGCGCTATTTTAGGTAATTCCATGAAACGGTTGAACGAGCCGAACCTGATCACCATCTTTATCGGGATTGCGTTGGGGATCATCTTGGGGAGTATCCCGTTTTCAGTACCGGGTATTCCGCAGCCGATCAAGTTAGGTCTGGCAGGGGGACCACTGATTGTGGCGATCCTGATCAGTCGCTTCGGTTATCGTTACCGGCTTGTGACCTATACGACGCAAAGCGCCAACCTGATGTTGCGCGAGATCGGGATCACGATCTTCCTCGCTTGTGTCGGGTTGAATGCGGGAGGCGGATTTATCGATACGATCGTGAATAAAGGCGGGTTTACCTGGATCGGTTATGGTTTTATCATCACGATGTTGCCGTTGCTGGTCGTCGGTTTGGTCGGGCGTTATTATTGCAAACTGAATTATTTTACGCTGATCGGCCTGCTTGCCGGAAGTACGACTGATCCGCCTGCGCTGGCCTATGCGAATGCAACGGCGGGAAACGATGCTCCGGCCGTCAGCTATGCGACGGTCTATCCGTTGACGATGTTCCTGCGGGTACTGACGGCACAATTGATGATTTTATTTTTCTATACATAATATATATAGT
>DXRF01000241.1 GCA_019411205.1 Parabacteroides sp. | reverse complement strand
GTAACCGGCTGATCCGTAGTCAGCTACTCTATTCAGTTGAGCTACGCGGCCATTATTTCGTGATTGCGAGTGCAAAGGTAGTACTTTCTTTTATATTTGCAAGCCTTTTTGATATCTTTTTTTGAACTAATCAAGCATCTTTGGGTTAAATATCAGATAACCAATATTCAAACCGAAATTAAAATTTTTTGCCGGATAGCTGTATCCGTTTGCATACAGGCTGATGCTGGCGAAAGGCAGTTGTAAAACAAGGGCAGCCTCTCCCATATACTTAAAAGAATGAAGAAACTTCCCGTAATAGGGGATTGCTGTGTATGTGTTGTTGTTCCATACTTCTTCTTTCTTTATCTCGTATAATGGCGCAAAACCGTACATATCGAGGCGGAAGTGCAACAGTTTGCTGAATTTCAAGATCGGCGACAACCCGAATGCCACGTATTGGTTAGCGCGGAACGCTTCGTTGAAGACAATCTGGCTATGCGGCGTCGGGGTGAAAGCGGGCGCTTGTAAAACGGAAGCTGTGTAGTTGTTCATCAAGTTCTTGCTGGAGAGCACGAGTTCACTCATAAAGCCGAGAGTGAAATGCGGGCTGATTGTTTTGTACTGTTCCCATTCGCCTTTCATTTGCAGCCAGCTATGGACCTTTCGGTTGAATGCCCCCATATCCGTAGTGGGAGACGGCATATATTTTTCTGTACCGGTTACATATTGCGCCACTAAGAATTGTTTTCTCCCGGAGATCGGATATTGTTTATAGTCCAGCGAGTTACGCTCGATACTGAGCGAACCGGCAAACAAATCATACCAGCTGTGATCGGTAGTCGCGTTCGGGAATGTCATGTTGGAGGTCTGGAAATAATAATCATTCAGTCGGCCATAAGCAAAACCAATCTCAGCTTTGGCACGGTTCAGGAATGGGAATCCTAACTTGACCTTCGTGTATAATTCTTTCTGGTGGATGAAAGCCGGTAGCACGTCTTCGTAGAATAAAGATTGGCTTTCGGAGTATTTTTTATCAGAGAATACGCCTTGCCAATTCAGATAGGTCGGTATTCTCGTCTGCAAATAGATACGACCGTTTAGCATCACACCGCTAAACGAGTTGCCTACCTGGAAATTGGCGTTCACATCGGCGGCATATCGTCTTAAATACTGGTATCCCAGTCCGAGGAACAGCTGGTTGGCTTGATAGGAGGAGATATTGCCTCCGAATCCGACCGTGACCTCTTCTTTCATCTTGACATCGAGATACAGATCGAACTTTTTTTCCTTCCGGTTGTAAACGGCATGAGGCAATATCTCTTTGATCTTGGAATAGGTCAGCATTTTGAAATAGGCACGCTTGAACTCTTCCATCGAGAATTCATGGTTGATATCTCGATGTAGTTGAGATTCAATATATTTCTTTTGCGATTCATTCACACCTGTTACATATATATTCTGAAAAATCAGCGGAGGGAGGCCTTGCTTATAGCTCTCACGGCGTTTGTTGACTTCACTTGGTTCTACACGTCGGGGGACACGCGCTTTGATGGAGTCGATCATCGCTATTGTCTGTTTATAGCCGATATCCATCAAATCCCGTGCTTTTTGGAAATCGAGCAGGGAAACGGTAGGGAAGCTGAATTTGATCATCATGCCTTCTTCTTCAGGAACGTCGTATTCCGTTTTCTGCATGATCATTGTTTCAAGCTGGTTATAAGGGTTGGACGAAGGTTTATTGTTGCCACCTGCCACTGTCGAACCGAAGATAAAGTCCGGATGGAAAGCCTCTTTCATCGGGCCGACCGGGAAATTGTCGTATATACCACCGTCGAAAATGGGAACGCTGTCTTTCCAGATTGGCTGGAAAAAGAAAGGAAACGTCATTGATGCACGGACGGCGTCTCCGAGATCTCCGTTCTTGAAGATAATGGCTTTTTTGCTGTAGATATCCGAGGCCACACAGCGGAATGGAACGAAGAGGTTGTCGAAATTCCAGCCGGCTTTTGCTGTCGCTTGCGAAAACAGGGCCATAAACGCTTGATTCATCTGGATCGGATTGATCAGACTTTGTGGAAGGAAATTGGCTTTCACTTGCAACGAGTCGGTCATATCGATGGAAAAGTGTCCAAATTCCGGTGTCGGGTCGGGGCGTTTGAAATAGTATTTGTATTCGTTTTCCACTGTTCCGGTTTGCCAGTAGCTGAACTCCTCGGAGAGCATCAGTTCAACCATTTCTTCGGGTGTATATCCCATCGCATAGAGGCTGCCGACGATTGCTCCGGCAGATGTTCCCGTTATGTAATCAATTGGTATTCCGTTTTCTTCCAGTGCTTTGATTACCCCGATATGGGCGGCTCCTTTCGCACCGCCACCGCTCAGAACCAATCCCACTTTTTGGGCATATCCTATTTGTAAGGCCGCAAATAACAGGGCTGTCAGTACAGCTATTCTTTTCATATTTATATCTTCTCTGCTTTATGAATTCAAATGTAGTCGTTATTTCTCAGACTACAAGAGTTTGAGATATATAAAATATAACATAAAATTGGTCCGTTTTGTTAATCCTGCAAAGAAACTTGGTTTCGACTGTTGGCTGAAATAAGAAAGGGTATCAAAATCCCCATCCCCACACTTGATATGGGAATGGGAAGTTTGACACCCTTTTGCTGTATTTTTCCGGCTTCGGTTTAACCGATCATCTGAACGCTACGTTTGATGAACTGGCTTAATGCTTCGCCTTTCAACATGCCGTTTGCCAACAGGGCAAGGTCGATCAACTGGCTGACCAGTTTGTTTCCTTCGGCATATTCGGACAGGATACTATTGCGCTGTTCTACCAGCTCGTCGATCTTTTTGTTTGTATTCGTCATATCCTCTTTCTCTTCAGAAGTGATTTCCTCTTCTTTCTTCTTGCTTTGGACTTCGCGCAAGTCGGACTGACGTGCCTTCCAACCTTTCAAGTCGGCGAGGATCGGGTTCAGTTTCTCAGCACAAGCAGCTTCTTCTTCGGTCAGGATTTTCTTAACCAGTTCGTGGTCTGTGTTCAGTACCAGCTTGTAGTTGTCCGGCAATTCTCCGTAGAACGACATACCTGGCTGCATGGCAGACATTTCACGCATACGGCGCATATATTCGCTTTGTGTCAACATGACTGGGTTTGAGTTTTCACCTAACGCCTCGAATGTGACAATAAAGTCAGTCTTCTCGATCTTTGGCAACTGGCTCTTGAACATCTCCTGCAGAGCATTCTTTTCGTCCTCATTCAGTGTAACCTTATTGACATCGTCTTTACGGATCAAATTGTCAATCGTGTCGCTATCCACACGGACGAAACGTGTCTTTTCGAACTTCTGTTCCATCTGGCTTATGGCATGGACATCCAACTGGCCGTCCATGATCAGCACACTGTAGGCTTTGTCTTTTGCAGCCTGTATATAGCTGTATTGGTCGTTGGTGTTTGTTGTGTACAAGTAAATCAAATTGCCTTCCTTGTCTGTCTGGTTGGTTTCTGTCAGAGCTTTGTACTCTTCGAATGTATAATATTTACCATCTACATCTTTCAAGAGGGCGAACTTGGCAGCGCGGTCGTAGAATTTTTCTTCGCTCAACATTCCGTACTGGATGAAGAGTTTCAGGCTGTCCCACTTTTCTTCGAATTGCGGACGGTCGTTCTTGAACATTTCTTCCAAGCGGTCTGCCACCTTTTTCATAATGTGGTTGGAGATCTTTTTTACATTCTGGTCGCTCTGCAGGTAAGAACGGGACACGTTCAGCGGGATATCCGGAGAATCGAGCACCCCGTGCAGTAATGTCAGGAATTCAGGAACGATACCTTCGACCGAATCAGTGACGAACACTTGGTTGCAGTATAACTGGATCTTGTTGCGATGCAGGTCGATATTGTTCTTGATGCGCGGGAAGTACAGGATACCGGTCAGATGGAACGGATAATCCACATTTAAGTGAATCCAGAACAGGGGTTCGTCGGACATCGGATACAGGTCCTGATAGAATTTTTTATAATCTTGATCTGTCATATCAGTCGGCTTGCGAACCCATGCCGGCTGGATATCGTTGATGATATTGTCTTCGTCGGTATCGACATATTTACCGTCTTTCCATTCCTGCTTTTTTCCGAATGCGATGGGAACGGGCAGGTAACGGCAGTATTTGGTCAAGAGGCCGTTGATCTTGTCTCTGTTCAGGAAATCTTTGTTCTCGTCGTCGATATACAGGATGATATCTGTTCCGCGATCCTCTTTTTCCGTCTCTTCCAATGTGTATTCAGGTGTGCCGTCGCAACTCCATTTCATAGGAACGGCTCCTTCTTTATGTGATTTGGTGATGATCTCCACTTTCTTGGAAACCATGAAAGAAGAGTAGAAACCAAGTCCGAAGTGGCCGATGATGGCGGCTGCATCGTTTTTGTATTTTTCAACGAACTCTTCTGCGCCGGAGAAGGCGATCTGGTTGATATATTTATCGATCTCTTCGGCTGTCATACCGATACCGCGGTCGGAGATTTTGATTGTATCGCTATCGAAGCTGACATGTACAGTCAAATCTCCCAGTTCTCCTTTGAACTCGCCGACAGAAGCCAGTGTCTTCAATTTTTGCGTTGCATCAACTGCATTAGATACCAGCTCACGAAGAAAAATTTCGTGGTCACTATACAAAAACTTTTTGATGATAGGGAAGATGTTCTCGCTTGTAACACCTATGTTTCCTTGTTTTGCCATAATCCGATATAAAATCTGTCTCTTATACACATCTGACGCTGCC
>DXRF01000240.1 GCA_019411205.1 Parabacteroides sp. | reverse complement strand
GCTCTATGGTACAGGTGCATTCCTGATGGCAGCATCGGAAATTTACAAATTAGCAGACAAATAAATCATAACAAGGCTCTTTTTTTCATAAAAGTACCTGCAAAAGCTCTTGAACACCCGGGTAAACCCACCTTTAACATCCGGGTGTCGGGAGGGTAAACACCCGGATGTACAGAGAACAAACATCCGGGTGTTCAGCATCAAATCTCGCTATCTTATTGAAAACAAGCGATATGCTTTGTATCTTTTTCTACTATATTGGAAAAAGATGAAGTGATAGCAGAGTGATAGATAAAAGTGACATATATCACACAACAAACAGCTGTATATTAACAATTTACACACAAAATGTGATAGAGTGATAGAGATTTTGAAAAAATAATAATGATATGAGACATAAAGTTTGTTTACTCTTCGCGTTCCTCTCCCTTTCTTTATCCGGTATTTCTGCAACGAACAGACAGGATTCATTACGCCAAAGTCAGCTAAACGATCTGGAAGTGCAAATCCGATGGGTAAATCCTACTGCCATACGTGCCTATCTGGACGATACTAAAACAGCATTGGGAGAAAAAGCTCCCGCACTTTACGAAAAACTGTCCCGCCTGGAAACACTTCTGCCCGGCGTGCAGCAGGCCTTCTCCGATAAGGTTGCCGGCAACGCGACCGACGAAGTAATTGGCCAAGCTCAAGAAATACTTACTTTGAAGCGTGAGATCATCCTGGCCAACCCGCTACTGGACATGGACAAGATCATAGTCGCCCGTTACCGTTTGGGAGATAAAGCCCGTAAGGCAATGGGGCCGTCGATGGGAACTTCAACAGCCAACTACAACTCGCTATTTTCCAACTCGCGTAAAGGCTACGATGCCGAGATCGACCTGCTCACGGGCTTGCGCGGACAAATCGAAAGCAGCCGGATATACAAACCCGAAGCCGATGTTCCCGTTTCGGACATACAGCTCCACTGGGATGCCGACCGCCTCCTCTTCTCTTCGCTCGACAAGAACCGGAAATGGCAGATATACGAAATGAACATCGACGGAAGCAACCTTCACCAAAAGATCACTGTTGATGAGCCGGATCTGGAATTTTGCGACGCCAATTACCTGCCGGACGGGAAAGTGGTGGCGACGACCAACATCGGTTACAACGGCGTTCCGTGCGTGCATGGCGACGATGTGGTAGCCAACCTTGTCTCCTTTGATCCGCAGACGCGTGCCTTGCGCCGCCTCACCTTCGACCAGGACGGGAACTGGTCGCCTATCGTGATCCCGAACGGACGCATCATGTACACCCGTTGGGAATATACGGATCTGACACACTATTTCTCCCGTATCGTGATGCACATGAACCCCGACGGGACGGAAAACAAAGCGCTCTACGGCAGCGGCTCCTATTTCCCGAACAGCACGTTCGACATGAAACCGCTCTCCAAGCACAGCAGTCGCTTCATCGGCATCATCTCCGGCCATCATGGGACGGCACGTTCGGGACGGCTCGTCATCTTCGACCCGGCCAAAAGCCGGAAAGAAGAAAAGGGCATGATACAGGAACTGCCGTTTAAAGACCGCCCGATCGTACCGATCATCAAAGACGAATTGGTCGAAGGCGTCTGGCCTCAGTTCATGAAGCCGTTTCCACTGAACGAAAAGTATTTTTTAGTCGCCTGCAAACCTGCCAAGGATGCACTTTGGGGAATTTACCTGGTCGACGTTTTCGATAACCTGACACTCATTGCCGAGCAGGAAGGGGAAGGTCTGACCGCTCCCATTCCGCTGGTAAAACGCGAAACGCCTCCCGTCATTCCTTCGAAGATCAAGCCAGACAGTAAAGAGGCTACGGTCTTTATCCAGGATATCTACGAAGGAGAAGGTACGCAAGGTGTTCCCAGAGGTACGATCAAGGCTCTCCGTATCTTCGCTTATGAGTATGCCTATATCTTAGCTCCTTCCGATCACGACGCACAGGGAATACAGAGCGGATGGGACATCAAGCGCATACTCGGGACAGTCCCGGTCGAGGAAGACGGTTCCGCACTGTTCACCATTCCCGCCAACACGCCGGTTTCCATCCAGCCGTTGGATAAAGACGGAGCAGCCATCCAGTGGATGCGCAGCTGGCTGACAGGGATGCCGGGCGAGATCGTCTCCTGCGTCGGTTGCCATGAGGACCAAAACAGCATACCCATTCCCAAACGCACGATTGCTTCGGCCAAGCAGGCACGCCGGCTGGAAACACCGGAAGGAGGTGTCCGCCCGTTCACGTTCCGTCTGGAAGTACAACCGGTACTGGATCGTAACTGCGTCTCTTGCCACAACGGAAAAAATGCCGAACCGGACTTCCGCAAGGATCAGATGGTCACGTACAAGAGAGGTATATTGACGAAAATCAACAAACAGTATGACCAGAGCTATCTGAACCTGCATCCATACGTGTACCGCCAGGGACCGGAATCGGACATCTACGTCCTCAAACCGGCCGAGTTCCACGCCAGCAACAGCGAACTGATCCGCATCCTGCAAGCCGGACATCACGGCGTAGAGGTTCCGGAAGAGGACATGCGGACGCTCTATGCCTGGATCGATCTCAACGCGCCTTACTACGGGGCTTTCACCCAAATCGACTTGAAGCCTCAATCTCCCAAAGGCCAGGTAGAACGCCGTATGGAGCTGGCCGAGAAATACAGCGGTGTACGGGTAGACTGGCAAAAAGAGATTGCCGACTACGCCGACTGGCTGAAAGAAAACAAAAAGGCAGACGGCATTACCGGAGCAACGACCGGCGAGACAGTCGAAATAAAAGAGCCGGCCAAACCGGTCCGCCCGGTCAAGGTAAAGGGATTCCCGTTCGACACGCAGACGGCAACTGCCCGGCAAACCGCCCAAGGCGAAACGACCCGCCGCATCACCATCACTCCGGATGTCCATATCGACCTGGTATGGATTCCTGCCGGCAGCTTTGTGATGGGTAACAACCAGACGCCATCCGCTTCGCCAGCATTCAAGGCAAACGTGAAGGAAGGCTTCTGGATGAGCACGACCGAAATCACGAATGAACAGTTCCGCGCACTTTTCCCGGAACACGACAGCCGATACATCGGACAGACCTGGAAAGATCATACGACTCCCGGCTATGCAGCCAACCGGCCCGAACAACCTGTCGTACGCGTCAGTTGGGACGAAGCGAATGCTTTCTGCCAAAAACTCAGCAAGATGTCGGGTTGCACCACCTCCCTTCCTACCGAAACACAATGGGAATGGGCGGCACGTGCGGGAAGTGCCGATGATTTCTGGTTCGGATCAGTCAATAGCGACTTCGGTTCTTTCGAGAATTTGGCAGACAGCACGACTGTCGATCTGGCGGTAACAGGCGTAGACCCGAAGCCGATGCGGGCAAACGATCCCATGCGCAAGTTCTGGGATTTCTTACCGAAGGTCCTGAACGTAAACGACCATCAACTGATCAGTTGCCCTGTCGCCTCTTACCAGCCCAATCCCTGGGGATTGTACGACATGAACGGGAATGTAGCGGAATGGACAGCATCCGATTACATACCTTATCCTTTAAAAGAAAAGGGAAACAAAAAGACTGCCGAGAAGAAAGTAGTACGAGGCGGCTCCTGGCGTGAACGTCCTAAATACTCCACATCTGCCGTCCGTAAAGCCTACCTGCCTTGGCAACGGCCGATGAATGTCGGCTTTAGAATCGTGGTCCTTGACCACGATTCTAAAGCCAATTAACAATTGAGAATTGAGAATTGACAATTAGCTTTCGACACATTTAATTGTCAATTCTCAATTCTTACAACGCTTTTTCCATTGCCTACCCGACTTACTTGTACGCGGACAGAGATGCGCTCTGTCATTTCCTGCACATGCGAGATGACGCCGATCTTGCGTCCCTGCGTCCGCAAACTTTCCAAAGCATCCATTGCCACACGAAGCGTCTCGGCATCCAAGGAACCGAAACCTTCGTCTATAAAAAGGCTTTCGACCCTCATCCGGTTGGATGAAAGAGAAGACAGGCCGAGTGCCAACGCCAGCGAAACAAGGAACGATTCGCCTCCCGAAAGACTATGGACGGTACGCACCTCATCGCACATATCCCGGTCGATCACCTGCAAGGCAAGCGTTTCGGGAACCCGCTCCAACCGATAACGCCTCGTCAACTCGCGCAGTTGCACATTGGCATAGTTCAACAGTATATCGAGCGTATATCCTTGTGCTATACGACGGAACTTGGCGCCGTCGGCAGAACCGGCCAGTTCGTTCAATTTCGCCCAACGTTCGCTTTCCGTACGCCGGACATTCAATTCTTCCTGCAGACCGGAAACTTTCGCCTTGTTCTCCGTCTGAGTACGAAGCCGGAAAGCAAGTTCCGTCTTTTCCTGTGTGAACCGGGGCAAGATAACTTCAAGTGGTTCTCCACCCGAAGAATCCAAATAATCAGCTGTCCATTTGTCTAAAGCCACCTTTCTCCGGAGCAGGTCGGCAGAGGCCTCGGTCAGGTCTTTTGCAATCTGGTCGGCAATACCGCGTGTCTGGTCGGCGATGCCGGATTGCTCAGTCTGGGTGGCCGACAGTTTTTTCAAACGTTCCTTCAGCTCTTCCATTCGCCGGATGTACTCCTGTTCTACGCTATCCGCAGGACGGCCGTTCAAAAGTTTCTTTCGTTCCGCCTGCAAAGAGGAAAAAGCAACACGATTCTTTTCATGAAGCTGTCCGGCTTCTTCCGTTTGCTTTTCGAGAGAAGGAAGAAAGGAAGCGAGAGATCTGTCTCTTATACA
>DXRF01000024.1 GCA_019411205.1 Parabacteroides sp. | reverse complement strand
TTCGAGAACTGTTCCATCGAAGACGCTATCGAGGTGGACGACAAGAAACGCCTGCACCTCGGTTTCGGACAGATCCCCGAACTGCTGTTAGACAATACGGACCGTAACCGCACCTCTCCTTTTGCTTTCACCGGAAACCGTTTCGAATTCCGCGCATTGGGATCGTCGGCCAACTGTGGGTCAGCGATGTTGGCACTCAACTCTGCCGTAGCCTACCAGCTCCGCCAGTTCAAACAGGATGTCGAAGCCTTGCGTGCCGGAGGAAAGAGCAAAGAGGCTGCCATCTTCGAAGTGCTGAAAGCCTACATCAAAGAATCCAAACCGATCCGCTTCGACGGAAACGGCTATGGCGACGAATGGAAAGAAGAAGCTGCCCGCCGCGGCCTGGATTGTGAAAACAGCGTGCCGTTGCAATACGATGCTTACCTGAAACCGGAAGTCATCCGGATGTTCAAGGAAACGGGTGTACTGAGCGAAAAGGAACTGGAAGCCCGCAACGAAGTGAAATGGGAAATCTATATCAAAAAGGTACAGATAGAAGCTCGTGTCCTCGGCGATCTCTCGCTCAACCACATCATCCCGGTTGCCGTCCGCTACCAGTCATTGCTATTGGACAATATCGCCAAGCTGAAAGAGACGTTTGGCGGATATCCGGAATATGACGATATGTCGGAAGAGCCCCGGCGCCTGGTTCGCAAGATTGCCGGACATATCTGTTCCGTCACCCGCATGGTGGACGAAATGGTGGAAGCACGCAAAAAAGCAAACCGTATCGCGGATTTGCGTACCAAAGCGATCGCTTACCACGATACCGTCTCTCCCTACCTCGACGAAATCCGTAACCATATCGACGAGTTGGAGCTGATGGTCGATAACCAGATGTGGCCGCTGCCGAAATACAGGGAATTGCTGTTTATCCGTTAATTTAGATTAATCATCTAATTATTATACAAGTATGAATAGTTCGTATCTACGAATTATTCATACTTTTGTTTTTATATCACTTAAATCATACGTGAATATGAAAACAAAAGCACACCTTCCGGTTCTCGTTTTCTTTTTGGCAAGCCTTGCAGGTTGTAATTCATCCTCTCCGAAATCGTTGGTGACAAACGACGGCAGTGTCAGGATAGTCGAAAGCCCGGACGGCCCGCTTTACATCTGCGACCTGAAAACGGCTGGCGATACGGTCGACATCCCACTTAGCGAACTGGTCGAAGATTGCCGGATCGTACGTTTCGAGACCACCGACGAGGCCCTGTTCAACGCCTGGTGGATCGAGGTGAGCGACAACTATATTTGCGTACGGCAGGAATCCAACGTGGTCAAGCTATACGGCAAGGACGGAAAATTCCTCTGCAACATAGGTGCAATGGGAAACGGACCCGGCGAATATCCGGTAACTGTTTATGACGAGATTATCGACGAAAAGGGCGGGCATATATTCTTCTCCCTCTTTTATGGGAAAAAAATCATGATGTACGGCCTCGACGGGAAATGGATAAAAGATATCAATCTGCCCGGACAAATCAATAAGCCGAAAATCGAGATCAATGCCGACGGTACGCTCTCGGTCGTCCATATGCCTTTTGAAGAAGGGGAGCCGATCGCTTTCCGGATGGATACGGATGGGAACCTACTATCACAGATACCGGCATGTGACTATATGCTGGCGGGAAATTTCGACGGTGAGATCTTTTCCTACCGGAATACCGGGACATTCGACTTCTTTTATACCGGTATCGACACGACTTTCACATACGATGCGGTAGCAAACAAACTGATCCCCCGTTTCACGGTGAACTTCCCCGGTTTTACCACCAAACCCATCCATATCTACACGGAACTTCCCCATCATGTCCTTGTCCACTACTACGCCTGGGACCAGGGCCGGTTCATACCCGGAGGAAATATACTGGTGGATAAGAAGAAGATGTCATCTTCCCAATACCGCCTGGTCAACGACTTCTACGGGAATCTCCCGATCTCCAACCCGAACAGCCGCTTCAACAAGGGCAGATTCATTTTCAATATCGAACCGGCTGCACTTCAGGAAATGATCGAAGCCCATCTCGTCTCCGGCAAATGTCCTCCCGGAGCGAAAGCCCAACTGAAAGAATTGGCCGCTACGCTCCATGAGAACGACAATAATCTGATGTTTGTGGGAAAGCTGAAGAGGTAAAAAGAAGTCTGTTGATTAACGGCAAACTTTTATCCGGGAAGTCCGGGTAATACCGTTCTCATTATAGGTATCTATCGTAAAATAATAAGTAACCCCTTTATTCAGACTTCCGATTTCCAATGTATTTTCTCCCATCACCTGGAAATTATTATACAACTTGTCTCCGGCTATTCCGTAGCGGACAATATACCCCTGAGCATCCGGAACAGCCTCCCAGCAAATACGCGCCTTGCACGGATCGGTCTCATCCCTTTCCACCGTGAAATCATCTACGGCATGCGGCCTGCTCCCCAATCCGTTTCCAAAAATTCTCAGATCGCGCAGAGAAAAATTCTCCGACACGG
This sequence comes from Parabacteroides sp., assembly GCA_019411205.1. Classification (GTDB taxonomy): domain Bacteria; phylum Bacteroidota; class Bacteroidia; order Bacteroidales; family Tannerellaceae; genus Parabacteroides. The sequence continues at coordinate 17,509 of DXRF01000024.1, read as the reverse complement.
TATATTCCTTGTTTTGCAACTTGATATACCGGGCTTTGAACGGTTCTTCAAATTCGATGTAATCATGGGGAGTGTCTGTTTTCTTGGTGCTGTAGTCCACCACCAAAGACCAGTCTTCACCATTTGCCGAAGCGTAAATCAGATAGCTTTGGTAAACTCCGGAGACAGCCCCTTTCTGGTTAGCCCCGTATTCATCGAAATTCACCTGAATAGCATGGATAGACGAAAGCCGCTGCAAGTCTATCTGTACCCATTCCGTGTCACGGTTCGACTGGGCGACCCAAGCCGTACGGGCGTCCTCATCCACTATAGTTTCTGCCGGATAACCTTCCAGTGAAGAAGAGGCACTCACTTTTTTCCCATACGAAAGCAACATCCAGCCGGGTTGATATTCACCGGCCATCTGTTCTTTTCCACCAGGCAGGAACATCGGATAATCTCCTAAATAGGTGTTCGTAAACAAATAGCCGTCTTTATCAAAGCCAGACGGATAGAAAGAGACCCTACGTTCAAACATATGCCGGACGGAAATCGAATTGGTCGCGGCTTTCCAGTAATTCCCACTACCGGCCGCAAAAAGGCAACCATGTCCCGCCCCTCCTACAAAACCGGTCGGTTTATAAGAAACCGGACTGTTTTCCATATAGGTAAAAGGCCCGGCGGGAGAAGTACCAACATACACACCATCGGCATACGATTTCCATTCCGTTCCGGGAGCGGCATATTGTAAATAATATTTCCCCTGGTGAGCCGTCATCCAGGCTCCTTCAATATAAGGGCGACGGGGAAGCTCGTTCACCTCCCCTGTCCGCTCCCATCCATGAATTTCCTTATCGCTATTAAAACAGGCGACCACCTCTGTTTTAGCTTCCAATGTATGCAAATCCAATACCTGCATATAGATAGGATCGACAGGGGAACAGCCATAATACATATAAAGAAGATCTCCTTCCACATAAAAAGCCGGATCCCAGAAAGACCAGATTTCTTTCACCGGTTCCCATTCTCCCTTTTCAGGGGCAGCGGAGCGATATAACATTCCTTTGCCATGTGTGGAACCGACATAATACAGGAAGTTATCATGGACGAAAAGTCCGGGTGCATAATCTTCGATCGGCAATACGGAGTCAGTTATAAACACATGCTTCCAATCTGTAAAATCATCCGAATACCAGTATCCTGATGATTTGGAAGCAAATAAATAATACTTGTCCTTATAAGGTACGACAACCGGATCGGCTGCCTCCCTAATCCCCTCTCCTCCGTTTATTTTCATAAACCGATAATCAAGATTAACAGGATTACAAAAGGTTTTCGGAGTGGCAGAAATCCGGGCCTTGATCGGGGCAGATCCGCCACAACTCATGAATAAGGGCAGTACAGCCAAAGATAATAACAGCAACTTCATCTATTACTAATTTTACTTTTCATTTTCCATTAAACCGGAACCAATTGAAATCTGCGGTTCCATCTACACCTGCTTCGCGGGTAGTAAAGTTGAACAGGGCAAACCGGTTGGCCGTCCAAGGTAATCCCAACCCCATCTTCAGCACATCGCCCACAGGAGAAAAACTGGCTCCATCCAGGCTGTAATAAAAACGAGCCGTAAAATCCTTGTCTGTCACACGTGCCTTGATCCAGAGTTTATTTTGAGTCAGGTTATCCACTGCCGTTTCAACAATCTTGCCATCATTGCACATGACGACTTTCCTGACATTCCCCTCCTGCTGCACCGCAACATAGGCATACGGAAATTCAAATACGCCGAAACCTGCCACATTACCATCTTTCAAGCCGGAAAGATCCATCTCTACAGTTCCTTCTGAGTTCGGTCCCTGCACCCGCTGTGTCAGTGTGTTACGGGCACTTTTGAGATCGGATGCCTGAGAAGCTTTCAAACGCATATGCCCCGGACGCTCAGATAAGGACCATTTCGTATGATCCGGATTATGGTTCCACTGCCATTGCAATCCCAATTTCTTACCATTGAATTCATCGGTCGTTGCCGGTGTTTTCACCTTATACGTCTTGCCGACCTCCGGCTTCCGGTACGTGATAGCATCTTTTCCGTTGACACCCAGAACCGGCCAGCCATCCACCCATTTGACAGGTAGCAGATGGGGTACACGTCCGATCGGTCCCCGGTCCTGCATGATGACAAACCACCAATCCCCATTCTTCAACTGCACCATGCCCCCTTGATGCAAGCCGTTCGGCGGATAGGAACTGTCGTCTTGCAAGATCACCTTATGCTCATAAGGTCCGTAAATATTCTTCGAACGAAGACAAACCTGCCAACCTTCCGTACCTCCGGCGGGACAGGTGATATAGTACATCCCGTTTATCTTATACACGTGCGAACCTTCCATTCCGGCTTTCTTTCCGGAACCCCGGCTATCGTCCACACCCTTGTTCCAAATCTCGACCGGTTTCCCTTTGACAGATCTCACATCTGCATTCAATTCCGTGACATACAGCTTATGTTGACCGTGCACGACATACACTTTTCCATCATCGTCAAACAGCAATCCCGGATCATAAAGATATTCGGGAAAAACAGTCCGCCTCCACGGTCCCTCCGGCTTCTCCGCTTCACAAACGGAGAAATGCCCCTTTTCCGTTCCCCAACCATAAGGCGTACAAAAGGCGACATAGAATTTGCCGTTATGATGCCGGATGGAACTCGCCCACGAGCCATTCAAATAAAGGTTACCGCCTTTCAAATCATAACGAGGATCATCATCATACCGGTCTACAGCATAGCCGACCATCTCCCAGTTCACCAAGTCTTTCGATTTGGCTATCGGGCAGCCGGGTACATAATGCATACTGGTAGAGACGAAATAGAAATCGTCTCCTACCCGTATCACATCCGGATCGGGCCAGTCGCCCCACATGATCGGATTGGTAAACGTCCCGTCGCCATTATCCGGCGTCCATACTTGCTGTGCCTCCGCCGAAAGAGCACTCATTCCGAAAAGGCAACCTGCTAAGAAAATTTTTATATTCATACTACAAATCGTTTTTACTTTCTGATTTCCGCCATATCCCGGTAAGGAGCAATCTCCATCGCCTTCAACTTAGCTCCGTTGGCAGTTTGCCGCAACCCCATCACCAGTACATTTTTCTTCCCCGGTCCGAAATCGAGCCAGCATTCCGGCAGATAAAACTCACGCTGCGGACCCGCTTCCCAATGGCGGCCGATGTTATGACCGTTCAACCACATAAACCCATTGCCGGACGCATTTATCCGTGCCAGCCAGGGAATCCAGACACCGGCTTCCCGCTTCGGCAGCTCAAACTCAACCCGATACCAGGTGAAAAGTCCGTCCGGCCTTTCTTTCGGCTGCACGCCGTTTCCTTTTGCCGGTATTTCACTGTTTGTATCCAACGCCACGACTTGCCAGTCTCCGGACGCGAACTGCGGCAAATTCCAACCTCCGGTTATTCCGGCCGCATCCACCGCACATTCCCATTCCAACGGATGTGTCAGGGCTGTCTCGGTTACGGAAAGCCCGGCTTCACGGATACCAGCCAACTCTTCCATCGGGAAATAACCATGTGCATGGCCCAGGTTTTCATAAACGACCAATATCTCGTTTTCTCCCTCTTTCAACAAACCGGACACATCGAAACGGTTATCATATTCATCCGGACGTATCCGGTCGAAACAATCACGAGTAGTCCATGACTGTGCATCGGCACGATCGGGAAACAAACGTTCGGCTGTTTTTCCATTTACCTGGACCGACACGATATCTCGCGTATACATGTTAAATAACAAGAAACGTTCTTTGGCTACCTGGCCGGCGGTCAGTTGTACCTTCGAACGGTACAGACTGTAACGGAAGTCGTTTACCCCCAAATCAGACAAAGAAACCAAACGCGGCAATTGCACCCAACCGGCTTCGGCAAAAGCGTCTTCCTTTCTTTGTGCCGAAGCGATGCGAACAGGAGCCGGCAAACGGGACGGACGCAACGGGCGCATCTGTTCCCGCGGCCACCATTCCCCTTGTTTCACCGACCGGCAGGCGGGGATCACCAATACTTTCGTGCCCAAGGCAGGCAAGTCATAATCGACATCTATCGGGTCTACCGTCATCCTCTTGTCGCCATCCGCTTCGGAAGCTGCAATCAAGACCTTCTCTCCATGCTGGTTGATGTTATACATCGGCTCGGCCGGGCGATCCAGCTTTCCCGGAATCAAGCGGGCTTTTCCCTTGACCGGATTCTTCGGGTCTGTATTGTGCAAAAAGACAAAACGGGTTCCATCGGTTGCCACCCGAACGCCGCCGAACAACGATTTCACACCTCTTTCGATCTTGCAGGGACCGCCGGTCGAGCGAGCCAATTGCGGTTCGAAAGCCCGGATAAACTGCCCGATCGCCTTCGCCTCATAATACTTGTCGCCCAACGCACCATTTTCGCGGATCGCAGCATTGTAGTCGTAGCTGGTAGTCATGCCACGTGCTCCCCATCCGGCAAAGTGGGTCCCGCCAAAAAACATATAATAGTTGATACCGGAGGCTCCTCCCAATAAAGACATCAAGCCTACCGCCTTAAAATGGCGTGCGTCCGAATAATGGTCTTCACTCAACCGCCCCGTGACCAAAGAGAACCATCCTCCTTGAAGCTCGGTCACGAATCCCGGTGCGTCTGGTTGCGCCTTTTTCAGATTGCTCATACGATAAGCGCAATCCGGGGCGGAAGAAAGGCCGACATAATAGTTGTCGCTATCGAACACTTGAGACAATTCCGGGTCCCGGCTGCTACGGCACTCGTTCGTCAGGCAGGTGAAGACCGGAACATCCATACCGCTCTTGCGGACAGAACTATAAAGGGCTTTCAACAGTTTTTCCTTCCCGTCACAGTCATGATGGTTGTATTCGTTCTCGATCTGAATCAGTATAATTCCTTTATCGCCAACCGGCTTACGCGTGATCTGTTCGTCTGCCACAGCTTTACAAACAGCATCAAACCAATGTTGCGACCAGCGGATATGCCGTTCGTCCGCACTTCTCAGCCAGAAATCATCTACACTTTCCGGACGATACTTGGCCAGCCAACGCGGATAACCGCCTCCCGAATATTCGGCACAAATAAAGGGTCCCGGACGAACAATCGTATAAAAACCGTATTCTTCCTGTGCCATCTTCAACCACCGTTTCAGGTCTGAAAAATCAAAATGGGTCGTATCGTCCAGACTAAGCGGCATGGTCCTTTCATGCCAGTTCCAAGGGACATAAGTCTCGACCGTATTAAACCCGGCCTCCTTGATCTGGCGGAAACGATCTTTCCACAATTCTTCCGGACAACGGAAATAATGAAAGGCCGCACTATAAACAAACATATCCTTTCCTTCGATCGTCATGCACGAACCGTCATAGCGGACACGTTCAGGATGCGCAAACTTCTTCTGCGCAAAAGACAACTGGCTAATAAAAACCATTAAAGCAAGCAAAAAGCTTCTCAAGATATACTTCATATTCATCTATCAAGATTTATAACATTTCCACAGTAAAGCGGTACGTCAGCGAGCCTTCGTTCCACATGCTGAAATTCGTACCCCAAAGATTGTTACTCAAGTTAAAATGGACACCAGCACGTTTATCCGGATATCGGGTCGAATAGTTAAGGCCCCTTGCTTCCCCCACATTGACCAGGAAAGCAGCCTCGCTCCAGATACGGATCGTTCCGCCGGAAGTGATCAAATCGACATAGCGGTCTATGCCGTGTTGCTGCCGATTGCCTTTCTCCACCACATCGAGCAAGTCGACCGGCGCCCCCGTTTTCTCGGCAACGAGCGAGACGATATCGTCTGCATTGAACGAGAGCCAATAGGCTTCGGGAAGGCGGACGGCCGGTTTATTGAAAACAGTCAGTTCGATTTCCGCTTTCTTCCCGTTCTTATAATCCAGGCAGTTCACGAGCATTTTCTCCGGATACACACGTGCATCCACACCTTCCTGTCGAGGGAAAGACAGTTCATAGAGCGTACGCGTTCCTTTCTTCTCCTTCTGCATTTCCTGTTTGACGACCTGCGCCGGCAAAGAGACACTGACGGCCTTCGAACGGTCCAATCCGGTTTTACCCAGATCATCCAACGCCCAGCCATAACGGGCACGCAGATAATTATTCAGATAACAATCATAATCACGGCTGTCATACATCTGGTAAAACAGACCTTCCACTTTTAATCGATCATCTTTCAGCAAAGAAAGTTTCCAGGGTTCAGGCTGTACATCGACTTTCTTTTTTGAGAAAGCCGGCAAAACAGGAGAATCGATTTCCTTCATTCTGGCCAATGCCTCCTCTTGCAAAGCCCCAGGCAGGCAATTGATCGCTTCATAGATATACCAATCGATCTCCTTCCAAGACTTTTCAACCTTCCGGAACGGTTCGGTCGGACGGGCGGCAAGAAACAGGTCCATGTCATATTTGTCCCAATTACGGAGATGAGTCTTGATATCCATTCCTTGCGTATGTTCGGCGATCAGTCCGAGTTCCACGGCGAAGTTCAAAGACTCGTCACTTCCACGATCCAGCTTTTTCTCCCTCAACCATTTCGAATAGAGAGAAGAGAGCGCCCTGAATTTCGCCATCCGGACCGGAGCACTCCCATATCCATATATCCAAGTATCGCCAATCTCGGAAGTCACGACAGGCAGCGACGCTTTCATATCCAATAGCTCTTGTGCAATTTCATTAAAGGAAGCAGCTATCAGCTGCGCATTGGGATAACGTTTATGCAGACCGGCATAGATTTCTTTTACCTTTTCATACGAATGCGGTCCGTGATTATCTCCCGTAAAGTTGACCGATATAGCCGTCTTCCCTCCCGGCAGCACATTGTCGGAACCATAGTCTTGCTGGTAAACCAATATCAGTTCGTTTCCCTCCGGGTCCCTCCATCGGCAAAACTCAGGAACAGCTGGTATTGGAGAGGCCGGATTCACTCCGATATGGAGGAAACGGATACCGGCGCGGTTCATCGGGGCAATGATGCTGCGGGTATGCCCCGGAACATCGGTCATCTTGGCGGCTATCGTCTTCTTGCCGTATTTCTCGTCCAGCTTATGTGCCAGCAACAAATTGGTTTCCAGCAAATCCAGGTTCATCGACTCGGTTTCCACCGTATAGGGGACACCGTTCCAGACGATGTCTCCCTGCCGGATCGCCTTTTCCAGGCGTTCCACGTCGCGGTCAGAAGCCGTCTGAAGATATTTCCAGATCAGCCAGGAGCCGGTGGTCCAGACATATCGTTCACCGGAACGGTCTGCCCTCAGCTTTTCCGCCACATCCAGCGCTTTCGGGATAAACTCGTCGACATAGCGTTTTTCTACAACCGAGCTCAGATCGGTGAACCCAACATCGAGGTGTGTCTTAAATACGACATAGACTTTCGATACCTCTTCGTTCGCCTGTGCTTGCCCGGCACTTATTGCCAAGCAGCAACACAATAGGACTAATAAAAATCTAATAAGAGATGTTTTCATGGCATTTGATTTCAACTATCGCTACTTATTGTAAATACTACAAAATATAGACGACAAAAATAGCCGATTCAGCCGAATATCATCTCATCTTTCAATAGTTAAAAAAAAATATTCCTCCATCTGCCACCTTACACAACTAAACATAAGTGGTTTGCAGATGGAGGATTTTGACTTTAATGTGCCGATGGCATTGAAGTATATCTCAAAACATAGTTGCCCTTACTAAGAACCAAGCTGTCTCGTGTCAGTTTTTCAATTATCAATGTATCTGTAAAGGACAAAGTTTGGTGATTTCCGATGCTTTTTCCTGTCAGGATCAATTTATCACCTTTACTTTCCCACGTTTCATATTGGAGGGTTGCCATATTGATAGAAGAAGCCTTACCTCCGGATTCAATCTTGATCCCCTGAAGCATATGCTCCATTCCCGGAACCGGTTCCACCCACGATCCTTCAATACCAGCTCCACTACAAGCCATAAGCAGTACGGCTGCCATAACCCCACTTGCGTTCTTTAATAATAATTTTACATTCATGATTAATGATATCTAAATTTCAACTTTATATGTATACTTTCCAATAGTTTCATTCTATCTTCTCGATATGCTAAATATTCCTCCCCTTAAAACATGGAGGCCAACCACACTGTTACGGCGCAGCAGACAGCCGAAAACGTTGATTGCCGAGTTTCTGAATATAAGACGACTACGTTTGAGAATCTGCTGCATGATCTCCTCCGTGGAAAACCATTCTCTGAAAAGCCTCTTTTCTCGCATGCCAGCCAATAGCATCTTATTAGATGTATTATATTCGTTCTTAGCAAATTTAAGAAAAGAATGAAGGATTATTTTTGGGAAACTTTTGTGGAATGAACCCTAGAAAAAGTAAACCATTCCAGATTCATCAGATCCTCTTCTTCAGTTCCTGCCGGTTCTGCTGCTTTAAAGACCAAAACCAACGCATGTTTACCGGTAACCGATTTGATATGGGTTTCATGAATGGCATAAGCCACCTCACCATTCATTGCTTCCAGATCACAGACTCCGAGCAACTCGCCCTCCGGGCTATCCAACCTGATTTCGATCTTCGCTTTCTTGTTCTTACCCCAAGTCTTACAAATAAAACGATCCACATCCGTTTCGGTAAAATCGTAATATTTCCAATAGGCATGATCGCCATCACGAATAGACGACAAATACTCTACCGGAACATCATTGGCCGGCCTGCGTACGGCAACCGCCACATGGCCGGACAACAAGCAAGCCCTGGCCGCATCCATCCTGTAGGACGGAGAGATTGGACCGCCCACCCCCTGTGTGGTCATTTCCACCTCATTAATCGTGCCATCCGGATTAAAGGTAATCGGTTCCAAGCAAGCTTTCCGCATCGTCCCGGTCTCGGTGGCATGGGTCGGACGGTGATAAGCGATATACCATTGTCCGTTGATCTCGGTGATACAGCCATGGTTGTTCACTAAATTACGGTCACTTCCCCAGTTGTCGATAATCACCCCTCTATAGGTGTACGGGCCTAAAGGAGAGGTGGCCGTCGCATACTCCAATGTCGCACAATTGGACTTACCATGCCGGGAATGACCGCCATAGACCAAATAATAGATACCGTTCCGTTTCCGAACCGAACTCCCCTCGTTGAAGTAATCTTTTTTGTAGGTCAGCAGGCTGTCATGGACAGCTCCTTCGATAGATAGCATATCCTTGCTCAACTTCGCGCCTCTGACATGCCACTGCCCCCAAAACAGATATGCCTGCCCGTCATCGTCGATAAAGACAGACGGATCGATCCCCGTAATACCAGCAATTTTTTTACCATCACGGAACGGCCCGTAAGGAGAGTCAGAGACAGCCACTCCTTCATTTTCGCCATCAGCGGCCAAACAATAATAAAGATAATATTTTCCATTATGATGAATGCAATCGGGGGCATAAAGGATATCTTCCGTATAATTGGTCTGTTTTCCATTTCCTTTGGTGGCAAAAGAGAACTGATCTACGCTCCAATTCGCCAAATCGGAAGAAGACAATACATCATAAGAGTTTGAACACCAGCTATTCCCAGGTTCATCACGCGAACCGTAAACATAAACACGCCCATCGGGCATTTGCCTCACTTCCGGATCCGCAATAAATACCCCCGGAGGGGCTATCGGATTAAGTGGGCGATGCTTAGAAACTGCTGCGGCAGGTTTCTCTGGATCTACCGATTCATTCTTCTCACGGGGTTGACATCCTGCTAATACTCCCAGTATAAGCAGGCCGAATATACCTAAATAGTTGTTCATCTTTATTTTTATATTTCATATTATTAATCATCGGGAAGAGACTTCATATAGGCATTCACTCTTGGTCTCGAACGACCAGATACCGTTTTCCTGCCTAACGGAAACAGGTTTTCCATCTTCCAAAACCACCACATCTTTTCCCTGCCATGGATTCCACAATTTACAAATATTTCCTTTCTCACTTTCAATCTGCAAAGCGGTGAGCTTCTCACCGTCATAGTCAGCCGAGACTAAGAATGCACCTTTAGTTCTTAAGCGAGTAAAGGATGCCGGTTTCTGTAACCAGCAAGGGAATAGGTGCAAAACCCCTTCAATTGATTGAAGCATCATGGAATTGATTGTTTCTACAACCGTCGTCTTTTCTAAGCAATGGTGACCGTCTGTAATCAGGAAATTTTTTCCGGCTCTCCAGATCAACGTTCGCATCTTCTCTACCAAAATATCCGGAGAGAGGCCAACACGCGCTCCCATCACAAAGGCGCTTAACCCCAACTCGTTCATGGTTTCGGTCAATCCTCTTTGCGAGACACCATAATAATATAATGTATTACGTGCCAATTGTAAGGCTGTACTATCGGAATGCAAATGCAAAATTTCACATGGGTAAACCGAGTGCATCTGAATAACATGACTCGGCCAATCCCAACCAGCTTCATTTTTGGCATAAATAGGTAATCCTTGGTTAGGTTCCCGAGTTGGCATGATGACTTTATAAGCCGGCAGATGACCTACAATATCTTTCCACAATGCCCGCCGTTCCTCATCGATACCCAAAATTTCACTATAGCGCAGCAAAAGGCGAAAGGTCTGCTCCACAAAAGCCAAATCGGAAGGCGGATTCAAATCCCAGGAATCTTCATGTCCACCAGTCGTAATTGAATAACGATAGGAGTTGCCAAACGGCTCTTTGTCCAAATAGTCTTCATAGAAATCGCCACACTCGCGAATAAAAGGATAAGCCCTTTCACGCAGGAACGTCTCATCACCTGTATATTCATAATACCAACTAAACAATGGCACATTGAACGGGGCATCCATCGTCTGCTGCCAATACTCACCATAAAAAGAACCAATACCTAAACCACATACGGGAAACAAAATACCCCGACAAGACTTTCCTTTCCAAGAGGGGTGCATGATCCCCATTTCCTCACGAGCACGCCTCCGGCCTTCGGGTACCATCTTTTCGATAAAATCATAAAAAGGCATCGCTAACTCCGGACGGTTAGCCGAAAACACACTATAAAAGCCTGCCTGACTATTGTAGTTCAAGTGAATATCACCATGATACATCATCTTGTCATCCATGTTCCAGACACCATACATCCCACCGCAAGCCGGAGAATGACTGTTGTAGGCAGAGGCCAACAAATAGATGGACGAGAGATAATGACGGTTCAGCAATGAATCGTTGGTCTCCACATACGAACGAGTCCACATTTCTTTCCACCATGCCTCTTTTTCTGCCTTCAGTGCACGAAGCCGAGAAGCATCACATGCCTGCAAAGTCTCGTAGGCCTCAACCAAACACGCATCATCATTCATTCCACCTCCCGACACGTAGGTGAGGATTTGTACTGACTTTTGGTTGGATAACGTAAACTTCGTCCGTACCTTCGCATCCGAAAGTAATTCAGAGGTAACATCCGCTCCCAAAATACGTGTAGAGATACCTACTTGTGAGACCCAACGAATTTCACCTTCAGTCTTGGTCCGGCGCGTCACTTGGGCAACCTCACTCCGTATAGCAGCCGTCGTTGCATAAAGAGGTGAAGTGTCACCAGCATAGGTGTCAACCGTTATCGATATAGGTTCTTTCGAACAGGTAAATAGTTCTGTCACAATAATATTCTCTCCTATGCCCATCCAAGTTTTCATTTCGACCGGAAGTACCGTACCACTCTTCATCCGCAATTCTGCATTTAACTCATCCATCTCATACAAAAAGCCGTCAACCGAATCCGATTCAACCACAATCCGGACACCACCAGCAGGCAAAGCTGCCGCCCCTTTTCCAGCCCAGTCTTCCCAACCATCCGTGACAAAATCAACTTTCGACAACTGAAGTGTCTGACTTTTAGCTGATGTAAAACTGACGATACCGACATCTCCATTTCCTAAATAAGGTCCTAATGGAGCATGATTACTTTTCACCTGTTCATAACCGAACGGTGCTTTCCAGACAGCCGTCATCAACGATTTCTTCCCCTCATAAAAGGCCATATCAACATTTTCTTTTGCAGACCTCTCTCCCGTACATGCTGCCAACATCAGCAAACATCCGAATATTTCTAATTTCATAACACACTATTATCTAACGATATACAACAAATTAAATAACAGTCATTTTTTTTAAAACTTCTTTCATCCAGAAAGATTACATCACAAAAGGAGTTACCTTTACAAATATCTTATAATCTTTTATCATTCCAGGACATCCCTCTTCCACACGCGGCAAATAACGGAAACCGGAGATTGTCCGTTCTTCACCCAAATCAATTACGACTTGATGAGGATAGGCATCACGATCAAGAGTACTCCAATAAGTCGATTCCTGCAAATCGAAGATCTTGTCTGCCGTATAGTTGCCCCAACGGCTACTTTCACTATCGGCATATGCAATCTTCCACTTCAAGCGTGGCAACGATTTACCTGATTCGTCAAGCAGATAAAATTCAGCCAATGAGGCGACCTTTTCACCATCTTGTGAACTAAGGGCTTCCAAACAAAAATAACGACCTTTCGATGATTTAGCGAAACGAACTTCCTGCCAACCGCTTTCCCGCTTTAATGAACCGCTTGCTACAGGCTTTTCACCTTTTAGGTCCAAGGTCTGACCTTCTATACGGTGAGTAGCAGGTATTTCTGCACGCAACATATCTAAAATCGGTTTATCCACCCCTTTCACTACAGCACGGTCCGGTCCAAGGAGATCCAAGACGATGATTTCATTTTCCCCCTTCTTCAACCAGCACCCTGGCATATATAATGTCTGCTGCGGTCCGATTTTCCAAAAGCGTCCTATTGCTTTTCCATTGACCCAGACCATACCTTTTCCCCAAGTCTGCATATCGAGAAATACATCCCCCACTTTATCCAAATTAAATGTTGCCCGGTAATAGGCTGGAGCATCAATCTTCTTGCCTACCGCATATTTCTTATCTTTCACGAAAGAATAATCAGTCGGGAAGTTGTATACCTGCCAGTTCTTCAACTCCGTCTGATCGGTTTCAGTTCTCAATTCCACCCTGTCGGTGATACCTTTCCGGTCATGAATAGCTACGTCAAAGTTCACACGCCCCATAGCTTCCACCAAGATATCCAATTGAGTCCCCTTTGCCAAATCCGGAAAAATCAATGTATTTTCGCCACGTCGACGGTCTAAACGACCTAACAATTTACCATTGGCAAAAATCTGTGCCCAGTCGTGTACCTCGTCGATCAACAATGTTGTACCCTCCTTCACTTCCGGCAAGACTGTCCGATACATGATCGTACCCCATCCTTGGTCAAACTGTTCCATTGGTTTGATCTCTTCCGAGAGTTTCGGTTCCGGTAAATTTTCAAACAAAGGTGTGACTTCACTCAGTTCAAATTCAGGAATCGTGATTAACGGATAAGCAGAAGGCACTTCCGGAATCACTTGTCCGGAATCTGCATATTGCAATAAGAGCTCACGCAACTTGTAATATTTAGGAGTTGCCCAACCCGCTTCACTGATTGGAGCATCATAATCATAAGAACTACACATGGCCGAATAAGACGGACTGTTCGCACCTCCCCAATGACCAAAAGTCGTTCCTCCGTGTGCCATATACAAAGAGAAGGATATGTTGCGGTCCAACATATCTTGAATGCCAGAAACCATGATGTCTGCATCACGTGTCTCGTGTTTACGTCCCCAATGGTCGAACCAACCACTCCAGAATTCGCTGCACATCAACGGAGCATCTGGGCGCACTTCCTTCAACTTCTTGAACTGGGCTTCAATATCGGCTCCCGTTCCAAAGTTTATCGTCCAAACTAGATCATCCAATCCGTTCAACTGGAAAGTCGAACTCCAGTCGCACTGAAAGAGTGGAACATCCGTAAAGCCGGCCTCCTTAACCATGTCCCGGATATTAGCAATGTAAGGTTTGTCTACTGCATACGCACCATACTCGTTTTCGACCTGCACCATGATGATATTCCCACCCCGGCTTACCTGTAAACCAGCTAGTTGCTTACCGATTTCGGTCATGAACAACTTCGTACGTTCCAAAAAATAGGGATCATTCGTACGCAACTTTATATCCTTTTTCTTTAACAGCCACCAAGGCAATCCTCCCATTTCCCACTCCGAACAGACATACGGTCCCGGACGCAAGATGATATACATACCGTTCTTTTGTGCCAAACGGCAAAAAGCAGCAATATCGTTCTGCCCCTTAAAGTCAAACTGTCCTGGTTTCTGTTCGTGGATGTTCCAAAAGGCATAAATACAGATTGTATTCATACCTAAAGCCTTACACATCTGAATACGATGTTCCCAATATTCGGCCGGAATACGGGAATAATGGATTTCCGCAGCCTTTACAACAAACGGTTTTCCATCTAATAAAAACGTACCTTTTCCAGCAGCAAAATCATGTTTCTCCTTCTCTTTAGGAGCACAGGCCAATAAATTGATCAAACATATCTCCATCAACATCAGCCATAATTTGTTTGTCAATCTCATATAGTTTATCGCTTATATACTTTATTTTCAAATGTAAACCATTCTAAATTCATCAGGTTTGTATCCTTCATTTCTCCATCTGCTGCTTTGAAGACAAAAACCAAAGCATGTTTGCCTTGAACAGGCTTGACTTGCGTTTCATGGATTGAATAAGCTACATTTCTCTCCATCGGCTTGATCTGGCAGACCCCCAACAATTCTCCTTCCGCACTATCCAAACGGATCTCTATCGATGCCGCTTTATTCCTTCCCCAAGTCTTGCAAGTAAAGTGGTTCACATCCACCGAACTGAAATCGTAATATTTCCAATAGGCTACATCACCATCACGTATTTCGGACAAATATTCGACAGGTATATCATGCTCCGGTCTACGTACTTTTACAATCAGATTGCCCATCAATGTACAAGCTCTTGACGCGTCCATACGAAGTAACGGTGAGATCGGCCCCATAACACCTTGCGTAGTCATTTCCGCTTCGCGGATAGTTCCATCCGAGTTGAAATAGATGGGTTCAATACAGGCCTTACGCATAGTATTCGTCCCATGTGTGGCACGATGATAAAAAACATACCATTGTCCGTCTATCTCTATGAGTGAACCATGATTGTTTCCCACTTCCCTATCACAGGCATAATTATCGATTATTACCCCTCGGTATTCATAAGGACCGAAAGGAGAATCCGATGTGGCATAGCAAAGCGTATGACATCCTTTCCCCTCATGTCTCGGATGTCCGGCATAGATAAAATAATAGATTCCGTTTATCTTGCGCACAGAGCTACCTTCACTAAAGAAATGCTTATCATACGTCAATAATTTATCATGTATTTCTCCTTCAATCGTCTTCATATCTTTAGAAAGTTTAGCCCCTTTTGCATTGTTCTGCCCCCAAAACAAATAGGCTTGTCCGTCATCGTCTATAAAAATAGAGGGGTCGATACCTGTTATACCAACGATCTTCTGCCCGTCACGGAACGGACCATAAGGTGAGTCGGACACCGCGACACCTTCGTTCTCTCCATCGGTAGCCAAACAATAATAGAGATAGTATTTCCCATTAAAAGAAATACAGTCCGGCGCATAGAGAACATCATCCGTATAATCGGTCTGTTTCCCAACTCCCTTTGTCGCAAATGAGAACTGATCAACATCCCATTGCGACAAGTCAGACGATGACATCACATGATAGGCATACGAACACCACGGATTTCCCGGTTCATCACGCGAACCATACAAATATATCCTGCCATCCGGCATCTGGCGAACTTCCGGATCAGCGATATACATTCCTTGCGGAACAATGGGGTTCATTCCTTCTGTACTGGTAGACACAGGTAATTTTTTTTCTATCGGCAGCCCCTTTTGTTCCAAACCACACCCTGTAAAAAAAGTGAGAAGAAGACCGGCCAAACCAATCTTCATACGATTGTTCTTTTTCATACTATCTTTTCTTAAATGACAATTGGTAACACGGATCATATCTCAATATCAACCACCGCTTTTTTCAATCCCTTCGCTTCCACAGTCAGTCGGATAGGTTTGGTTCCTCCTCGTTTTGCTTTGACGATGGCCAAGAACAAACCGTTGAAAGCCGGACGGGTAGGCTCTGAAAAGGTTATCAGACAAGTCGGATCACCGTTGTCCGTTGCCACAATCTCTCCGTCTCCAACCAAACTACAAGAGATAACAGGTTCTTCCGTCGGCACACTCCGTCCCTCTTCATCGACCAATGAAACCGTCACGAAGACCAAGTCTTCTCCATCCGCCTTAATCACCCGTCTATCCGGCACGGCTTTCAGAGCGACAGCCTTGCCGGTTGTCTGTACCTGCGTTTCCGCCCATTTTCCATGCTGTTTATAAGCAATTGCTTTCAGTTCACCGGGTTCATACGTCACGCTGTCCCAACGGAAGCGATATTCGAAAGGTTTCTTCACCTTCCGCCCCAACGACTTCCCATTCAAAAAGAGCTCGACCTCATCGCCAGAACTATAGACAAAGACAGGGATTGATTCACCAATCTTGTCTGGAAAGTTCCAATGCGGAAGGATATGCACCATCGGCGTGTCAGGCATCCAACGGGATTTATATAAATAGTAGCGGTCTTTCGGGAAACCTGCCAAATCGACAATGCCAAAATAGCTGCTGCGTGAAGTCGGACGATTACGCTCTATACGTACCAACTCTTCACGTTGTCTTTGCAATTCTTCGTTCGTCATCGCAGCTGAATGATTGAGCAAAACACTGGCATCGCTGTTATACGGGGTTGGTTCGCCCAAATAGTCAAAGCCGGTCCAGACGAACTCACCACAAATTGCCGGATATTTGTCCAAAGCCGCAAACTCCCAGTCGGGCAATCCCCCCCAGCCGGGTTCCGTCAAGTCGTAGGAGGATACATGAAACTTGCGCGGAAAATATTCACCACGCGAACTCATCGTCGAACTCGATTCACTCGAATAGCCCGAAAGGTGCTCATGCCCTTCCTTTTCCAAAAACTCGCCATAAAAATCGAGTCCACCATACACGCCTGCCGCATAGTTCATTCCATGGATATCAACCTGTAACTCTGTCCCGTTCATCGCTGACTTACTGGGATAAGAGGCACCGAACGTCGCAGGACGGGTCGTATCAAAACGGTGTACCACCTCTGTCAAATGCCGAGCAATACCCATCTCTGGTTTATATTGTTCATACACTTCATTACCAGTACTCCACATAATGACCGACGGATGGTTACGATCCCGACAGATCAACATCTCTATATCTTTTTCATGCCACTTATCGAACAACGTACTATAATCATTTTTTTTCTTCCCGACCATCCAACAATCAAAAAGTTCATCCATCACAAGGAACCCCATCTTGTCAGCCAACTCCAATAGCTCTGGTGCAGGCGGATTATGAGACGTACGTAATGCGTTACAACCAAAACTCTTCAGGATCCGTAACTGGCGTTCCAATGCCACCTTGTTGATCGCCGCTCCCAACGCTCCCCTGT
>DXRF01000239.1 GCA_019411205.1 Parabacteroides sp. | reverse complement strand
GTTCTGTGTCGTATCCCGATCGTAGTTTTGGGGCAGATGTATCCAATAGTCCCGTTCTTCCTGTAAAAAGGCTGAGTAGAGTGAATATCGTTTCCCGATACAAATATCCTCCTGGCTCCGCATGTCCAGCGGGAGCAGGAGGAATATCAGAAAGAATTGAATTCTGATCATTGTCGATGGTTAGTTCTGTGCCGTTGCTGCTGTTAACTTGCCGATACCGGTTATTTGAGTAGCTTCGACTGTTACACCTTTCGTCGCACTGGCGTTGGCCGGGTCGATCTTGTAGATGGCCGGATTTCCATCGGTTGTCGTTACGGCGATGTAAGCCTTGCCGTTTTCAACATGTATCGTGTTTCCAAAACCGGAAATTTTATCGGTGGAAGGAAGTCCGCTCACATAAGTCAATTTTTCGGCTCCGGCTTTGAATACGGCCAACTGATTGGCTGTATAGCCTGTTTCACTGAAAGGACGGTCATACATCAGCAACAAGAAATAATCTTCTGTTATATGCCAGCTGCGAAGGAAGGAGTTGCCGTTGCTCTGTGCTTCCAGGTTGCAGTAGTAATCGTCGAAGTCTTCGCTTCCGTTCGGGATGCGCACCACACCGGCCGGCAAGTTAGTCTGTTGGCGCGGGTCGGCCATCGTCTTGGCATAAGACGGTGAGAATACATAGATGTCGCCGTTGTCGGCGGCCCAGATCATCTGGTAATATTGCGATTTGAAACGGCCGCAAGCGTAACTGATTTTATCAGTCTTGATGATTTTCTTATTTGTAAATGTTTCATCGTCGAAGATGGCGACCCAACAGGAGTTCGGATATTGTGTCCACAATAGTTCGTCTTTTTCGTAAGCACTGCTGTTCGAACCGCCGGATTCGGTTTTCACCAAGTCTTCGTTGCCCGGCAGAATCCATTTCCCATTTCCGTCTTTTGTCCCGTATTGGCTTAATCCCATCGGTACGGCCACGCTATAGATCTTGCTGTTATGTTCCAATATACCAGCCAGTGTCACATATTCGCCATTGCCCAGGAAGTTTTCAGACAGGTAGGCTTTGTTCTTTGTGTCGTTGTCTGTTTTTGTCTCGGCTGCGACATCCAAAAGGGAGACCAGGAATGACTGGGGGACGTAGCCGTTCTCGTCCGCCCATTCCGTCGGGCCGTCACCTGAAGAAAGGGTCATGATATACTTGTCATAGATGCCGTAAGTCGTAAATCGCTTGACCTTATAGCTCTGCGAGCGGGTTTCAAGTTCTCCGTCTGCATTCAGGATATACGAGCGTGTGTCTCCGGCATTTCCCTGATTGTAGGTCAGGCCATACAGATACCGGTCTTTATAGAAAACCCATTGTGTGGCTCCGTCATTCACAAGACCGTTGTTTAATGTCGTGACGGTCCCTTCGTCCACACTTTCGGCTGTAAGCAGTACGTTGGTCGTATTTCCGGATGCCGTTGTAGAAGCAGGGATTACGAATGTGTTTTTGATTTCGCCTTTCCCTCCTTCGTCCGGTGCCGGGATATCGTTGTCACTACAGGAAGTAAACAGTCCACCCGTCAGCATAACTGCGGCAATACCGGTTAATAAATGATTCTTTTTCATCTTGCAATAAATGTATTTATATTTAGTAACTGTGATAATTGAATTAATTCCCGAAATAAACTCTCACTTTACCGTAGAAAGCACGTCCGGCTTTCTGCAAACTAAAATTGTCGTACAAGTTTTCGTTTGTAAAGTTGCGGCACTCCAGCGACACGTTGTACCGTCCGTTCTGAAGGCTGTAGGAAAGGGCTAAATTATGAGAGAACTGGTTCGGTACGACATAGTCGTTGTTTTTCGATCCGATAGCAGACGAATAGTAAGTGAAGCTATGCAGGTATTGATTGTCGTAAGTAACAGTCAACACATTACCCTTTTTCCAAAGGTTACGCCAATAGAACGATATGTCGGAATCTGCAAACCGGTAGGGAAGGTTCGGCATCCGCTCTCCATAGGCCAGGTTTTCGGCACTGCTGGTAATGGAGGTCTTCATTTTGTCGCGTACGTCCATTTGGGTAAAGTTACCGCCTACGCTCACCCAGTTTGCGAAGTTGTAGCGGATGGACAGATTAAATCCCTTTGTCTCGACTTTGCCGTAGTTGATATAGGTTGCCGCTTGTTTGCCGCCACTCAAGTCTGTGATGTTACGTTGTATGTAATCTTTCGTATTGCGGTAGACCACTCCACCTTCCACATACAGGGTATGTTTACCGAATGTCTTGTTGTAGCTCAGGTTGAGGTTTATATTGTCGCTATTTTCCGGTCGGATGCTCAGTTCACCCATTTCCAGGTCTTCGTCACCAAACATCTCTTCGATGGTCGGCAGGCGATAAGCCTTTTCGTAAGACAGCTTGGCTTGCAGGTCTGCCAGGATGAAGTAGGTTCCGGCTGCTCCGTATCCAAATGAATTGACAGAACGTGTTTTGCGTACGTATTCGTCCTGCGTGCTCGAAGTGGCCATCGGGCCTGCTACAAATTGGTTGTAGTATTTTCCGAAAGCGGAAAAGTTCCAGTGTTCGGACGGCATCAACCGGTAGGAAAGGCCCGAAATGTTTTTACGGGTTTCTTTGGCAATGGCGCTTTTCATCTCTTCGGCTGCAAGCAGGGACGTGTTGGAACGGTGGAAAGTGTTCAGCACATGATTGAAGGTGAATGTGTGCATTTTACCGACCCGGTAATTGAGTGTCAATGTGCCGTTCCAGTTATTGTTGTCTGCCCGTGAATGCTGTCTTGACTGTTCCCCGGCGGAGTTCATCAGGTGCTTTTCTCCCCGCCAGTTGTATTCATAAGAAGAGGTGTCTACATTGGTTGTCAGGTTTTTATTGTAGTTGGCTGTCAGCACGATGTCCAGCCCTTTGGTGAACAGATCGCGTTTGCCATATTCCAGTGAGGGCATCAGAGAGTGTCCTTTGCGGTGTTTTTGCCCGTAAACGATTTCCTGGCGTACACCGGTCTGTATGTCCTGATACATATTCGAATAGGTGAACCCCAGCAGCAGGCGGTCCGCCCATTTCTTGTCTACGACACCCAGCTTGCCGATGACGGCTTCGTTGTGGTAGGTATCGTTGAAGCGTTTCACCCGTTCCTTCTTGCTTCTGTCGATGCTTCCGGTTTCGAAGTTTTCCACCGGAGCGTTCACGTAGTAATCATTGTCCGAATAGTTTTGGAAAGCATTGATTTCGTAAGTGAATCCGTTTTTGAACGTCTGTCCGAAATTCACGTAAGACTTGTGCGTATTGAAAGAGCCATAGGAATAGGAGGCATCTAAAAACCATCTGTCCCGCTTCTTTTTAGTGATGATGTTGATCACGCCTCCGATTGCATCCGTACCGAAGCCTACCGGGACCACGCCTTTGTAGATTTCGATGCGTTCGGCAAAGTTGACCGGGATGTTGTTCAGTCCGAACGAACTTCCCACACCTTCCTGCGGCACGCCGTCGATAAATATTTTCACGTGCTTGCCACTGAAACCGTCCAGTGTAAGTTGCATGTCCGAACCGACGCCGCCTGATTCACGCACCTTCATTCCCGGAGCTTTTGCCAGTGCCTCGCTCAGGCTTCTGTTGGAATTTTGCAGTTCTTTCGTATCGAGTGCTACGGCATTGAATGCCGAACGTTTCAAACGGCTTATTCCGTTTGAGACAACGACCACTTCGTCCAGTTCAGTCGATTGCGGAGTGATGGTGATATTCTGTCTGGTCCTTTCTCCAACGGTAAGCTTCACCGGTTTCTCGACAGTCTTGTAACCGATGGCAGATACGACTAATGTATAGTCGCCGGCCGGAGCTTTCAGATGGTAGATACCTTGTTCGTTGGTTGTTCCGCCGTATGTGGTACCTTTCAGGTAGACCGTTGCGAAATCAACGGTTTCTTTTTCCGTGGATATGATCTTTCCCGAGATCATCGCCCTGTCCTGAGCAGAGGCGGATATCGCAGATAAAAGGAATATGAATAAGCTGGAAATTTTAAGAATAGTCGCTTTCAATTTGTAAAGAGTTTTGTATCGTTAATAAAACGCTGCAAAGTTCCTTATAAATTGAAAGCGCATCAATCGCGGATTTTAGGTAATTTTATTGCCTCTGCAATTGTAGTTTAGACAATACGTCTAACTATATGTAGGTATTTTTCGTTTTTAGTTTTCTTTTTTAGGGGTGACAAATGCCGTGTATAACTGAAGCAGGGCTGAAATGGTCAGGCAAATCATCCATTCTTTTCGTCCGCTGAACATCAGGGCGGAAGCGAATATGCACAGCAACCCGCTAAATATGTTGTAGCGGTGCAACCTGCGCCTGCGAAAATCCATATCCTTGGTAGGCATTGTCAGGTAACAGACTGCTATACCGGCAGCCCCGACGGCGAACAGGTAAGGGGCTACAACCGGCAATACCAGATATAATCCCGCACCGGCGAGCAACAGCAGGGCGGAGATATTGAAAACGATCGTTCTTGTTTTTTCGTTCATTTATTTGTTCTTAATGATATATACATCCTCGTTCGGCTTTTTCATGAAGTATTCTTCACGGGCAAAACGCTCGAGCCCTTCCTTATCCGTATGCAGATCGTTCAGCTTTTTGCTGTTGATTTCGATCTCCTTCTGGTAATGTTTGATTTCCTTTTCCAGACTACGGATCTTTTCATCGTATGTATAACGCTTGTACAGACTGCTATCGCCCATTACGAATGTCAGGGCGAAAAACACGATGGTTACCAGCCAGTAGGCATTGATCCTGGATAGATACTTGTTGTAAAAGTCTTTTATG
>DXRF01000238.1:2981-4794 GCA_019411205.1 Parabacteroides sp. | reverse complement strand
GGATATATGCGTCTGAATATCGGCTGTCCGCGTTCCGTCCTGTCTTCCGCACTGGATGCTTTGAAAAAAGCGATCGATAAGAAATAAAAAACGTTTGCCTATTTAATTATCGAGATTGGACAGACAAGTCGGAAATTATACGTAAATTTGTCATCGTTTTATTTATCACAAATACAATTACAAATGAAAATTACAGCAAATAAGTTCGTTGCAGTTACTTACGATCTGAACGTAGGCGAAGGCGAAGAACGCGAATTGATGGAAAGAGCAACAGCTGAAACACCTCTGAAATTCATCTTTGGTACAGGCGCTATGCTCCCCGCTTTTGAAGACGCTCTGAAAGGACTGGAAGTAGGCGACAAATTTAACTTCTCTATAACTCCGGCTGATGCATACGGCGAATATGTGGAGGAACACGTACTGGATCTTCCGAAGAATATTTTCGAAGTAGACGGCAAGTTCGATTCAGAAATGATCAAAGAAGGCAATACGGTACCGATGATGGATTCGAACGGCAACCGTATGAACGGTTCTGTCTTGGAAGTAAAAGAAGATGTTGTCGTTATGGACTTCAACCATCCGTTGGCAGGCGAAACACTGCATTTCAACGGTGAAGTTATCGATGTACACGAACCGACAGCTGAAGAAATCGCAGCCCTCACAGCACCGGCTGGTGGATGCGGTTGTGGATGTGACGACTGCGGAAGCGGTTGTGGCGACCATAACCACGAAGGTGGATGCGGATGTGGCGGATGCCACTAAAAAAATTGACAGTTGACAATTGACAATCGACAATTATTTGATATGCATTTTAATTGTCAATTATCAATTGTCAACTGTCAATTGATAGTATTCTGGCAATTGACAAGAAAGGAGTATCGCTTTATTAAATTGTCAATTGTCAATTGTCAATTGTCAATTTAATAAAGGGTGAATACTTTCGGAAACATATACAGACTGACCTCTTTCGGAGAGTCGCACGGTCCTGGGATCGGAGGCGTAATAGACGGATGCCCTGCCGGTATCGAATTGGATACGGCATTTATCCAAAGTGAACTGAACCGCCGTAAACCGGGACAATCCAAAATCACAACCCCACGTAAGGAGGACGACGAAGTACAGTTCCTTTCCGGTATTTACGAAGGGAAAACGACAGGTACTCCGATCGGTTTCATCATCTGGAACAAAAACCAGCACTCGGCGGACTATGACAATATGAAGAATGTCTATCGTCCTTCCCATGCCGACTACACCTACCAGACCAAATACGGAATCCGTGACCCGCGCGGAGGTGGACGTTCGTCTGCACGTGAAACGATCGCCCGTTGCGTAGCCGGAGCAATAGCCAAACTGGCTCTTCGCCAGACAGGTATCCGTATCCAAGCATTTACCTCACAGGTCGGAAACATCAAACTAAACGGTTCGTATACGGATTATGACCTGAGCAAAACAGAAGACACGGCCGTACGTTGTCCTGATCCGGCAACCGCCGCAGAAATGGAAGCATTGATTGCCGAAGTGAAATCCAAAGGAGATACGATCGGCGGCGTAATCACCTGTGTGGCACAGGGAGTTCCCGTTGGCTTGGGCGAACCGGTATTCGGAAAGCTGCATGCAGCATTGGGACATGCCATGTTGACAATCAATGCCGTGAAAGGGTTTGAATATGGCGACGGCTTCGAAGCTGCTTTATATCGTGGTTCAGAACGGAACGACCGTTTCTTCAATGACAACGGGCACATCAACACTCATACGAATCATTCCGGCGGCATACAGGGAGGTATCTCGAACGGACAGGATATTTATTTCCGCG
>DXRF01000238.1:0-2971 GCA_019411205.1 Parabacteroides sp. | reverse complement strand
TGCCACCATCCTGATGGAACAGGAAACCGTCAATATGGAAGGGGAAGACACGATCCTGAAAGCTCGCGGACGCCATGATCCATGTGTTTTGCCCCGGGCTGTCCCCATCGTCGAATCGATGACGGCAATGACACTGCTGGATTTTCTGCTTATGCAGAAAATCCGGAATTGACAAATGTCAATCATTCATGGTGATAAGGTTCATTGTTCAGAATCGTCATCGCCCGGTAGATCTGTTCAATAAAGATCAGGCGGATCATCTGGTGGGAGAAAGTCATTTTGCTTAAGGATATTTTCTCGGCAGCAGCCTTATAAACGGCATCACTGAAACCATACGGACCACCGACAACGAAAACCAAGCGTTTCGGAACCGTATGTGTTTTTCTTTCTATATAGGCGGAAAACTGCATCGAGGTAAATTCCTTTCCTTTTTCATCCAACAAGACCAAATAGTCGCCCGGCTGCAATGTTTTCAAAATCAGCTCTCCTTCCTTCTCTTTCTGTTGGGATTCGGAAAGATTCCTGACGTTCTTGATATCAGGGATCACTTCCATTTCAAAAGGAATATAATGAACCAGGCGGTTCTTGTACTCATTGATCGCTTCCACAAAATAGCCGGCATCCGTCTTGCCGATCACAATCAGTGCAATTTTCATTCGTTTACATTTTAGAGATTGAGGACGCTAAATTACAGGAAAAAATACATACCTTTGTCACACAATACTCACAAAAAGAGGAGAAAGTTTATGAAACGATTATTTCTGACGTTGGCATTGGTTCTCTCGGTTCTGAGTGTAATGGCTGCCGATATAGCTCCTATATCGAGCGCTTTTAAAGGAGGCAACGCCTCGTCGCTCAGCGGATCAATGGACAAGG
The DNA here is from genome assembly GCA_019411205.1 of Parabacteroides sp. Taxonomy (GTDB): domain Bacteria; phylum Bacteroidota; class Bacteroidia; order Bacteroidales; family Tannerellaceae; genus Parabacteroides. The sequence continues at coordinate 2,095 of DXRF01000238.1, read as the reverse complement.
AAGTCGACATGGCCCTACCGGGTTCATCCAAAAAATGCAATGCAAACGACGCTGTTTCAATGCTGAACACCTTCTTCGGAGGAAACAAGCCGACAGGATTCACAGTCGTCCACCATGCCGATAAAAAAGAGACCGGTTTCTTTGTTGGTAAACTGCCTACCTCATCCGGCGAATATCGCGTAAACGTGACATACCGTGCAGAAGGAAACAAAGCGATTATACAGTCTATCAGAATTGAATAAAAAGATCTTTATGATTTATGATTTATAATTTATGACTTATGCCTTGCCGCATATCATCCATAAATAACAAATCATAAACCATAAATTATAAATCAACAGTAACATGAACGTACAAGAAACAAAAGAACAACTGATTGCGGAACTGATCCGCCTGGCATTTGCCGAAGATATAGGTGACGGCGACCATACGACTTTATGCTGTATTCCGGCCACGGAAATGGGCAAGAGCCAACTGATCGTGAAGGAAGACGGGGTACTGGCCGGTGTCGAAATGGCTGAACGTATTTTCCACACATTCGATCCGGATCTGAAAATGACGACATTCATCCACGACGGAGCCGAAGTGAAGAAAGGCGATATCGCTTTCGTAGTCGAAGGAAAGGTACAATCGTTGTTGCAAACAGAACGCCTGATGCTCAACGTCATGCAGCGCATGAGCGGTATTGCCACCACGACACGCAAATATGTCAAGGCATTGGAAGGAACGAAAACACGCGTGCTGGATACGCGCAAAACAACTCCGGGCCTGCGCATGATCGAGAAAGAGGCGGTTAAAATCGGTGGCGGTGTCAACCATCGTATCGGGCTGTTCGACATGATTTTGCTGAAAGACAACCATGTGGACTTTGCCGGCGGCATCGAAGCGGCCATCACACGTTGCCATCAATACCTGAAAGAGAAAAACAAGGATTTGAAGATTGAAATCGAGGTGCGTAACTTCGACGAGCTGCAGGAAGCGATGCGTGTCGGCGGAATCGACCGTATCATGCTGGACAACTTCAATATCGAAAATACGAAGAAAGCCGTCGAAATGGTTGCCGGACGTTATGAGCTCGAATCTTCGGGTGGCATCACATTCGCTACGCTCCGCGATTATGCCGAGTGCGGCGTTGATTACATCTCGGTCGGAGCACTGACACACTCTGTCAAGGGGCTGGATATGAGCTTCAAGGCCTGCTAAAGATATTTACTTCCGAGGCGAGCGACCCTCGCCTCTACGAAATACGCGTTACGACGTCACCCTCTAACAGGTATCGCTGGTTGCTCTCCGGGCATGTGGCGATACCTTTTTCATTAAAGACAAGGCGATGTCCGTATTCGCTTACCCAACCGATCTGGCGGGAAGGGTTGCCGACAACCAAAGCATAAGGCGGAATATCCCTGGTCACTACAGCCCCGGCACCGATCATGGCATATTCGCCGATCGTATGGCCGCAGACGATCGTCGCATTCGCACCGACAGAAGCTCCTTTGCCGACATACGTTTTTAAATACTGGTCCTTACGGGAAACGGCACTGCGGGGATTGACCACGTTCGTAAAAACACAACTGGGGCCTAAAAAAACATCATCCCCGCAAGTCACACCGGTATAGACGGAGACATTGTTCTGCACCTTCACATTATCCCCCAAAACGACCTGCGGAGAGATCACGACATTCTGCCCGATATTGCAATTCCGACCGATTGTGCAGCCCGGCATGATATGGGAGAAATGCCAGATGCGTGTGCCGTCGCCGATCGTACATCCGGGATCGATAACGGCTGTTTCATGTGCCTTGTAAGCTTCCATGTTACTTATATATTAAGAAGATTGTCGGTTTCTTGCTCAGATCGGGCACCTTTCCGGTCCATTCTTTGACGGGACGCGTATGGATATATTCGTCTTCGCAAGTGATATTCGAAGCGATGCACAATTTGGTCGAAGGACGGCAGGTGCGGATCAACTCCTCCGCCAATTTATTATTGCGGTAAGGCGTTTCAATGAACAACTGCGTCTGGTTCTCCGAATAAATGCGCCCTTCCAGTTTCTTGATCGTATTCGTGCGCTGAGAAGCGTCGATCGGCAGATAGC
>DXRF01000237.1 GCA_019411205.1 Parabacteroides sp. | reverse complement strand
ATATGATTGCGAATTTCGCTCCCTTGTCATCGAAAAACATTATAAGTTGATTTACACATTTACGGATGAACTGATCGAAATTCATGCCGTTTGGGATTGCCGCCAGGAAGGATGGCGCCTGCAAGAAATGTTCAAATAATCTTCATGAAGAGACAACAAAATACCTCACAATTTATCTTTACATAAAGAATATTACTAATTTTGTCTGCCAGAACGAGAGTGGCAAAAAATCCGCGACTAAGGCAAAACTAAAACAAATTGAATGATTGAACGAATTTATATTCTTGAGAGCGTAGACCCGGTTATATTTTACGGAGTGAACAATGTCAACATGCAGTTGATCAAGACATTGTTTCCCAAACTACGCATAGTGGCAAGGGGAAATGTGATGAAAGTGATCGGAGACGAAGACGAATCGGAACTCTTTCTCAAGAAAATTCGCGAGGTAGAAAAATATTGTGAGGAATTCAACTCGCTGAGCGAAGATGTCATACTGGACATCATCAAAGGCAAAGCCCCAGTGATCACCAAACAAGAGAACCTGATCATCCACGGGATGAACGGCAAACCAATCATTGCCCGCACGGAAAACCAGCAACGCCTAGTCAAAGCATTCGAAGAAAACGACCTCGTCTTTGCCACAGGCCCTGCCGGTACAGGTAAGACATTCGTCGCCATAGCCCTCGCCGTTAAAGCACTTAAAAACAAAGAAATCCGCAAGATCATCCTAAGCCGTCCGGCAGTAGAGGCCGGTGAGAAATTAGGATTCCTCCCCGGCGAGATGAAGGACAAACTCGACCCGTACCTCCAACCTCTGTATGACGCCCTGCAAGACATGGTGCCCGGAGCTAAACTGAAGGAATACATGGAGAACAACGTGATTCAGATCGCCCCACTCGCTTTCATGCGCGGGCGGACGTTGAACGATGCGGTCATCATCCTCGACGAAGCGCAGAACACGACGACCCACCAGATCAAGATGTTCCTCACCCGCCTCGGAATGAATGCAAAAATGATCATTACCGGAGACGTGACACAGATCGACCTGCCGCCGACAGCAACCTCCGGCCTCGTACAGGCCATGCAAATCCTGAAAGGCGTAAAGGGAATCGGCAAGGTCGAATTCGAGAAAAAGGACATTGTCCGCCATAAACTCGTCCAACGTATCGTCGAAGCCTACGACAAATTCGACAGCAAACATGGCAAAGGCAGTTCGAGAACCGTCTCCAAGGAACAGCAAGAAGAGATAAAGAACAATATTAATAACAGTCAGGACGCCCGATAAGCGCCCCATAAAAACAAAGATATGAAGAAGGCATTAACAAAAACAGACTTCAATTTCCCAGGACAGAAGAGTGTCTATCATGGTAAAGTACGTGACGTGTACAACATCAACGACGACGTACTGGTGATGGTTGCAACAGACCGTATCTCGGCATTCGACGTAGTCCTGCCAGAAGGTATCCCCTACAAAGGACAGATGCTGAACCAGATCGCAGCCAAATTCCTGGATGCAACGACTGACATTTGCCCGAACTGGAAACTGGCCACTCCCGATCCGATGGTGACCGTAGGCGTGATGTGCCAGGGATTCCCTGTTGAAATGATCGTACGCGGCTACCTCTGCGGAAGTGCATGGCGTGCTTATAAGAGCGGCGTACGCGAAATCTGCGGTGTAAAACTGCCGGAAGGTATGCGTGAAAACGAACGTTTCCCCGAACCGATCGTTACCCCGACGACAAAAGCCGAGATCGGCGAACACGACGCCGACATCTCCAAGGAAGAAATCCTGGCTAAGGGTCTGGCCACTCCCGAAGAATACGAATTGTTGGAAAAATACACGCTCGCCCTCTTCAAACGCGGTACGGAAATTGCTGCCGAACGCGGCTTGATCCTTGTCGACACGAAGTACGAATTCGGCAAACATAACGGCAAGATCTACCTGATGGACGAAATCCATACACCGGACTCTTCCCGCTATTTCTACAGCGAAGGCTACGAAGAACGTTTTGCCAAAGGCGAACCGCAGAAGCAGCTCTCCAAAGAGTTCGTCCGCGAATGGCTGATGGAAAACGATTTCCAAGGCAAGGCTGGCCAGAAAGTTCCCGAAATGACTCCGGCCATCGTAGACGGTATCAGCGAGCGCTACATCGAACTGTATGAACACATCACAGGCGAGAAGTTCGAAAAAGGCGATACGGACAATCTCCTTTCCCGTATCGAAAAGAACGTAACCGAATATCTCAACAAATAAGATAAACAGATATGGCGAAGTACGGTTCAGAACAGATTCTACCTTACAACAACGAGGAGCACAAAACGACACAAGTCAGGCGCATGTTTGACTCCATCGCCGGTACATACGATCAGCTGAACCATACGCTCTCGCTGGGTATCGACAAAATATGGCGCAGGAAAGGGATTGCTTTCCTGCGTCCTTTTTCTCCCGCCTCGATTCTCGATATCGCCACAGGCACGGGAGATCTGGCAATCTCCATGCACCGCCGTCTGAAAGCCGACCGCATCATCGGGGCCGACATCTCGGAGGGTATGATGGAAATCGGACGTCAGAAAGTCGCCGAAGCGGGATTGTCGGACTACATCACGTTCGAATACCAGGACTGCACGGCACTGACCTATCCGGACAACTCGTTCGACGCTGTCACCGCCGCATTCGGAGTACGGAATTTCGAAAACATAGAGCAAGGAATCAGCGAGATGTACCGGGTTCTGAAACCGGGAGGCCATCTGATGATCCTGGAACTGTCCTCACCGGTACACTTCCCGATGAAGCAACTCTACAACATCTATTCGAAAGTCGTGATCCCTACCGTCGGGCGCCTGCTGTCAAAAGAGCATACAGCCTACAGTTACCTGCCGGCCTCTATCAAAGTCGTTCCGCAAGGGAAGGTGATGACCGACCTGCTCAGCCGGGTAGGTTTCAGCGAAGCCCGTTCGCGCACTTTCACTTTCGGCATTTGTTCGCTATACACGGGCAGCAAGGGCGGTTCGCAAACCACCCCAACAGTATGAATCATCTAAAATTTACAGGTCATGCAAAAATATGGTTTAATAGGATACCCACTCGGACACTCTTTTTCAAAGAACTACTTCAACCAGAAGTTCGAATCCGAGAAAATTGATGCCACTTATCTGAACTTCGAGATCCCGAACATCAAAGATCTGAAGACTGTATTAAAAGAGAACCCGGAATTGAACGGTCTGAATGTCACCATCCCCTACAAGGAACAAGTCATTCCCTACTTAGATGATCTGGACGAAGACGCCCGCCTGATCGGAGCCGTCAACGTCATCAAATTTACAAAAGGCCTCTTCGGCAAAAAGCTGAAAGGCTACAACTCCGACATTATCGGTTTCAAACGCTCCATCGAGCCGCTCCTGAACGAGACACATCGCAAGGCATTGATCCTGGGGACGGGAGGTGCATCAAAAGCAGTCTTCCAAGGATTAAAACAATTGGGAGTCGGCGTCACGCTGGTTTCCCGTAAACCGAAAGAGCACTGCATCACTTACGAAGAAATCACTCCGAAGACAATGCAGCAGTACACCGTCATCGTCAATACGACCCCGTTAGGCATGTACCCGAATATCAACGCATGCCCCAACATTCCTTACGACCTGCTCACCCCGGACCATCTGCTGTACGACCTCCTGTACAACCCGGATGAAACCCTTTTCATGAAGAAAGGGAAAGAAAAAGGAGCCGTCGTCAAGAACGGCCTTGAAATGCTCCTGCTACAAGCATTCGCAGCTTGGGAAATCTGGCAGAAATAAAGCATTGCTTTACGACTCCTAACCCATAGCTTTAGAAGGCGTAACCCTATGGGTTAGGATATATATACCGATACTGAAAAAACGATTCAACTCCGGGTTAATACGAAATCGGGGGTAACAAGATAGTCCAACCGGTAAACCGCCCCTTCTTCCGTACGGGTTTCATAGACGGTGAAACTTCCTTCTTCCGCATAGGGAAACGGACGGACATGCAGATGGTGAAGGAAGTCGACTTCTTCCTGCCCGATCATCTTAAAAAGCGTCTCTTTAGCACACCAATGAAGCAACAAGTGCTCCGTCTCGTGCTCTTTGTCGATACCCGCCTCTTCTTCCGGATTCATAAAGCGACTGCGTATCTTCGACACCCTTTCGGAACGGTATTCGATGTCGATACCGGCGGCAGGACGGTCCTGCAACAGAACGGCGGCATAACCTTTCGTATGGGAGATGCTGATATGCAAAGACGAGCCGGGCAGGTAAGGCGCACCGTTCGAACGATAGGCTATGCAAGCCGGGCCACCCATAAGCTCTTGCAAAAGCACACGGCAGGACAGCCATTCCCGGCGACGCTGCTCCGCACGGATCAGTTCCAACTGCGGCAGATATTCTTCCCTGTTCCGCAAAAGGGACAGAAGCACCTCGGAAGACTCCTCGATCTTCCAGACTCCCCACAACGGGCCGGTATGTTTCATCAGGAGAGGCATTATTTCTTCCACTCAAAAGATTGGATCAGTTCTACGATATCCTGTTTCAAATATCGGGTGACGGGAGCCAGAGAATCCGCATTCGGGATACAATCATAATACAAGGCTCCCCGGAAAAAATGTGAGACACTGTCGGTCAACATAAATTGCAACGGTGAAGCGGATTCGCCATCCAGCATGAAAAGCGAACCATACACCGAAGCCTCCGGATTGCTGTATGCCTGCATCTTGATCCGTTCCGGATATTTCGCCTGCCGGACGACCAACGCACGACATTCCTCCTCTGCCCTGCCCAGCGTAGCCGGAGTGACAGGAAAGTAG
>DXRF01000236.1 GCA_019411205.1 Parabacteroides sp. | reverse complement strand
GGCTACACCTAAGGAGATACACAGAATGATCAAAGCTGAATTGATCCCGTTGGCAAAAGCATTGGTCACCTCGCCAATCACCCCATGCAAGTTGATAAAAGCAAACAACGAACGATACATCAGCACTCCCGGAATCATTGGGATGACAGACGGGATCGTCAGCACATGGTTCGGAACATCAAACCAATGAACCGCCTTTACCGCAATCAAGCTCACGATAAAACTTCCCATAAACGAACCGATCACCGGACCATATCCCAATTCAAAGTTCACAAAATTACGGGTACACACCGCAATAATCCCCCCTAAAGCCACAACCCACAGCAGACGTCGCTGAATATTGAAGATCATCGAAAAACCCATAGCCGAGATAGCCGCTGCGATGGCATAAATATAATAAGGATCATGTGGCACCATACTCAATTCACTGAACTTATGGTCGATCTCTATATCATTCATCACCAACACCCGCATGGCAAAAGCGATCCCGAACGTCATCGCCCCGACCATCATCATCGTGTTGGCCGCCCGCGTAATCCCGACAAGCAGATGATTATCGATCATGTCATCCACAAAATTGATCAACGGCACGCCCGGCACGATAAACAAGGCACAAGCCAGCAACGGATGATAAGGCGTAGATGACAACCCTGAAAAAGAAGAAGCATACGCCAGGCAAGTCGCCACAAACGCTGCAATCGCAATACTCATATACACGTTAATCCCGAACTCGATACAACGCGCCCGGACACGAAATCCGACAAATGCACAAATAGAAGCAAATAAAAATGCAATCCAGTCACATCCGAACAACTTACAGAAACCGCCACAAGCAAACCCGGCACCGATCGCAACCAAATAGGGTATATAGTTACGAGGTTTACGCGCAATCCGCTCAAGCTCTTCCTCATACTGGTCCAACGAATAATCCTGTTCGATCGCCTTCCACGACAAATGACTGACCTCCGTAATGGTCGTCATATTGATACCATGCTTCTCACACTTCTGAAATTTGGAAAAGGAATGTGTCTCGTCACTCACATTCACCATAATCATCGTCCATCTGATATCCAGATGAAGTTTTTCTTCCGGAATCCCCATAAAAGCAGCCACACGCTTCATGTTCCGTTCGATACGGTTCGTATCCGCCGCACTCTCCATTAGTAATTTTCCCGTACGGAGTAATAAGTCCAGCTTTCTCCGTAATAACAAAACCTCACGGTCAGTCAAAATCTCTTTTTCCATTCTTTTTGTCTTTTCTCTATTAAATGCGGGCACAAAAGTAAGAAGGCTGACTTTCACAAGCAAGCCTTCTTCTAATCAAATCTATTGATTCTGTCGAATAATTCTTTTGTTCACCATATTAGTTATTTATAATATTCAAATCGACATTCTTGATTTACAAAGGCATATTGCCATGCTTCTTGGGTGGATTGCTCTGACTTTTATTTTTTGCCATTTCAAGTGCTTGTATCAACTTGTAACGTGTCTGGCGAGGCATGATGATCTCGTCAATAAATCCCAGTTCGGCTGCCCGGTAAGGATTCGAGAACTGTTCGTTATATATCTCCATCGCCTGCGACTTCTCCTCTCCATCCGCATTCCTGTACAGGATATTGACAGCTCCCTCGGCTCCCATCACGGCGATTTCCGCCATCGGATAAGCCAGGTTGATATCGGCACCGGTCGGCTTGCTCGACATCACGATATAAGCACCACCATAAGCCTTGCGCGTAATCAACGTAATCTTGGGAACTGTCGCCTCTGCATAAGCGTAAACGATCTTCGCTCCGTGACGGATAATCCCGTCATGTTCCTGCTGGCAACCGGGTAAAAAACCGGGTACATCCTCGAATGTCACAAGCGGGATATTGAAACAATCACAGAAACGGATGAAACGGGCTGCCTTGTCCGATGCATCGATATCCAACACACCTGCCAGAAAAGCTGGCTGGTTCGCCACTATACCGACCGACCGGCCTCCCAGACGGGCAAAACCGACCACCACGTTCTTGGCAAAATGAGGCATCACCTCGAAGAAATAATGGTTGTCGACCACCGGCTCGATCACGTCCTTCATATCATAGGGAACATTCGGATCATCAGGAATCACCTCCTGCAACGCTTCCACTTCACGACGCACATCGTCGGAACACGGTACGGACGGTGCATCCTCCATATTATTCGATGGCAGGAAACTTAGCAACTCACGGATGCTCATCAGCGTTTCTTCCTCCGTATCGCACATGAAATGCGTCACACCACTTTTACTGCTATGCACATAGGCACCTCCCAATTCCTCTTTCTCCACCGTCTCGTGCGTAACAGCCTTCACGACATCCGGTCCGGTTATGAACATATGGCTCTTCTCTTTCACCATAAAAATGAAATCGGTCAGTGCCGGCGAGTAACAAGCTCCACCGGCACAAGGGCCGAGGATAGCCGAAATCTGGGGAACCACCCCGGAGGCCATCGTATTTTGATAGAAAATCGACGCATATCCAGCCAGACTGCCGACTCCTTCCTGGATACGCGCACCTCCCGAATCGTTCAGGGCAATCACCGGTGCACCATTCTTTAGAGCCAATGTCTGAACCTTCACGATCTTGGCAGCATTGGTCGAACTGAGCGTTCCCCCATAGGCCGTAAAATCGTAAGCATAGACAAAAACCTGACGGCCTTCGATCTTACCATATCCGGAAACGATACCATCTCCCGGAATCTTGTTTTTTTCCATTCCAAAGTTCGTACACCGATGCGTCACAAACTTATCCAGTTCCACAAAGGAACCTTTGTCCAGTAGCATATCAATACGTTCGCGGGCTGTCATACGCCCCGCCTCATGCTGTTTATCGATACGGACTGCGCCGCCACCCAAGGTAGCCGCCTTGTCCAGTTCTTCAAACTTCTTATATATCTTTTCCTTCTGCATTTTCTTCCTGATTAATTACTTCCAATGTCATCAACACCTGATTCGCGTTTACCGTGTCTCCCTCCTTCACCAGGATTTCACGTACCCGGCAATCCGAGCTAACCTTATAATTGCTCTGCATCTTCATGGCTTCGAGTACTGCCACGATATCCCCGGCAGACAAAAGATCTCCTTCGCCTACCGGAATCTTCACAACTTTTCCAGGCATCGGCGATACAACCTTGTCACCCTGCTTTTCTTCGCTGCTCTTGCGCATACGCAGATATTTGGCCTGCGAATCGATTATATCGACCGAATAAGAGGAGAAAAGCGTATTGACCTGGTAGTTCTTTCCCCCTTCCGAACGGATCAGCTCGGCATTATAAGAATACCCGTCATGCAAGATCGAACAGGCTCCGTTCTCGGCCATCACAATATCCGCCTCGTAGGGTATCCCGTCTATGTCGAACCGCACTTTGTTTCCTTCCTTTCCAAGCAGCGACACATCCGCCACCCGGTTTCCAATATGTATTTCCATCATAAACAATTTTTCAAATCCTTAACACACCTTTCTGCAACCCGAACTCGCGCCAACGACTGATCGGACGGTTATCCGCCGAAGAACCCGATGCGTTTTCCTCCAAGTTCATCAGATAATCCATATAAGCGGCGATCATGGCGATATCCTCCGATTCATGTTCGTCTTCCGGATTGATCGGATGTTGCAGTTCCTCACCATGCTTTCCGATAAACGACGTATCGTAGGTTCCATGCACAAAATCAGGTATATCCATAATCCTTCTGAGGTAACTGATATTTGTCTTCAACCCGGTAATCTTGTATTCATGCAAGACACGCCTCATTCGTTCGATCGCATACTCGCGCCTGGTAGCCCACACGATCAGTTTACCGATCATCGGGTCGTAATAGACCGGAATTTCATATCCTTCATAGACATAGCTGTCGATTCGCACTCCGATCCCATTCGGTTCGGTCAATTGGCGGATGACGCCGGGCGATGGCATGAAATTATTGGCGGTATCTTCGGCACAGATCCGACATTCGATGGCATGTCCGCGCTGGGAGATATCTTCCTGCCGGATATACAATGGTTCGTTGTCGGCAATACGGAGCTGCTCTTTTACCAAGTCAAGCCCCAACACCTCTTCGGTGATCGGATGCTCCACCTGCAAACGGGTGTTCATTTCGAGGAAATAAAAATTACGATGTTTATCAACCAGGAATTCGATCGTCCCGGCACCGGAATAGTCGACAGCCTTAGCAGCCGCTACCGCCTTCTCGCCCATCTCTTGCCGCAGTTCCGGCGTGATGAACGGCGACGGACTTTCCTCGACGATCTTCTGGTTACGGCGTTGCACGGAACATTCGCGTTCGCAGAGATGGATCACATTCCCGTGATTATCGCCTAAAATCTGGAATTCGATATGATGTGGTCCCTCCACGAACTTTTCCAAATAAACCGTATCATTGCCAAAAGAAGAGAGCGACTCCGAACGAGCGGCATTGTAAGCCTCTTCCACCTCTTCTTCGCTATGGATTAGACGCATTCCTTTCCCACCACCTCCCATCGAGGCTTTCAGCATGACCGGAAAACCGATCTCCCTGCTGATCCGGCGTGCTTCTCCAACATCCTGCAAAGGCTGCTGTGTGCCAGGGACGACCGGTACGCCGGCGGCTATCATCCGCTTGCGGGCGGATATCTTATCTCCCATCACCTCCATCGTTTCTGCCGACGGACCGATAAAAATGATTCCTTCTTCCTTGCACCGACGGACGAAATTCGCATTCTCGGACAGGAAGCCATATCCGGGATGGATCGCATCCACCTTGTGCTGTTTGGCTGCCCGGATGATCTTTTCGATATCCAGGTAACTATCTTTTGATGCTGCCGGTCCAATCAAGGCCGCTTCGTCGGCATAAAGGACATGACG
>DXRF01000235.1 GCA_019411205.1 Parabacteroides sp. | reverse complement strand
ATTATTTGCTTATATGTCTGTTTTTCCTGCAATCCACTTTTGCTGCAGGGGAGAAACAGTCATTTGATGTTTGTTTACAGAATGGGTTGAACATGAATGTGGAAGTTTGTACGGATGGAATATTCCGGATTCGGGTTACTCCTCGTTCAACCTTTTCTGAGTCGTTGATGCAACGTTACGGAATTATTAAGACGGATTGGGATCCGGTTCCGGTTTCCCCGAAAGACAATAAACAGCAGTTTGAAGTATCGACCGGCGCTTATCGACTGAAAGTCGATAAAAAGACCGGTGCTATATCTGTTTCTGACCGGAAAGAGCGGGTGATTATCGAAAAAGTAGTCTTTCTTACTTCTGCCGATCCGTTGTGCACTGAACTGGGAGAAGTGATCAATGCCAAATACAAGGACATGAAAGTCCCCAACAATGGAACGATCATCGGTGACGATAAAAATCCGGGAAACATGAAAGACCAGGCGGAAACCGGCGATTACAAGAACACCAGTATCCTTTCGATCTCGCTGAAAGACGGCGAACGTTTCTATGGTGGTGGCAGTACCAGTCGCGACCATATTCAACATCGGGGCGAACTGTTGCGCATGTGGACTACTTACCAGCATACCGAGATTCCGATGCCTTTTATGATCAGTTCCGAAAATTGGGGCATTTTCAACAACACGACACGGAAAAATTTCTTTGATATCGGCAACTACCAGCCGGATGTTTTCTCTATCTATAATACGACGGACGAGGTGGATTTCTATTTGATGTTCGGTAATTCGATGCCCGATGTGATCAACGATTATACGGCTATTACCGGTCGGCCTTACTTGTTGCCGAAATATGCATACGGATTATGTTTCGGTCCGAATATGCTGGAAGACCAATTCGACATTTTGAATGATGCTGTACGTTTCCGTGAGATGGGTGTCCCTTGCGATTTATTCTGGCTCGAACCGCAATGGATGGAGAAACGTTATGATTTCTCGACTAAAAAGAAATGGAACTATCAGAAGTTTTCGGCTGAAGCTTATTGGGATTCTACTCGCTATCCGAAGAAAGAAAACCATCGGCTGCTTATCGGCCGTCTGCATGGGATGGGGTATCACATGGGGCTTTGGCTCTGTATCGAGTATGATCTGAGCGTTCCGGAGGAGGATGCGTTGGCGAAGGCGATGGGGAAGCCTCTTTCCGGGCAGGAGCACTGGATGGATCATTTGAAGAACTTTGTGGATAACGGTGTAGACGGTTTCAAGATGGACCCGGCACGTACGATAGACGAACATCCGAATTTCAAGTATTATAATGGACGCACCGATAAAGAGATGCACAACTTGAACCAGATTCTTCTGCCGAAGCAGATGTATAAGATGATGCGTGAACACACTGGACTCCGTTCCTGGCATCATTATACTGCCGGGTGGTCGGGAACGCAGCATTGGAGCGCTTCCACCAGCGGTGATAACGGGGGAGGGCGTACGGCTCTGTTCGACCAGTTGAACTTGGGTATGAGCGGTTTTCTCAATACTTCTTGCGACGTGATGAATGTCAATAAGGACGAGGAACTGCAGAGCCTTCATTTCGGCCTCTTCCTGCCATGGGTACAGATCAATAGTTGGTATTCGTTGCATCAACCGTTCTATTTTCCAGAGAAAGAAAAGAAGATGTACCGAGATTATGTGAAGTTGCGTTATGCGTTGATGCCCTATATTTATTCGGCAGCATTGGAAGGGGCACAGACCGGTATGCCGATCGTACGTTCCATGCCTTTGATGTTTCCTGATGACCGTAAGACGGATGATATGGTCTATCAGTATATGTTTGGCCAAAGTTTTCTGGTCGGTATCTTCAGTGATTCGATCTACTTGCCGAAAGGGAACTGGTTTGACTTTTGGACAGGTGAAAAATTGGCTGGCGGTAGGGAAATCAAGCATGCGATACCTGATAACCGTGCAGGGTTGCTGTTCGTACGTGAAGGGGCGATCATACCGTTCCAAAAAGATATGCAATTCATTGGGGAGAAACCGTTGGATACTTTGATGGTGAAAGTATTTCCCAAAGATGTCTCTTCTTATACGATGTATGAAGATGATGGTAAAACATATGATTATGAAAACGGTGCGATTGCCGCAACCCGTTTTGAATGTAAGCAGAGCGGAGGGACAGTCGAGTTCACAGTTTTCCCGGTGGAAGGATCGTATGACGGTATGTGTAAAGCACGGACATATGAATTGGAGATTGATGCTCCGCAGCGGCCGTCGGAAGTACTGGTAAACAACGTTCCGGTAACGGACTGGCAGTATGGTGACGATCACAAGGTACGTGTCAGTTTACATCAGGAAAATAACGAGTTGGTGAAAGCTATACTTCGTTAGTCCAGTTAGTTCAGTTCGCTCCGTTTTTCATTTTGATAATATTCGATCTGATATAAGGTTTTGGCTAAAGATGGACAGATAGGGAGTATGACAGGACGATCCGGATCCCATTCCGGGTCGTCCGTTATCATTTTGGAAAGCGGACCGGCATGCATGAGTATGAGTCGTGTTGATGTGATGGCTATCGCAATAAATGATTTTTCGGCAGGTAGTAATACAAAATGTCCTTCGTCCACATCGGCAACCGGCGTCTGGTTTTGATTATAGATGACCAGTTTTCCGGAAGAGACAAACAATAAGACATTGCCGGTGTCATCCGTATTACATAAAATTTCGCCCGCTTTTCCTATTTTACACTCAAACTGGTTCAGGGCGTTTCTTGTCATATTTAATCAATCAGGAATTATCCGAACTTATCATTGTTTCCGTTTAGGCAGATACTGGAGCATCCCTTTTGAGTATTCAATCTGATGCTTCCCATTTTCGTCAGCATATATCACATAGTATTCGATCTCAGGTAAGGAATCAGCCATTTGCCGGGCTTTTTCCAATCCCATTGCCATAAATGCAGTGGCGTAAGCATCGGCAGTCATACAGTCATTAGCAACGATTGTGGCGCTCAACACGCTTTGTTCGGCTGGATAACCGGTACGTGGATCGATCGTATGGGCATATTTTTTACCGTCTTTGATATAAAAGTTGCGATAATTGCCGGAAGTGGCAATCGCGCCTTTTTTACATAGTTGGACGATTTCGTCATAATTATTTTTGATGCCGTCCGGATCGTCTTCCGGGAGATTGATACCGGTACGCCAGCATACGCCATTCTGATTGACACCCTTTACTACCACTTCGCCTCCAATCAAAATCATATAGTTTTCCACTCCTTCTTTTTCAAGCAGGCGGGCGATCACGTCACAGGAATATCCTTTGGCTATGGCGGAGCAGTTCAATAGCAGGCGGGGATCGTCTTTCACAACCTTTTTGCCTTCCAGATGTACTTTTCGGTAGCCTACAAAAGTTTTGAGGCTGTCGATCATAGCAGGTGTCACACTGTCCTTTTTATTGAAACCGAACCCCCAAAGATTAACCAGAGGGGCACAGGTGATATCGAAAACACCATCTGAATTGCGGGAAACTTCCATCGACTTGTTAAATACCTCCGTGAACCATTCGTCTACTTCCACCGCTTCGTTATTATTCACTTTTGCGATGATCGAATTTGGGTTGAAGGGATTCAGGGACAGGTTGAACTTTTGCAACTCGGCATCGATTTTATCCGTTAAAATATGGGGCGCTTCATATTTGATCGTATATAGGGTATGAAACACGGTACCACTTTCTTCGTAATATTGTTTTTTGTCTTTGCACGAGACAAAGAACAGAGTTCCTAAAATAACTGATAAATAAATTTTCTTATGCATTTTTCTATTGTTTAGTCGGTTGCAAAGATAGTGTAAATCTTTGAGTACTATTTTATCTGTATAAAATAGCAAAATAATATACTTCCTCGATTCTCTTGTTTTTGGGTAGAGAGTCAGATACAGTTGTTTCGGATTTTGTTCTTTAATGCACATCCCGGACATCCTTGACAAGGATTGTCTGTTCCGGTGGGATGTGTAAAGAACTTATATATTTTCTTTCCGATATAGAAAATAACGATAAGGCCGATGATGAAAACTGCTATTTCCTGCCACATAAAGAAGGTGTATTAATTAAACAGGTTCATAAAGAAGTGTCCCGTCTGGTAGACTACGCATGAAACGACCCACGCAAGTACACAGGTATAAATGATTACAAATATACCCCATTTCCAAGAGCCGGATTCGTGGACAATAGCCGATATCGTAGCGATACAAGGAAAATAGATCAGAACGAAGAGCATGAAACTAAGTGCGACCAAAGGTGTAAAGACCGATTCCCCCTCGGCATTCTTATCCTGTTTCAATCGTTCGGTCAGGACCTTGCTGTCATCTGACTCTCCTGTATATAAAACGCTCAGTGTGCTGACGACGACTTCTTTGGCAGCCATACCTGTCAACAGGCTGACACTCATCTTCCAGTCGAAACCCAATGGATGAAGTACCGGTTGTATGGCTTGCCCGATACTACCGATATAGGATTCCTGCTGGTGATCCATTGATTTCAGGCGCTCCAGCTCGGCGATAGTTTCCGCTTTGTCTTCCGGGGAGATAGCAGACTGTTTCACCTCGGTGATCTGCTTGTCAAAAGCATCTCCGTTTTCTGAATGACGAGGAAAATATCCTAAGAACCAGATGATGATAGAAGCGATCAAGATGACGCCTCCCATCTTGTGTAGATATTGCTTGGCTTTCTCCCACATATGAATCATAATTGATTTTCCTGTCGGCATACGGTAGGGGGGGAGTTCCATCACGAAAGGTACATCTTCGTCCTTAAAAAGGAAGCGCTTGAACAGACGTGCCATTAAGACGGCAAGCAGAATACCCGAAGCATAGAGGATTAGCATGATC
>DXRF01000234.1:508-4921 GCA_019411205.1 Parabacteroides sp. | reverse complement strand
GCGCAGTCCAGCCCATACGGGTGGCAAGTTCAGTAACCAGTTCCTTATTTTTCATATCCGCGTCCATTAATAGATTATGCAGCTATATTAGTTATTTTTTCGTAAACCGACAAACATCTTTGCAGTTTTTATATCAAATTAAAGTACGCTTCCATACATGTCGAACGCCTGCGCATCGTCAATCCGTACGTCATAAAACATCCCGGGGATCAACTGCTTCTCTTTAGAAACAAGTATTTCCGGATCGACCTCCGGCGAGTCGAACTCCGTACGGCCGACATAGAAGTCTTCTTCTTCCCGATCGATCATCACCTTGAATACCCTTCCGATCTTGGAACCGTTCACTTCGGCCGAAATACCTTCCTGTATACGCATCAGATAATCCAAACGATCTTGTTTGACCTCCGGATCGATATCATCGGTATAATGTTTAAACGAATAGGTCCCTTCCTCATGACTGTAAGCAAAGGCGCCCATACGTTCGAAACGGGCTTCTTTTACGAATTCGACCAGCTCTTCAAAATCCTGCTCCGTTTCCCCCGGATGACCGACCATCAAGGTCGTACGCAGATGAATGCCGGGAACTTCTTCCCGCATCCGGCGTATCAAAGCATACGTTTCTTCTTTCGTGATGTTGCGACGCATTTTCTTCAGCATCGGATCACTGATATGCTGAAGGGCGATATCCATGTATTTGCAGACATTATCGCGTTCGCGCATCACCCTGAGCAGGTCATAAGGAAAATGGGACGGATAGCCATAATGCAAGCGAATCCATTCCACTCCCGGAATATCGGAGATGCGTTCCACCAGCTCCGGCAATGCCTGGCGTTTATACAAATCCAGACCGTAATAAGTCAAATCCTGAGCGATCACCTGAAATTCTTTCACACCCTGCTTCACCAGCAGACGGACTTCATTCTCGATCCCTTCCATCGGTACGGACTGGTAACGCCCCGTACTGATCGGAATGGCGCAATACGAACAGGTACGGTCACACCCTTCGGCGATCTTCAGGTAGGCGTAATGCCGGGGAGTCGTCAAGACGCGGTCGGCAGCCAATTCCTTGTGATAGGATTTGCCCAAGTCGTTCAGCAGCTCTTTCCAATTGAACTTTCCATAAAAACGGTCGACTTCCGGCAATTCGTTTTCCAGGTCTTTCAAAAACCGTTCGGAAAGACATCCCATGACAAACAGTTTGCCGATCTTCCCTTTCTTCTTGGCCTCTCCCAGATCGAGTATCATATTGATCGACTCCTCTTGGGCATCCCCGATAAAACCGCAAGTGTTCACAACAACGATTTCACCGTTAATCTTATGGGGGTCATGTTCGACGGTATACCCGTTCGCCACAAACTGACGCATAAGCTGCTCCGAATCCACCAGGTTCTTCGAACATCCCAGCGTTATAATATCTACTTTATTTTTTCTCATATGATGCTACAAACGCCCTTTTTATTCTCCGAAAAGGGAGTTTACAAATTCTTTCCGATTGAATACCTGAAGGTCCTCCATCCCTTCTCCCAAACCGATATATTTGACAGGGATACGGAAATGGTCTGAAATGCCGATCACGACACCCCCTTTGGCTGTACCGTCCAGTTTCGTAACAGCCAACGCATTCACCTCGGTCGCGGCTGTAAACTGCTTGGCTTGTTCAAATGCGTTTTGTCCGGTAGAACCGTCCAGTACCAACAAGACTTCGTGCGGTGCATCGGGGACCACTTTTTTCATCACATTCTTGATCTTGGTCAGCTCGTTCATCAGATTGATCTTGTTATGCAGGCGGCCGGCAGTATCGATGATAACCACATCCGCCCCGTTCGCCTTTGCCGAACTCAACGTGTCGAATGCCACCGAAGCAGGGTCGGAACCCATCTTCTGCTTCACGATAGGCACTCCTACCCGTTCGCTCCAAATCACCAATTGCTCTACGGCTGCGGCACGGAACGTATCGGCAGCTCCCAAATACACACTCTTACCAGCCTTCTTGAACTGATAAGCCAGTTTGCCGATCGTAGTCGTTTTGCCTACTCCGTTCACGCCTACAACCATGATGACATACGGTTTCTTATCTTCTGGAACCGTAAACGATTCCAGATCTTTCGTATGATTTTCCGTAAGCAGAGAGGCGATCTCTTCACGCAGGATCGCTGTCAGTTCACCGGTCGTCACGTATTTGTCTCTGGCTACGCGGTCTTCGATACGGGATATGATTTTCAGCGTAGTATCGACTCCGACATCGGATGTAATCAGTACCTCTTCCAGATTGTCCAGGACTTCGTCATCCACCTTGCTCTTGCCGGCAATGGCTCTGGTAATCTTAGAAAATACATTTTCTTTTGTCTTAGATAACCCCTTGTCCAGAGTTTCCTTTTTTTCCTTACTGAAAAAGCTAAAAATACCCATATCTTATTATTGCTTAATTATTTCTTTTCTGAATGAGTGCGCTAAATTACTAAATAATTGACAACTGACAATTGACAATTGACAATTTTATTTACACAACCTGATTTACAACCTGAACTCACCTCTTCTTTATAATTGTCAATTGTTAATTATCAATTGTCAATCGATTCAATCCATTCTCGCCTTGTAGTCTTCATAACCGAACTCCCTGTACATCACAAGCCGGTCCTCCTTGCTCCACAAGGCCAGAGAGGGATGCGGGATTCCGTTGAACATGGTTGTTTTGACAACGGTATAATGGATCATATCTTCGAATATCAGTTTATCACCCACTTTCAAGGGTTGCTCGAAAGACCAGTCGCCCATATAGTCACCGCTCAGACAACTGTTTCCTCCGATACGATAGGTCGGTTTCCCTTCTTCCGGCTCTATGGCTCCGCGAATCACCGGTTTATAGGGCATCTCCAGACAGTCCGGCATGTGGCAGGTGAAAGAGGCGTCTATGATCGCGGTCTTGATACCATGATTCTCCACAATATCCACCACCGTCGTCAGCAAGAACCCGGTTTGCCACGCAAATGCGCTTCCCGGCTCCATGATGATTTCGAGATTCGGATATTTGGCCTTGAACGCCAGCAACAGCCCGATCAGATGTTCCGTGTCATAGCCTTTTCGTGTCATCAGATGTCCGCCTCCCATATTCAACCATTTGATATGCGGCAGGAAACGGCCGAAACGTTTTTCCACTTCTCCCAACGTCTTTTCCAGATCATACGAATTCGATTCGCAAAGTGTATGAAAATGCAAACCTTCGACACCGTCGGGCAACCGGTCGCCCAAAAGATCGCTGATCACTCCCATCCGTGAACCCGGAGCACAAGGATTATACAAATCCGTTTCGACATCCGAATATTCAGGATTGATACGCAGACCGCACGAAACCCGGTTTCCGTCTGCCTGCACCATCGGATAGAAACGTTCGAACTGCGTGAGCGAATTGAACGTCACATGGCTGCTGTACCTTAAAATCTCCGGGAAATCAGCTTCCGTATAGGCCGGCGAATAGGTATGCGCCCGGCTACCCATCTCTTCGAAAGCCAGCCTGGCCTCAAATTTTGAACTTGCTGTCGAATATGGAATATATTCGCGCACGATCGGGAATGCCTTCCACATGGCAAACGCCTTAAAAGCCAGGATTATATTCACTCCCGCCCTCTCCTTCACACTTTTGATCAGTGATAAATTACGGCGGAGCAACTCTTCTTCCATCACATAACAGGGAGATGGTATCATATTGAAGTCTATCATCCGGTAAGTATTTTTCTTTTGATTCTGCCGGGCAAAGATACGTAATAAAAAGCGAAAAACAAGAGAAGGGCTTATCGCCTCCCTCCTTCTTATTGTACTGTCAAGCGTGCAAATTTCAGTAGCAACTGCTTTTGGCCGAAATGAACAAACGAAACGGTTGCTTTTGCATTACCGCCTTCCCCTTCAATGGCGATCACTTCACCTTCCCCGAAACGATCATGCCGGACTTTAGCCCCGACATGCAAGCCTGACAGATCGGATGCCGAAGCAGAAGATGGAGCCGGAGATGAAGAAGCCGTTTCCATCCGTGTCAGGCGTGCTTGTCGTCCGACCGCCTGAGCGACCGGAGAGACATAGGCCTCTTCTTCCATTGCTTTCGGTTGCTGGAAAGGAGTGGAAAAAGCCGGGGAACGACGAGTGGCAGCAAATGAACCACCGGCAACTGAATCTGCCGACATAGAAAGATATCGGGTATCGATATCCTTCAAGAAACGGCTGGGCGAACACATCGCACTCTGGCCATTACGATAACGGCTCCTGGCGTATGTCAGCACACAGTTTTCTTCTGCACGGGTGATGGCGACGTAAAAGAGGCGGCGTTCTTCTTCCACCGCCCTCGGATTGTCTTTCGACATGGCAGAGGGGAACAGGTCCTCTTCCAGCCCGACAACGAAAACATTCCGGAATTCCAGACCT
>DXRF01000234.1:0-498 GCA_019411205.1 Parabacteroides sp. | reverse complement strand
TCGTTGTCCTGATCTGTCAACAACGAAACCTCGGAGAGGAAGTCGGCGAGCGAGACATGCTCCGCCCCTTCCTCACGGCGTATCTCGCAAAACTCGGCAATGCCCTTCAACAACTCCTGCAAGTTTTCCTGCTTGCTGATTCCTTCCACCGAGCGATCCTGAAACAAGACACTGACAATGCCGCTCTCCTTCACCACCGCAGCAGCGATTTCTTCGGCAGAGAGCTTGACATTCCGTTCGATAAAACCGGTGATAAGCTCCCGGAAATCACTCAACTTCTTCGCCGTACCGCTATTGATGGGCAGAGCGTACCCGATCGGATCGTTCAGTACGGTCCACAAACTGACGTTATGTTCCGTGGCGGCGGCCGTCAATTTATTCAAAGTCGTATCGCCTATCCCACGAGCCGGATAGTTGAGCACACGTTTGAAAGCCTCCTCGTCATGCGGGTTGATAATCAGGCGAAGATACGAAATGACATCCTTTACTTCCTTACGC
>DXRF01000233.1 GCA_019411205.1 Parabacteroides sp. | reverse complement strand
CAAAAATTGAGATAGGGCTTAATTTTGAGAAATAAAAAATTGAAAGTTAACAAAGAAAAAGCGTTCAATTATTTTGAACGCTTTTTTTATGAGAGTATATTACCTCGGTGCCTTCCGATACAAGTAAATCGCGATAAACGTATACAATATATTCGGGATCCAGGCAGCCATAGCGGGACTGAGGTTGCCGTTGATGGCGAAGGTCGATGTGACGGTGGTGAAGAGGATGTAAGAAAAACTCAAGGCCAGTCCGATACCGATGTTCAATCCCATGCCTCCTTTGATCTTGCGGGAAGAGAGCGAGGCTCCGATGGAGGTCAGGATGAAAGCGGCCATGATGGCGGCAAAACGTTTGTGATATTCGATCTGGAATGTCTGGATATTGCCGATCCCCCTTTTCTTCTGGCGGTCGATATACGTGGACAACTCGGAAGATGTCATCGTCTCGCAATCATTAACAGAGATCAGGAAGTCCGAAGGGACGATTGTCAATGTGGTGTCCATGCGGCTTCCTTCGGTGATATGTTCGCGCATCCCGTCAAAGTCTCGGATCATGTAGTCGATCAGAGTCCAGTTGTAGAGTGAATCATATTTGATGGAGTTTGCCGTGAGGCGTGAAATCATCTTTTTGTCCTCGAAGTGTTCCAAAGAAAACCGGTATCCCATCCCGGAACGCGCATCGTAGCGGTCGAAATAGGCGATTACGCCCGGTTCGATCTCCAATTGGGCGGAACGGACATAGTCTACCTTCTTATTCTTGATATATTTGTTTTGAAAATCGATACGCGTGGCGTTGGCTGGCGGAATGATATAAGCGTTCAGCACAAACGTACTGAGTGCAATGATCCCTGCCGAAATCGCGTAGGGCAACATCAGGCGTCGGAAACTCATCCCGCTCGCCAGCATTGCGATCACTTCTGAATTGTCTGCTAACTTTGAGGTGAAGAAGATAACGGCGATGAAAGTAAACAACGGACTGAACAGATTCGCAAAATACGGGATGAAGTTCATGTAATAATCGAAGACGATCGCTTTCAACGGCACGTCCGGACTTAGGAACTTGTCGATCTTCTCATTTATATCGAAGACGACCGAGATAGCGATAATCAAGGCAATCGCAAAGATGTAAGTTCCTAAGAATTGCTTGATGATATACCAGTCTATCCGTTTCAGTTTGAATTTCATGTGACAGTTTGCTTATAACCGATTTGATAACTGACGGACCATTTCATTCTTCCAAGTCGTGAAATCGCCGGCAATAATATGTTTGCGAGCCTCTTTTACGAGCCACAGGTAAAACGCGAGGTTATGAATCGATGCCAGTTGAAGTCCTAACATCTCGTTCACTTTGATCAGATGATGCAGATACGCCTTGCTGTAGCGTGTGTCGATAGCCGAATGAGCATCCGGGTCGATAGGAGAGAAGTCATTCTCCCATTTTTTATTGCGCATATTGATCGTGCCGAAACGGGTAAATATCTGTCCGTTACGCCCGTTGCGCGTCGGCATGATGCAGTCAAACATATCGATACCCCGTTCGATTCCCTCCAATATGTTGATTGGTGTACCGACTCCCATTAGATAACGGGGTTTGTCTTTCGGCAGGATTTCGTTGACTACTTCGATCATTTCGTACATTTTCTCGGTCGGTTCGCCAACCGCCAGACCACCGATCGCATTGCCATCAGCCCCCTTTTTCGCTACATTCTCGGCAGCCTTTCGGCGCAGCTCTGGGTAGACACAACCTTGTACAATCGGGAAAAGACTTTGCTGATAACCGTATTTCGGCTCTGTAGAATTGAAACGTTCGAAACAACGATCTAGCCAACGTTCCGTCAGTCCGAGGGACTTTTTCGCATATTCGTAATCTGCATCGCCCGGACAACATTCATCGAAAGCCATAATGATATCTGCCCCGATGATCCGCTGGATATCCATGACCTTTTCCGGGGTAAACAGATGTTTGGAGCCGTCGATATGTGAGCGGAACATGGCACCTTCCTCATGCAACTTGCGGTTTTCGGAAAGAGAAAAAACCTGGAAACCACCGCTATCTGTCAGGATCGGCCGGTTCCATGTGTTGAATTTGTGCAATCCGCCTGCCTGTTCCAATATTTCCAGTCCGGGACGGAGATATAAATGGTATGTGTTTCCTAAAATGATTTGTGCATTGATATCTTCCTCCAACTCGGTCATGTGGACACCTTTAACCGTGCCCTGCGTGCCGACCGGCATAAAAATAGGCGTTTCAATTACTCCATGATCAGTGGTAATCAGACCCGCCCTTGCATTTGATTTTGTGTCGTTATGTTGTAATTCGAATTTCATGGCTGCAAAGATAAAGAAAAGGCCTTACTTTCACAAGTAAGGCCTCATAATATAGTCGGTTATATATCGTTAATCAAAAACCGAAATCGTTTACCTCTACTTCTTTGACTTCCTCTTCTTTAGGCTTTTCGACGAATTTGTGCTCAACGTTCGATTTGACGATGATGGCACGCATCGGACGTACCGGGCAGATCGATTCGCATCCGCCGCATCCGATACAGAGATCAGGGTTGATCTGCGGGATCGTCAGTGTTCCTTTGTAAGGAACCATGTGTACGGCTTGGGTTGGGCAATGCTCTGCACAGGCACCGCAGTCTTTCTCTTCTGTGTTAACAACACAGCGGCCTTTGAAAAAAGTGGCAATGCCGACCTGTGTCGTCGTTTTCTCTTCGACAGTCAGAGGTTTGATCGCACCGGTAGGACATACATCGGAGCATACTGTGCACTCGTAGTTACAATAACTGCTGATATAGGCCAAGCGTGGTTTCAACATATAATCCAAACCATATTCCAATCCTGTCGGACGCAAAACCTGGCTCGGACAGCGAACGACACATATCTGGCATCCCGTACATTTATCTTTGAAACGTTCCAGACTGATAGAACCCGGAGGCGTGAGGGGAGGCCATTTCTTTCTGCCTTTTCTGTTCATTTTCCCTTTTCTTCCTCCGGCAATTGCAGATGCAATTGGCAGCGAGGCGGCAACGGTTGCACTTGTGGCCAGGAATGTACGGCGGCTGTTGGCTACTGTCTGGAGGTTGGATTGCAATTCCTGCACAGCCTGGATGTCGGCTGTCGTTTTCTCTTGTTTCATACCCGGAAGTTGCAAGCGATACTGCAAGCCGCCTTTGGAGCAGGAAGAAACACAATTGAAACAATCTACACAACGAGACGTATCAACCGTCAGATTTTTACTGTCGATTGCTTCCGCTTTGCAGGTATGTTCGCAATTTCCGCAATGTGTACAGGCTTTCTTATCGAAAGTTATACGGAAGAACGAGTAACGTGAGAAAAGGCTCAACAAAGCTCCGACAGGACAGATCGTATTACAGAACAGTCGTCCGCGGAAAACAGTCATGCCAATAAAAACAAGCAATGCGATGGTGGCTGCGATCAGACCGGAAACCGTTACGGTGCTGATTGTCACATGGAACAACGAGTAGTTGTCTGCTTTCATCAGCAGATCGGCGAGTATGTTATTTCCCCACATCACCACCGGTCGGAACAGACTTGCCGCAATACGTCCGAAGTTGCTGTACGGATCCAGAAGCAAGCACAATCCGCTAAAACCGAAAATAGCCATGACCATTGTAATCGCCAATAGCACATAACGAAGCCAGTTCATCGGCTTGTGATATGTAAAACGGCGGCTTCCTTTTTTCTTTTTCTTGCCAATGCAAAACAGACGGTTGATGATATCCTGGAATACGCCTGCCGGACATATCGTGGAACAATAAATACGTCCGAATATCAGTGCCAGCAAGAACTGGAACACAATCAGACTGATCATCCCGCCTAACAGGGCCGGCATCAGTTGCAAATGGAGCAAGCGATGTACACTATCCGGTAAAACTCCTGAAAAGTCTACGAAAAACAAAAATATGGGTACAAAAAAGAGGATTGCGAGCAAAACTCTCAATCCCTTTAGGTAATTCCGTTTCTTCATCAGATTTTAATACGTTTGATGTTTATTTTTTTCAGATCGGTAGAGCCTAATTTGAGTGCTTCACCTTTGCTCAGATGTCCGACAGCGGCCATATCCAATTTCTTTACTTGGTTGAACAAAGCGAGGGCGGCCGTATCGACAGCGACGATATTCGGAGAAACGATCATCGACTTCAATGTAGCCACGTCGGCTGCACTTTTTCCCTGCGGACCGTTCTGATGCATCATACGGTAGGCATCTACAATGTTCAGTACCGGTTTCTTCTGCCAAGTACAGATATCGGCAATACATTGCTGCAAATCGTTCTGGTGGAAGAAGCGACGGTCCCAGACGATCCCCATCATATTCTTCATTGCGCATGACAGTTTGGCTCCTCCATGGTTTTTCAGAATGGGAACATTGATCCAGGCATCCGCTTCGATCAGCGACTCGTGTATTTTGGCCTTTTTCAGCGTCACGCCGCCGGGAATGGCTACTTCTTTGAAATATTTCTCGTCGTTACCCGGCATGATGATACCACCCGCTTCCTTTACGGCAGCGGCGATACCGCTTGTTTCGTAACATTTCTGCCAGTTGTCGCACGTATGGTCGAATACTGTCACCTTTTCGGCCCCTGCTTCGAAACATTTCTTTACGAGGGCCTTTATCAATTCAGGATTGGTATTACCGGCCAGCTCTGGCGTACGGTCCCATCCGATATTGGGCTTGATAACGACTTTTTGTCCTTTCTTGATATATTTGCCGATGCCGCCAAGTGCTTCTAATGCCTTGTCGAGCATGACCTCTGGTTCACCGCCCATTACTGCTACCAGATCGGGTGCTTGCTCTACTGCTACTGTATTCGAGGAGAGAGCAGCCTGTAATCCTTCAAAGTTCAGAGATAAGGTTGCACCTGCTATAACACTGGTCTTAAGGAAATCACGACGTTTCATTTTCTTTTATTGGTTTTATGTAGTTTATAAAAGTTTTAACAAAGGTAGAGAATCTCTAATATAA
>DXRF01000232.1 GCA_019411205.1 Parabacteroides sp. | reverse complement strand
AAAATAAAAATTCGCTTGTTATTTTTCTTTTTTTATCAAAATCATAAAATATAAAATCATTTTTAGAAACGGAGTCTGTGAAGAAATCGTTTTCTTTGAAAACAAAGTCATGCTATTAACAGATTAAATCGCAACGATATGAAAAAGACAGTTTTATTGTTTCTAATCACTTTGGTTTTGGGATGGACGGGATGTTCGTCTGATCCGACTGTCGAAGTGAAGAGCCTCCGGTTGGAGATGAAAGAAAATCCATTGGGAATCAATGTGGCGCAACCCCGTTTTTCTTGGCAGATAGCTTCCGGCAAACCAGATTTGAAACAGACGGCCTATCAGATACAGGTGGCCGCTTCTCCTGAACAATTGGAATCCGGTGACGGACTTTTGTGGGATTCGGGTGTGGTCCGTTCAGATGAATCGGTACTGGTTCCATACGAAGGAAAGGTTCTGGAGTCGGGGAAAACCTACTATTGGCGTGTGAAATTGACGACGAATCAGGGGAATACTCCATGGAGTGACGTTGGCAGCTGGTCGATGGCTTTGCTTGATGATTCGGAATGGAAGGCGACTTGGATCGGTGAAGACTCCCTCTCTAATCTGGGAGAAGAGACTGGTGTGGCTGGTGGAAACAATAAGACACGCTTGGCAGCTCGTTATCTGCGAAAAGAGTTTACAGCGGATAAGGCGGTGAAAAGAGCTGTCCTTTATATTTCCGGTCTTGGTTTGTATGAGGCTTACCTGAACGGGAAGAAAGTAAGCGAGGATGTGTTTGCCCCGATGCCGTCCATGTATTATAAACGTATATATTATAATGTATATGATGTGACAGCTTTGATGGCTCCCGACAAGAATACGTTGGGAGTGATTTTGGGGAACGGCCGTTTCTTCTCTATGCGTAATCCGGGGATGAAAACATTCGGTTTGCCTCGTTTGCTCGCGCAGCTTCAGATCGAATATGCAGACGGATCGCAGGCGGTGGTCGTCAGTGATACGTCGTGGAAAATCACTTCGAAAGGCCCGATCGTCGCAAATAATGAGTTTGACGGCGAAGAATATGATGCCCGCCTCGAGATGGATGGTTGGAACGAGAACGGTTTTGACGACGGCGCATGGAAGACTGCTGATGTGATGGAAGCTCCTACGGGCAAACTGACTGCACAGCAGAATCCGAATATCCGCGTACAGGAAATGTTGAAACCTGTTGCCATTTTTGAACGTCCTGATGGAAAGTATATCCTGGATATGGGGCAGAACATGGTCGGTTGGCTCTCTGTCAACCTGCAAGGGAAGAAAGACAGGCCTGTATCGATGAAGTTCGCCGAGTTGCTGCAGAAAGACGGCTCCCTTTATCTGGCAAACCTGCGTACTGCACAGGTGACTGATATTTATACACCGGCGAAAGATGGTAATTTCAGTTGGCAACCTCGTTTCGTGTATCATGGTTTCCGTTTTGTGGAAATTTCGGGGCTTGATTATAAACCGGAACTGTCTGCGTTTACCGGGCATGTGATTTATGACGAAATGGCGACGACCGGACGTTTTGAAACATCCCATCCGCTGGTCAACCAGATTCATAAGAACTCGTATTGGGGAATCCGCAGTAATTATCGCGGAATGCCGACTGACTGCCCGCAGCGTGACGAACGTCTCGGTTGGTTGGGGGACCGTGCGACGGGTGCTTACGGCGAAGCCTTTATTTTCAACAATGCTCAACTGTATAATAAATGGTTGCAGGATATCGAAGATTCCATGAGCCCGGAAGGAAGCATCTCGGATGTCTCTCCGAATTACTGGACGATCTATGCGGATGATGTGACCTGGCCGTCCGCTTTCTTCTATGTAGCGGATATGTTGTATCGCCAATTTGGTGACGACAGTGCGATCCGTACCCATTATCCTGCCATGAAACGCTGGATGGCGCATATGGAGAAGACAACCATGAAGGACTATATCATGACGAAAGACCAGTATGGCGACTGGTGCATGCCTCCCGAATCGCAGGAGCTGATCCATTCAAAAGATCCTTCCCGTAAGACGGACGGTGCTATTCTCAGTACGACTGTCTATTATGATTTGCTGAATAAGATGATCGGTTTTGCCCGTATCTGCGGACAGGATGCCGATATTCCTGGCTACGAATCCCTGGCGGCTAAAATGAAGGCGGCTTATAATGCCAGATTCTTTAATGAAGAAACGGCGGAGTATGGCAATAATACGGTTACGGCTAACATCCTCTCGCTACGTCTCGGACTTGTGCCGGAAGGATATGAAAGGAAAGTTTTCGACAATATCGTGAAAAAGACAGAGGGGGATTTTAACGGACATGTAAGTACCGGAGTCTTGGGAATCCAGCATCTGATGCGTGGACTGACCGAGTACGGGCGTGTCGATCTGGCCTATAAGATCCTGACAAACGAGACTTATCCGAGTTGGGGATATATGATTAAGAACGGTGCGACGACTATTTGGGAACTTTGGAACGGTGATACGGCTGATCCGGCCATGAACTCCGCCAACCATGTGATGTTGCTCGGTGACTTGCTGATCTGGTATTACGAAGATCTGGCCGGCATCAAATGTGCTCCCGATGCAGTCGGTTTCAAAAAGTTGGTGATGGAGCCTGTTTTCCCTGATGGCCTTGACGAAGTTTCCGCCTCTTACGGTTCTGTGTACGGAGAGATCAAGAGTGCATGGACCAAGAAGGGAGGCGACTTTAGCTGGGATATCACGTTGCCGGGCAATACGTCGGCAATCGTCCGGATTCCGAAGAAATATAATGTGACGATCGGTAACTTGCCGGGTGTACGCAGAATTTCGGCAACGGAAGGATATATGGAAGTCGAGATTGGCTCGGGAAGCTATCATTTTGGAAAATAGTTCCGAAAAGATTTGGATGATACATCAAGAAACCGTAATTTTGCGCTCTGAATTCTGCAGGGGGTAAACAAGTGATGCTTAGAAGTGTATCCACCTCCGGGACATAACCTGTTTAAATATAAAAAGACAGATGTACGTAATCGTAGAAATTAACGGACAGCAGTTCAAGGCTGAAGAAGGAAAGAAGTTGTTCGTTCATCACATTCAGAACGCAGAAAGCGGTGCTGTTGTGGAATTTGAAAAAGTATTGTTGGTTGACAACAACGGTGAAGTTAAAGTAGGTGTTCCTACTGTAGAAGGCGCAAAGGTGGTATGTGAAGTACTGTCTCCGCTGGTAAAAGGTGATAAAGTGCTGATCTTCCATAAGAAGAGAAGAAAAGGTTATCGTAAACTGAACGGTCACCGTCAGCAGTTCACTGAAGTGAGTGTAAAAGAAATTGTTGCTTAACGTTTAAAGGAGAAAAGAAGAAATGGCACATAAGAAAGGTGTGGGTAGTTCTAAGAACGGCCGTGAATCACAAAGTAAGAGATTAGGTGTTAAGCTTTTCGGTGGCGAAGTTGCTAAAGCTGGCAATATCATCGTTCGTCAGAGAGGAACAGTTCATCATCCGGGTGAAAACGTAGGTATCGGTAAAGATCATACGTTATATGCATTGGTTGATGGTGTGGTAACTTTCCGTAGAGGTAAAGAAAACCGTTCTTTCGTTTCTGTAAAAGAAGTTGTTGCAGAAGCATAAGTAAGATCGTTTCTAAGATAACAAAAGCGGTATATCCGAAAGGGTGTACCGCTTTTTTGGTTGATGGCAGAGCGTGTTTCTTTTAAATCGTATCCCGATATTCACGTGGGGAATGATTGGTCTGTTTGGAAAACAGTTTGGAGAATTGGGAGAGGTTGGAAATGCCGACTGTCTCTGCAATCTCCTTGATGCTGAGGCGGGAAGTCAAAAGCAGAGTCTGGGCGCGTTCGATCCGTTTGGCCTGGATGTATTGGCAGGGCCCCATGCCTATAACCCGCCGGAAAATGCGCGAAAAATGGTCAGCGCTGATGCACATCAATTTAGCCAGGTCGCTCACAAGGATGCTTTGTTGCAGATGGTTATCGATATAATTGAGTGCGAGATTGAGCCGTTCATACTGATTGCGGGATTCCGGCTCCAGAAACTTTGTTTCCCCCAAGAAACGTGAGAAGAGCTGCAAAAGGATACCGTTGCTCTCGATCTCGGTAGCAAGGTCATAATTGGAGCGGTTTTGGTTGACAGTATAAAGGTTGTCCTTGTTGTCGTATGTTTTGGGGTTCGGATTGCGGACGGCGCAGTCGGGGTTCAGTTCGAGGAAACGCAACATAAGCATCCGGTCTATCTCTTTGGCCGGAAGTTGATAGCGGATGGTCGTGTTTTCAAACAGGCTTCTGCCCCCGATCAGTTGGTCGAAAAAGCAGATGTAATAATGATTCATAAAGTTGTCGCATTCGTATGTGTGGAATGTGAATTTAGGGATAATGAACAATTCACCGGCAGATAATTCATACTTTTTCTTGTTCATGTAAACGGCCGCTTTTCCTTCATCTATTAAATACAGGCGAGAGAAAGGGCTAATGATGTTTTCATAACACCATTCCTTTCCTGCACGGTGGTAACCGGCGTATATCATTTGGAGCGATAGCGTATTTCGGTTATTAAGTATCTTCATATTAGCAGACTAATAGATAATGGATGAGGCAAAGATAAAAGGTTTTCAAGAGAATATATCGGATTTTGCAAAGTATTGTACATATATTGTTAACTTTAGAGGAAGTGAAACCTTTATCTTTGCAGTAAATCATCTGAAAATTTAAAACCATGAAACGTATTAATCTGATCGTTTGCTTACTGGCGACAGGAATAATGACCTCCTTTGCCGCAGCACAAGGGCTGGATATGCGCTTGCAACATTATCAGGCGAAGAAATTTCAAGCGGCCGTCCGTTCTCTGCAAACCCGGTATAAAGCGGATTTTCAACCCGGAACCGACTGGGAGAAAGCGTTACAAGAACTTGAAGAAAACCGTTCACGGCTGATTGAAGGAATTCGAAAAGGCGATAAGAAAGCGATACGACAGGCAGAAGGTATTTTGCGCGAACTGGATGCCACTTTGCTTGCCAATCCGTTGATCTGCGACAAACAAGTGGTTGCCATCCGTCGGACATTGGGTGACAAGGCCCGGACTGCCATAGG
>DXRF01000231.1 GCA_019411205.1 Parabacteroides sp. | reverse complement strand
TCAAATAAATTCCGTTTACATGAACATTATGTAATATAGTATGAGTATCTTTGCAGTCAAAATAAACAAGATAGAACCAAATGGAAGTACTTAAACACGAGTGTGGAGTTGCCATGGTCCGGTTACTAAAGCCTTTGGAATATTATTATCAGAAGTATGGAACTTGGATGTATGGGCTCAATAAGCTCTATTTGTTGATGGAAAAGCAGCATAACCGTGGTCAGGAAGGAGCCGGTTTAGCATGTGTCAAGTTGGAAGCCAGCCCCGGCGAAGAATATATGTTTCGGGAAAGAGCATTAGGCACAGGAGCCATCACCGAGATATTCGCAGCTGTTCATGAGCATTACAAGGATTTGCCGCCTGACAAACTGAACGATCCGCTTTTTGCTAAAACAAATCTTCCTTTTGCAGGAGAGCTTTATATGGGGCACCTGCGTTACAGTACAACCGGTAAGTCCGGTATTTCCTATGTCCATCCTTTTTTACGCCGTAACAACTGGAGAGCCAAAAATCTCGCTCTTTGCGGTAATTTCAATCTTACTAACGTACAGGATATTTTTGAAGAGATAACAGCCATTGGCCAGCATCCGCGTGCCTATGCCGACACCTTCATCATGCTGGAACAGGTGGGACATCGTCTGGACCGTGAGGTCGAACGGCTGTACCGGAAGTATGAAGTCGAAGGGCTGAAGGGAATGGAGATCACCCATGCGATCGAAGCGAATGTCGACTTGTCGAATGTCTTGAAACGTTGTGCCCCACTGTGGGACGGTGGTTTTGTGATCTGCGGATTGACTGGGAGCGGCGAGTCTTTCAGCGTGCGTGATCCCTGGGGCATCCGTCCGGCGTTCTATTATGCCGATGACGAGATCGTGGTTCTGGCAAGCGAACGTCCGGTCATCCAGACGGCCATGAATGTGCCTGCCGAAGACATAGATGAACTGAAAAGGGGAGAGGCGCTGATCATCAATAAGCAAGGTGACTGGCATACGTCGCAGATCATGGAGCCGAAGGAGAATAAGGCCTGCTCGTTCGAACGTATTTACTTCTCACGTGGAAGTGACCGGGATATTTACCGTGAACGGAAACGGTTGGGTGAAAATCTTGTACCGGCCGTACTGAAGGCTGTGGACAATGATCTGAATCATACAGTCTTCTCCTTTATCCCGAATACGGCGGAGGTTGCTTATTTCGGGTTGCAGGAGGGCATGAACGAATATCTGAACAAAAAGAAAAAGGAATGGATCGCCGATCGCAGCCATCTGCTTCAGGAGGAAGAACTGGAACAAATCTTGTCCATGCGTGTCAGGTGTGAAAAAGTAGCAATCAAGGATATAAAATTGCGTACATTTATTGCTGAGGGGAACAGTCGTAACGATCTGGCTGCCCATGTGTATGATATCACGTACGGGAGTATTGTGCCTTTCGAGGACAATCTGGTCGTGATTGACGACAGCATTGTGCGAGGCACGACACTCCGGCAGAGTATCATCGGTATTCTGGACCGCCTGAACCCGAAGAAGATCGTGGTGGTCAGTTCGTCTCCGCAGGTGCGCTATCCGGACTATTACGGTATTGATATGTCTCGTATGAGCGAATTTATCGCGTTCAGGGCTGCCGTGGCGCTTTTAGTGGACAAGGGGATGGAATCCGTTCTGCTCGATGCCTATAAGAAAGCCAAGCGGCAGCAGGTTGTGCCGTGCGATGCGACCGTAAATTATGTGAAGGAGATTTATGCGTCTTTCACCGACGAGGAAATCTCGGCCAAGATGGTGGAACTGCTTACCTCCGTAGGAACACGTGCGAAGGTGGAGATTGTCTACCAGACACTCGAAGGGTTGCATGCCGCTTGCCCTGATCATCCGGGCGACTGGTACTTCTCCGGTGATTATCCGACACCTGGTGGTGTACGAATGGTGAACGAAGCGTTCATTCATTATATGGAAGAGGAATATTGGGGAATTGAAAAATGATAATTGAATATTGAAAATGACAAGAAAAACAGCAACATTGGTCTTAGACGACGGAAGCATGTTTCACGGCTTCTCTTTTGGTTTCGACAAGGCAGTGGCCGGCGAAGTGGTGTTCAACACTGCTATGACCGGTTATACAGAAAGTCTTACCGACCCTTCGTATGCCGGGCAGTTGATGGTTCTGACTTATCCGCTGGTTGGAAACTACGGGGTGCCTCCTTTCTCTATCGAAGAGAACGGCTTGCCTACCTTCATGGAGAGTGAGAAAATTTATGCGGAGGCGATTATAGTGAGTGACTATAGCGAAGAGTATAGCCACTGGAATGCTGTGGAAAGCCTCGGTGACTGGTTGAAACGTGAGAAGATCCCCGGAATCACCGGCATCGACACCCGCGCGCTGACGAAGAAGATACGGGAGCATGGGGTAATGATGGGGCGTATCATTATCGGGGGTACCGATGAAAGCGACAATGAACAATTGACAATTGACAATGAAGGTGGGATGCCGGATTATGGCAGCATCAACTATGTGGACCGTGTTTCTTGTAAAGACATTATTGTTTATCTGCCGGACGGTACGAGTCGGACCTATCCCTTGTCTGAAGTCAATAATTGTCAATTATCAATTGTCAATTGCCAATTGAAGAAGCGCGTAGTGCTTCTCGATTGCGGCGTGAAGGCCAACATCATCCGTAACCTTTTGAAGCGGAATGTTGCTGTGATACGTGTCCCTTGGAACTACGATTTCAATCACCTGGAATATGACGGGCTTTTCCTTTCGAACGGTCCCGGTGACCCCGATACCTGCGATGCTGCTGTCCGGAACATCCGCAAGGCACTTGATGGAGACAAACCTATCTGCGGCATTTGCATGGGAAACCAGTTGCTTGCCAAAGCCGGAGGCGCTTCGATCTATAAGCTGAAATATGGCCACCGCAGCCATAACCAACCGGTACGCATGGTGGGGACGGAGAAGTGTTTTATCACTTCCCAAAATCACGGCTATGCAGTGGCGGGAGACACGTTGGGAGATGACTGGGAACCGCTCTTTATCAACATGAACGACGGGACGAACGAAGGGATCCGGCATAAGACGAAACCTTTCTTTTCATCCCAGTTCCATCCCGAAGCCTGCAGTGGGCCGACCGATACGGAGTTCATCTTCGATAAGTTTGTCGACCTGCTTTAGGGAGTGAGGCGGCGCACCTAAAAATGTTAACGAATAAAAGAGTCCGAAAAATGAAAGAAGATATAAAGAAAGTCCTGATACTCGGTTCCGGCGCCCTCAAGATCGGCGAAGCTGGCGAATTCGACTATTCAGGCAGCCAGGCTTTGAAAGCCATCAAGGAGGAGGGAATCCAGACAGTGCTTATCAATCCGAACATCGCTACGGTACAGACTTCGGAAGGAGTGGCAGATACCGTTTATTTCCTGCCCGTCACCCCCTTCTTTGTCGAAAAGGTGATCGCCAAAGAACGTCCGGATGGCATCCTGCTCGCTTTTGGAGGCCAGACGGCGTTGAACTGCGGTGTGGCGCTTTACCAGAGTGGTGTGTTGGAAAAATATAACGTCCGTGTACTCGGTACTCCGGTACAGGCAATCATGGATACGGAGGATCGTGAACTCTTCGTCCGTAAGCTCGATGAGATCGGTGTGAAGACGATCAAGAGCGAAGCTGTGGAGAATGCCGAAGATGCCCGCCGGGCTGCTGCCGAGTTAGGCTATCCGGTGATTGTCCGTGCCGCTTATGCACTGGGTGGCCTCGGTTCCGGTTTCTGCGACAACGAAGAAGAGCTGGATATGTTGGTCGAAAAAGCCTTCTCTTTCTCTCCCCAAGTATTGGTGGAAAAGAGCTTGAAAGGGTGGAAAGAAGTGGAATATGAGGTGGTGCGCGACCGTTTCGACAACTGTATCACGGTCTGCAACATGGAGAACTTCGACCCGCTGGGCATCCATACCGGCGAAAGTATCGTGATCGCTCCGTCGCAGACACTGACCAACAGTGAATATCATAAACTTCGTGAACTGGCTATCCGGATTATCCGTCATATAGGTATCGTGGGCGAATGTAACGTGCAATATGCTTTCGATCCGGAGAGCGAAGACTACCGTGTGATCGAGGTGAACGCCCGTCTCTCCCGTTCGTCTGCGCTGGCCTCTAAAGCAACCGGTTATCCGTTGGCTTTCGTCGCAGCCAAGTTAGGATTGGGTTACGGCCTTTTCGATTTGAAAAACTCGGTGACAAAGACGACAAGCGCTTTCTTCGAACCGGCTCTCGATTATGTGGTCTGTAAGATCCCGCGCTGGGATTTAGGTAAGTTTCACGGTGTGGCCCGCGAATTGGGGTCGAGCATGAAATCTGTGGGAGAGGTGATGGCGATCGGGCGCACCTTCGAAGAGGCGATCCAAAAAGGGTTGCGTATGATCGGACAGGGCATGCACGGCTTCGTGGAAAACAAGGAACTGGTGATAGCCGACATCGACAAGGCGCTCCATGAACCGACCGACACCCGTATCTTCGTTATCTCCAAAGCGTTCCGTGCCGGATATACCGTCGATCAAATACACGAACTGACCAAGATAGACCGGTGGTTCCTGCAAAAACTCTACGGAATCATGTGTACCTCCAAGGAGTTGCATAAATTGACAATTGACAATGGACAATTGGCAATTAAAAAAGAATATCGCAATCCTGATAATTGTCAATCGTCCATTGTCAATAGTCAATTGCTTCGCAAGGCGAAACGGCAAGGTTTCTCCGATTTCCAGATAGCCCGCGCCTTCGGCTTTGAGGGAAATATTGAAAAAGGTATGATGCAGGTCCGCCAGTTCCGTAAGGAACACGGCATCGTCCCGGTTGTGAAACAGATCGATACGCTGGCTGCCGAATACCCGGCGCAGACGAACTATCTGTATCTGACCTATAGCGGTACGGAAAACGACGTGCAGTATCAGGGTGACCACCGTTCCATCGTCGTGCTGGGTTCCGGCGCTTACCGGATCGGCAGTTCGGTCGAGTTCGACTGGTGTGGTGTGCAGGCGTTGGAAACGATCCGTAAGGAGGGTTGGCGTTCGGTGATGATCAACTACAATCCCGAAACGGTTTCGACCGACTATGATATGTGCGACCGCCTTTATTTCGACGAGCTTACCTTCGAGCGT
>DXRF01000230.1 GCA_019411205.1 Parabacteroides sp. | reverse complement strand
CGGTTCCTCATTCCACAAAAGCCCTCTCTTTTTTTAGCAAAGACAAGCACATCATCCCGTAAACACCCCCATGTAGCCATCCTAAACACCCGGGTGTACCGGCCCTCTACACCCGGGTGTTTAGGATGGCTACATGGGGGTGTCCGGCAACTAAAGTCCCTTGTCTGACAATGAAAACTAACCGGTTTTATCTATTTTACAGCCGGTTTTGCATAAAATAATCGAGTGATTTGCAGGGAGGAGAAACAGGTATTCCTGGACTTCTTTGTCAATTATTGGGGTCGTAGTGAACTTTTTGCCACATGCTCCGGTTATATAAGCGTAGTGTGTTTTTTCATGGTATTAGATTTTTAGATTAGTAATTAGGTTGTTTTGTCCGGTTCGAGAGGAATAGGGCAAAGGTTCTAAAATATCAGAGCCGGGAATATGGGGCTTCCCCATACATTCCGGCTCTTTTACGTTTCAGGCTTTAAGACAGCAAGTGTCTTTTTCTAATAATTAATTTGTGGTATAATATTTAAAAGATTTTGAAATAAAGAGGGTTAGAAAGGAAATGTATGGCTTATAACTGTGTGAAAAGGGAAATATTCGCTTCGTCGTGAGGAAGGAATAAAGCATACAAAACCTGCCGCACACTGGCAGCACAGCGTGCAGAGATATTGGATGACAAAGTATGCGGATCATCTTGCCTCGTCGGGCTTGCCGTGTTGACTGATAATAAATTACCTCAAAAAACAATTTATTAAGGTTACATAGATTAACATTCAGACAATTAAGGCTATGAGCTCCGATTACTTAATATATCTATATTTTCTCCAGTCCGGGAATGTGTTCCGTAGGAAATCACGCAGAGTTTGGCGGTTTACTCCGAATTTCTCGGCGATTTCATTCATAGAGCATTTCTCATTGATCATTTTCCTGATGACATTTTCTTTTCCGGACAGCCTGACTTGCATGGTCTTTTTGCCTTTCGGACGACCGAGTTTCGTGCCTTCCGCTTTTTTACGCGCAAGTGCTTCGCGGGTACGTTGTGAAATCAGATTGCGTTCGATTTCTGCGCTCAGACTAAAGGCGAAAGCCAGAATTTTACTATTGATATTATTCCCTAATTCATAGCGTTCTTTGACTGTAAGGACGATAATATCCCGTTCCATGCACTGGTGAAGGAAACTCATGACTTGCATCAAATTACGTCCAAGCCTTGATAGTTCTGTTGTTACAAGCGTGTCTCCTTTACGAATTTGCTTTAATAGTCTACCAAGTTGGCGATCCGATACACTTGTTGTTCCGCTGATTGTTTCGTCTACCCAACGTTCGATACGGAAACCTTTCGCTTTAGAATAGTTCTCAATCTCGAAGCGTTGATTTTCAGTACTCTGTTTATCCGTACTGACTCTTACATAACCGTATATCATACTTTCTGAATATTAAATGAATAACTAAAGATACTCCAGAAATAGAAATGAATGGATGGGATTAGTATTTACCAACTTTTTTTATTGTCGTATGATTATAAGAGCACATTCCCTCTACAAAGGAGGATATATAATTTAAACGAAACGACTTCTGAAAGTAAAAATTAAATTAAATTTTACGCACTGAAAGGGGGGAAAGGAGTACATTTGCCGGAAAGAATAGTGGATATGAAGAAATTATTGTCACTGCCGCCTAATCTGGTTGGCAGTTTTCACGAGATAGCTAATGCCGATCCGGCAGACTGGTTTTGTACGTCCGATCCTATAGGCGCCCGTCTGGGATCGGGCGGAGGAACAACTTGGTTGCTTGAGGCTTGCCGCCGGGATGACGATACTGCTGGAACGTTGTCGGTTAGAGAATGGCTGGCAGGTGAAAAGCGGATTTTACTACATGCCGGAGGGCAGAGCCGGCGTTTACCGGGATATGCACCTTCGGGCAAAATATTGACACCGATTCCGGTGTTCCGGTGGGCGAGGGGACAGAAATTATCTCAAAACCTCCTTTCGCTTCAACTTCCGTTGTATGAGGAGATCATGCACAAGGCGCCGGATTCGCTGCATACGCTGATTGCCAGTGGCGATGTTTACCTGCGTAACAGCGAGCCGTTGCAAGAGATTCCTGAGGCTGATGTTGTCTGTTATGGTTTGTGGGTGGATCCTGCACTCGCCACTCGCCACGGGGTCTTCGTGTCGGACCGCAAATCTCCTGACCAGCTCGATTTCATGCTTCAAAAGCCCACTCTCGATGAGTTGGGACGGCTGGCGGGGACGCATCTCTTCTTGATGGATATAGGCGTCTGGCTGCTCAGTGACCGGGCGGTGGAACTCCTGATGAAGCATTCCTACGAATCGGACGGGAAACGGATGAAGGAATATGACCTGTATTCTGAGTTTGGTCTTGCTCTTGGGGCTCATCCGCGTATAACTGATGAAGAATTGAATGCGTTGACTGTCGCTATCTTACCTTTGCCGGGTGGTGAGTTTTATCATTATGGAACAAGCCGGGAGCTGATTTCCTCGACGCTGTCGGTACAGAATCTTGTGCGCGACCAGCGGGCGATCATGCAGCGCAAGGTGAAACCACATCCTGCCATGTTTGTTCAGAATGCCGAAGTTTCTTGTTCGCTGACCTCTGGAAATTCTGAACTGTGGATCGAAAACAGTTTTGTCGGAAAACGGTGGGTGCTTGCCGATCGGCATGTGATTACGGGGGTTCCGGTGAACGATTGGGAGTTGCACCTCCCTTCCGGTGTGTGCATTGATGTCGTGCCTGTCGATGACGAGGGTTGGGTGGCACGTCCGTATGGTTTCAATGATACTTTCAAAGGAAACACGGCGAATGAATCCACTCTCTTTATGGGGCGTCCCATAGTGGAATGGTCTGCGGAGCGGGGTATCAACTTGCCGGCCTGTGCCGACATACAGAATGCGGCCTTATTCCCTGTCTGCCGGAGTATGGACGAGTTGGGGGCTGTGTTACGTTGGATGGTATCTGAACCTTATCTGGATGAAGGACGCAAGGTGTGGGAAGTAGCTGAAAAGATGTCTGCAAACAGGCTTTCTGATTGTGCAAATCTTCGCCGCCTGTTTGCTCAGCGCGAAGCGTTCAGGAAGAAAAACTGGTCGATGCTTGCTGCCAATCATGACAAAAGTATTTTCTATCAGTTGGATCTGGCGGATGCCGCTTCCGAATTTGTTGCCGGAGGGATTATGTTGCCTAAGGGTTTACCGGCGGATGCTCCGCTGATGAAACGTGTGCATGACCATATGTTTCGTGCTCGTGTGCTGCAACTTTCAGGAGATGAACGGGGCATGGTGGAACAGCAGCAGGCATTCTCGCTGTTGCGTGAAGGTTGGATCAGTACGATTGCTGATGAGAAACAGATGCCTCGTCTTAATGTCTATCGCGATCAGATTGTCTGGGGGCGCAGTCCCGTGCGTATCGATTTGGCAGGAGGATGGACGGATACACCGCCCTACTGCATGTATGCCGGTGGTAATGTCGTAAACGTGGCGATCGAGTTGAACGGTCAACCTCCTTTGCAGGTCTATGTGAAACCGACTCGCGAGTCTCGTATCATTCTTCGTTCCATCGATATCGGGGCGATGGAGTGCATTTCGACTTGGGACGAACTGCGTGATTTCAACAAGGTCGGCTCTCCTTTCTCCATCCCGAAAGCGGCGTTGGCTTTGGCCGGGTTTATACCCGAATTCTCAGCAGGCTGCTATGTTTCGTTGGAAGAGCAACTGAAAGCATTCGGATGCGGGTTGGAAGTGACGTTGTTGGCTGCGATTCCTGCCGGTTCTGGTCTGGGAACCAGTTCGATTCTCGCGGCTACGGTATTGGGCGCATTGTCGGATTTTTGTGGCTTGGCGTGGGATAAGAACGAGATTGGTAACCGGACGCTGATCCTTGAGCAGTTGCTCACGACCGGAGGAGGCTGGCAAGATCAGTATGGAGGGGTGTTACATGGATTGAAACTGTTGCAGACGGGTGAGGGTTTCCACCAGAATCCGTCGGTGCGCTGGCTTCCGGAATATCTTTTTACCGAACCGGAGTATCGTGTCTGCCACTTGCTTTACTACACGGGAATTACCCGTACGGCGAAGGATATCCTTGCTGAAATCGTACGTGGAATGTTCTTGAACAGTGGTTCCCATCTTCGTCTGCTTTCTGAAATGAAAGAGCATGCGTTGGACATGTACGAGGCAATCCTTAGGGGTGATTTCGCTTCATACGGGCGATTGGTCGGTAAGAGTTGGGAACAAAACAAGGCACTTGATGCCGGGACGAACCCGCCTGCTGTGGAACGGCTCATTTCTCGCATCAAGGATTATGCATTAGGCTATAAACTTCCTGGTGCTGGCGGAGGTGGCTATCTTTATATCGTAGCCAAAGACCCGGAAGCCTCTTTGCAGATCCGCCGCCTTCTCACGGCAGATCCGCAGAATGACAATGCCCGTTTTGTTGAAATGAGCTTGTCGGATAAGGGATTGCAGGTGAGTAGGTCGTAATCAGAAAAAGGCAATCCCGATTCGGGATTGCCTTTTTCTGATTATGTTTCAGATCCCGGCGACGAGGTGATTGCATATTTCTTGATGATCAGATACCCGCATCCTCCGATGAAGGCGAGGCTGATGAATGCTACCAGAATCAGTAATTTCTTGGGGAAAGAAGCTTTGAGAGGAACGGTTGCCGGTTCGATAATGGTGTAGACCGGCGTCTGTTCCTGCACTCTGAGTTTATCCTGTTCGAGTTTTTGCGCTAATGTGTTATATACATTGAACGTAAGAGTCATCTCGTTGCGTAAGCGCTCTTGCTCAGTGCGGTAACTGGCAGAGATGAGGTTTTTGTTGCCGTCTTCGAATGCAGCATAGGCCTGCTGTGCTTTGTAATAGGCGTTGCGGGATTCCTTTAGTACTTTTTCTGTAAATTCCAGATCTTTTTTTGCCTTCTGTGTCCGGTAATGTGTGATGTAGGTCTGTAACTTTATCACGATACTGTGTGCCACGTCTGCTGAGATCAGCGGGTCTTGCATGCTGACACCGAGAGTAACGACTTGTGTTTTTTTATCGACATAGACGGTGATGCGCTGGCGTAGGTTTTTCAGTACATCCTCTTGTTTGTGGGTGAGTTGGAAGGGATTGAGAGCTCCATCGTTCTCTTCGTTACCGGAGAAGAACGA
>DXRF01000023.1 GCA_019411205.1 Parabacteroides sp. | reverse complement strand
CGGCTATCGTGCTGGTATATTATTATAAGAAATTCCCGAATCCTACGATGAAGGGAACGCTGGTTGCCCTGCTTGTTTCCTTCGCCATCGTTGCATTGATGATGTACGGTGTCGTACAAGGATTGGTCGAGGTTTGCGGCTATTTCGAACTGCTGTTTGTCAATGTATTAGGCATGCCTTACAATTCCGGAGTATTTGCTTATGTGATCATTGTGGCAGGCGTATTGATCTGGTCTATCTGGGAAACCATGCGCGACGAGATCCATCCGACACGCATGAAAATTGCTTTCATCCTGTCGATCGTATTGATCGGTATTCCGTTTATCGGCAGCGGTTACGCTTTGGCTGTCATCTTGACTGCGGCATTGAGTCTTTACCTGTTCAAGAGCAAGAAGGTGGATATCAAGACGCTAAACACAGTCCTGGTCTGCTTGATGGTAGTCGTTGTGGGCTATTCTTCGTATGCACTGACATTGATCCGTGCAACGGCCGATACACCTATGAATCAAAACGCGCCGAGCGATATCTTTACGTTGCGTACCTATCTGGCACGTGAACAATATGGTAAAACCCCGCTTCTCTACGGACAGACCTATGTATCGGAAGTACAGCGCGAAAACCAAGGAGGAAGTTGCGTACCTGTCACGACAGAAGGCGAACCGACCTGGAGCCGCGTGATCAAGAAGGACAAAAACGAGAAAGACCGTTATTTTGTGTCCCGCACCGATCAGGAATACAAATATGTCGACGAACTGAACATGCTGTTCCCTCGTATGTACAGTTCCGATCCGCGCCATATACAAGCCTACAAGGACTGGGCCCAGGTAAAAGGTCAACCGGTGAAATACAACTATTGCGGAGAGATGAAGAGCGTAATGAAACCGACATTCGCGGAGAACCTGAAGTTCTTTTTCTCCTACCAATTGAACTTTATGTATTGGCGCTACTTCATGTGGAACTTCTCCGGTCGTCAGAACGACATTCAGGGAAATGGCGAGGTGCTGAATGGTAACTGGATTACCGGTATTCCGTTTATTGACGAAGTTCTGGTGGGTCCACAGGAAGATATGCCGTTCGATATTATCAATAATAAAGGGCACAATGTCTATTATATGCTGCCGTTGTTGTTAGGTATTTTAGGTTTGCTGTTCCAGGCTTATTCGGGCGAAAAAGGAATTCAGAGTTTCTGGGTGACCTTCTTCCTGTTCTTCATGACAGGTCTGGCTATCGTGCTGTACCTGAATCAGACACCGTACCAACCGCGTGAACGAGACTATGCGTATGCCGGATCGTTCTATGCGTTCTGTATCTGGATCGGGTTCGGTGTCGCGGCACTGGCTAAGGGACTGGAGCGATACGGCAAACTGAATCCGGTCATCGCCGGATCGGTGGCAACCGTACTCTGCCTGTTCATACCTATCCAGATGGCCGGACAAAACTGGGACGACCACGACCGTTCAGGTCGCTATGTCTGCCGCGATTTCGGTTCCAACTATCTGGAATCCTGCGAACCAAACGCCATCATCTTCACCAATGGTGATAACGACACATTCCCCTTGTGGTATGCCCAGGAGGTAGAAGGCGTCCGTACTGATGTTCGCGTATGTAACACCAGCTACCTGCAAACAGACTGGTATATCGACCAGATGAAGAAACAGGCTTACGAGTCCGCTCCGCTGCCGATCACCTGGACACGCGATCAATATATACAAGGTACTCGCGATGCAGCCTATGTATTCCCGCTGACAAAAGATTCGATCGATCTGAACACGGCCTTGAACTTTGTCCGCAGTGACGACCCGAAGTTCAAGAAAATTCCGGGTATCAATCAGGAACTGGATTACATCCCGGCAGACAAGCTATACTACAAAGTCGATTCCACCGCCGGAGCCAAGATCTTAGGCGGCAAGACAGACGGTATGGTAGATCAGATGATGATCAACCTCGCCGGAAAGAATGCGCTGGGTAAACAGGAACTGACGATCCTCGACATGTTGCAGACCAACAACTTCGAACGTCCGATGTACTACGCAATCACGGTCAGTCCGGATCAGTTCGTCAACCTGGACGGCTATTTCGAACAGACCGGTCTTGCTTACCAGGTCGTTCCGAAAAATGCCAACAAGGCTGTCAACACCGACAAGATGTATGACAACGTGATGAACAAATTCAAATGGGGTGGCGTGGACAAACCAGGCGTTTACATCGACGAGAATGTAATGCGCATGTGCAAAAGCTACCGCATGATGCTGTT
Source organism: Parabacteroides sp. (assembly GCA_019411205.1). Taxonomy (GTDB): domain Bacteria; phylum Bacteroidota; class Bacteroidia; order Bacteroidales; family Tannerellaceae; genus Parabacteroides. Next base: position 18,043 of record DXRF01000023.1, on the reverse strand, counting down.
CAACAAGCTGGCAGAAGCATTGGTGAAAGAAGGCAAGAACGACAAGGCTTTGGAAGTATTGGACAAATGCATGCAGGTGTTGCCGCCGGAAAATATCCCGCTTGACTACACGGCGCTTTCAACCGGTGAGCTCTATTACGTACTGGGCCAGAAAGAGAAAGCAGCAGAAATATTTACAGGTATCGCCGATAACATGATGCGTAACATTAACTGGTACTTCCGCTTGAATCCGATGCAGTTGTCATCCGTGGAAACAGAACTGTTACAAGACATGCAGGTTTTGAATCAAGTATTGTTAATCAACAAACATTACAATCCCGAATTCAACAAGAAATACCAGGAAGAGTTTGATAACTACCGTATGGCTTACGAATCGGTGCGCAGAGAATAAATATGTTTATAGAGCAACCGCCCTGGTTCTACAGGGCCCTATTTCCAGGGGTAATCTGGCGGATTCCGGCAAAGAAGAAGTGTGTATATCTCACCTTCGACGATGGTCCGATCCCCGAGGTTACCCCTTGGGTATTGGATATATTAGACAAATATGACGTGAAGGCGACCTTCTTCTGTGTCGGAGACAACGTCCGCAAACATCCGGACATCTACCAGATGGTACTGGAACGGGGACATCGTGTGGGTAACCATACTTTCAACCATATCCAGGGCATCCGTTTCTGGACCAAGAACTATCTGGCGAATGTGGAAAAGGCTGCCGAATATATAAAAAGCGACTTGTTCCGTCCTCCCCACGGACACATGCGTTTCCCGCAGGTGGTATGGCTCAGAAGGCATTTTCGGATTATCATGTGGGACGTGGTGACACGCGATTACAGTCCGCACATGACACCGAACGGTGTCTTCAACGTAGTGAAGAACTATACCCGCAACGGCTCCGTAATCGTCTTTCACGACTCGCTGAAAGCCGAACGCAATATGCGCGAAGCGATGCCCCGTGCCATCGAATGGCTACAGGAACAAGGGTATGAGTTCAAAGTGTTTTAATATGCTTCCTGCAGTCGAAATAAAAGAGAAAGCAAAAGAGATCGGCTTCGATGCCTGCGGAATCGCACAAGTGGCGGCCGCAGACAGCGAAGCTTTGTTTTTTGACAGATGGCTGAAGGAGGGCAATCATGCAGGGATGGCGTACATGGAGAACCACCGAGAAATACGGCTTAATCCCGCCGGGTTGGTGGAAGGAGCCAAGACAGTCATATCCGTGGCGTTGAACTATTATCCGGAGCAGAGACTTCCGCCCGAAGCACCCCACATCGCCTATTATGCATACGGAAAAGATTACCATCTTGTCATCAAAGAGATGTTGAACGAACTATGGAGCGCGAGAATGGGACAGGCAGACACCGGAACCACCCGCTTTTTCACTGACTCCGCTCCTATCCTCGAACGCTATTGGGCCTGGAAAGCCGGACTGGGCTGGATTGGGAAGAACACAAACCTGATTATTCCCGGAAAAGGTTCTTTCTTCTTCTTGGGAGAAATCGTCACCACCCTCGAAGCAGACCATTACGACACACCGCAGAAAAACCGTTGCGGCAGTTGCAGCCGTTGCCTGGATACCTGTCCGACAGGAGCACTGGAAGGTCCCCGCCATCTGAACGCCCGCAAATGCCTCTCCTATCTCACCATCGAGAACCGCGGAGAAATCCCCGCCGAACAGGCCGCCCACCTCGGTAACCGCCTCTACGGTTGCGACACCTGCCAGGAGGTCTGTCCTTGGAACCGTTTCGCCCGCCCGACCCAAATAGAGGCATTCCATCCGAAACCAGCTTTGCTTTCTCTTCGAAAAGAGGATCTAAAGGCCTTTTCCCGCGAGGATTATAATCGTATATTTGCCAAATCAGCGGTCAAAAGAGCCAAATACGAAGGATTAATACGAAACATACATAATTTAAAAGATTAATACCATGAGAAGGACATTGAAAACCCTATCCCCATGTCTCGTCACATTCCTGTTGATGCTAACAGCCATATTTACAGGTAATGCGCAAGAATTACAAAAGAGATTAGAAGGACTGAAAGGAATCAGCGGTATCGAGAAGTTGGAATCGGATCATTATACCGAAAAATATCTCGTACGCATTACCCAGCCTGTCGACCATAAGAATCCGACAGCCGGAACATTTACGCAGCGCGTGATCGTCGCTCATGTCGGTTTCGACCGCCCAACCATATTGGTCACGGAAGGATATGGCGCGGCGTATGCTTTGAACCCACGTTATCAAGAAGAGCTATCGAAATTACTCGATGCCAACATGGTATTCGTGGAATACCGTTATTTTCTCGAATCCACCCCGAAGCCCTGCAATTGGGAATACCTGACGGCAGAAAATTCGGCCTACGACCTGCATAATGTCAACCAGACATTCAAGCAACTGTACACCGGCAAGTGGGTCAGCACCGGTATCAGCAAAGGTGGACAGACCACTTGCCTGTACCGTGCCTGGTTTCCGGACGACGTAGATTTTTCGGTTCCCTATGTAGCCCCCTTGAACAGAAGCGTGGAGGACGGGCGGCATGAACCGTTCCTTCGCAAAGTAGGTACGAAGAAAGATCGTCAAAAGATCGAAGCTTTCCAGACTGAAATATTGAAACACAAGGACGAAATCGTCCCGATGCTGGAAAAATTCTGTAAGGATAAGAAGCTGAAATTCCGCATATCAATGCCCGAAGTATTGGATTATTGTGTTTTGGAATACCCGTTCGCTCTTTGGCAATGGGGTACGCCGACCAGTGTGATCCCACCACTCACATCCGATACAAAGACACTGTTCCACCATTTGGTTGACATCAGCGGCCCCGACTATTTTGCCGAAGACCAACCGAATATCTCTTTCTTCGTACAGGCTGCCCGTGAATTGGGCTACTACGGCTATGACACGAAACCGCTGCGCAAATACCTGACAATCGAAAGCAGCAAAGGATACCTGAACCGCATCATGTTGCCGAAAGAACTGGTCGACAAAGTTGAATATCGTCCTGAACTCTACCACAAAGTCTATGATTTCCTCCGCGACAACGATCCGAAGATGATTTTTATCTATGGCGAAGTGGATCCGTGGAGCGCAACCCGCGTCCCGATCTTCAAAGGCAAGATAAACGAACAAGTCTACATCCAGCCCGGAGGCAGCCACCGCGCCCGTATCAGTAATATGCCGGAAGACATGAAGGAAAAGATATTGACGCAGATCAACAAATGGCTGGCGGAATAATATCTATAACCCTATGCCTTACGATGGCTAATGCATAGGGTTAGCTATCGTAAAGCATAGGGTTATCATTCGGATGGCACTTGCAAAAGAATAATAGATAGCGACCGCTTTTCAACAAAATATAATTATCTTTGTATATGTGTTTCACCTATTGTCTAACTTATTAATAAAGAAGTAAATGAAAAAGAAATTCTTGTTCCAGCTTTTGCTGGCGGCATTCCTGCTCCCGGCTGTTTCCTGTTCGGATGACGATTCGGCTCCGGAAATCAACAATGCAACTACCTTAAACATGCTCGATGTGGAGAATGGAGCGACCCGTCTGGGTAATTCAGATATCTATATCAACGCGGCAAACAACTTTCAGACAAACGAATGCCTGATCACCGAGATCGGTCCGTCAAAAGGGATCGGAAAAGTCATTTCACCCCAAATTGGCAACGGATTGGTTTATCAAGCAGCCGTAACGCCGAGACACCTCTACCAAGCCTTCAAAGAAGAAGCCGTGAAGCAATTTCCGTCGGGAAAATTCGCATTGGCACTGGCTGGAGACTACTACCAGTTCTATGTTGAATCCGAGATCATGAAAGACGAGAAAAGAGTAGGCGCTGTCGTCCGGTTCGCCCTGATCAATCCCGAAGCAAATGGGTTACCCGCCTACGACAGCACGATCGGGACAGTAGTAAGCGGTTATGAAGACGAGATTGTCCGGGAATTTCCCAAAGACACAGAGTTTAGCTACAATAGCGACCTCGAAGACCTCTTTCGTATTACGACCGAAGGTGGCATACTGAAAGTCGCTCTTTTGCCCTCGTGGAGTGACATTCGGGGTAATTATGCCATTTACGCCCGCCATAACGAGGTGTATACGAAAGTATATGTCAAAGTGGAATAATCAGAACATTCCCTGTACCTTATAGACAAATTCCATCCAGACCCAATATCGGATCGCCTTTCCGAGAAACATCGAGATCGCTACGATCCAGATATTGGCGCGGAGGAAACCAAGCGCCACTGCAATAAAATCGCCTATACCGGGAAGGAAGACGAAAAAGCCCATCCAGGAACCTTTCCCTTTTATCCAATCCTGTACTTTCTGCAATTTGGCGGCATCCAGTTTCAGATATTTCTCTATCCATTCGACCTTGCCCAACATCCCCAGCCAATAACAACTCATACCCCCCAGGAAATTACCCAATGTAGCCGCAACCATACAGGGCCAATAGGCCGCTCCCGCCAACAACACACCGGTCAGAACAACCTCGCTGCTGAACGGCAAAACGGTAGCAGCCAAGAAGGAGGCAATGAACACACCGATATATCCGTATTCTATAAGAAACTCCATATGCGAATGAATAGAGTGACAATCAAGACTGCCACAGTTGTAAAAAACGACCAAAACACAATCTTGCCACGTATCACCGTAAAGAAATGGGCGATCAGGATAGAGGCAGGCACGCAAGCTGTTTCCAAAAACTCTTCCGAAACCTGTTCATAGAGGAAATAAAGACTGAACGCCCATACGGACATCGCGATCAAAAACGAGAGGAACTGACGGGAGCGAAGTGAATCCTCCGTATCGTGCATAACAATATTCAGGGAAGCGACAACTGTCAACAAAGCAATCGCCATGATACTGATCCAATCCAGTAACACTATTCCGTCTGTCGCCAAAAGGCGCACCTTGAAAAGTGTCGAAAAAGGAACGCTAAACAACGTGAAATCCTTCTGCCAGACACACCACCCCAACAGGAACCAATATACCGTTGCCACCCCTAACAAAGAAGCGATGAAGGTACGCGGTGTCAGCGACCGAAAATTATACATTCCCAACCAGAACAGCGGCAGAAACCAAAGTAAATGGATCCAAAGCAGACTACCGATACCGATCAACAAAGCGGCACTGTAGGCTTTCTCTCTCGCTTCAGGATCATGATAGGTCGTGAACAACTGGTAAATCGCCAGAATCAGGCAGAAAACACCGACCGAAGTCGATTTCAAAGGAAAGAAGTCGGGATTCGTACTGATAAACAAGACATAAAAAAGGAAAGGCAACATCGTCTTCTCCCGTATCAGTACCAACACATAGTTTGCACGATGCAATAGAAAAGCCCCTCCGAACATCAACGCCATCCCGATGATATAAGTAAATTCTTTACCTGGCAATGCCTGGCAAATCTTATTCCAAAGAGGAGTAGCCGAAACCTCGCCATAGACAGGATAGCCCACAGAATACAAATAACTGACCACCCAACAGACAATACACGCCAATAAGACCGGCACGAATATCGGCGGTGCTGAAAAGTCGTATCGACGGCTGTATTTATTATAAGCTACTCTCATTCTTAATCATCATGAGGGTGTGTCAAGCACGGGGACAAGTACATTTTGACACACCCTCATCATCCTGTATAACGACTATTTATAAATCGAATCCGATATCACTACGGAAATATTTCTTTTCGAAATCAATGAACTTAGCACCGGCGAAAGACCGAGCAAGGGCTTCTTCCTTGTTGATTCCGTAAGAGCTAACAGCAATGACACGACCGCCACTGGTCAGGATCTGCCCGTCGTCAGCTTTTGTCCCGGCATGGAAAACGATGTTTTCGGCTGAAACCTTATCCAGACCACTGATAACCTTGCCTTTCTCATACGCTTCGGGATAACCGCCGCTTACCAGCATAACCGTTACGGCCGCACGCGGATCATGCACCAGTATACGGCTACCTAAATTACCTTCGGCCACACCTTCCAACAGTTCGACCAGGTCGCTCTGGATACGCAACATGACAACTTCTGTTTCCGGGTCACCCATACGGCAATTATATTCGATCACCATCGGTTCGCCCTTCACATTGATCAAGCCAAGGAATACGAACCCCTTATAATCGATATTTTCCGCTTTCAACCCTTCGATCGTCGGGCGGATAATACGCTCGTCCACCTTCTGCATAAACACCTCGTCGGCAAAAGGAACCGGAGACACGGCACCCATGCCACCTGTATTCAGACCTGTATTGCCTTCACCGATACGCTTGTAGTCTTTTGCTACCGGAAGCACCTTGTAGCTTTCGCCATCCGTCATCACGAACACGGAACATTCGATACCGTCTAAGAACTCTTCGATCACGACCGTCTTGCTGGCATCGCCGAACATACCGCCCAGCATATCGCCCAGTTCCTTCTTCGCTTCTTCGAGCGTGTCGATGATCAACACTCCTTTGCCGGCAGCCAAACCGTCAGCCTTCAACACATAAGGAGCCTGCAATTCTTCAAGGAAAGCATATCCTTCTTCTAAATTTTCGGCCGAGATACTCTTATAACGGGCTGTCGGAATGTTGTGGCGCATCATGAAAGCTTTCGCAAAATCCTTGCTACCCTCCAGCTGCGCTCCCTCTTTCGAGGGACCTATCACCGGAATGCCTGCCAAGGCGGCATCATTCTTGAAATAGTCATACACTCCTTTCACCAGCGGATCTTCCGGACCTACCACTACCATACCGATATGGTTTGCCAAGGCAAATTCCTTGATAGCAGGGAAATCGTCTGCCTTGATATTTACATTCGTACCTACCAATGCGGTACCTGCATTACCGGGAGCAATAAATAACTGATCCACTTTCGGGCTTTGAGCAATCTTCCAGGCTATTGCATGTTCGCGGCCGCCTGAGCCTAATAAAAGAATATTCATTTTTTATAATTGACAATTGACAATTGACAATTGACAATTACTTGTCATTATCCCTTCCCAATCATCTTTTTTTAATGGTTACTATTTTCTTTGTTCTTTCTCTCAATTGTCCATAGTCAATTGTCCATTCTTAAGGTAGTCGTCAAAGTAACGCGTTATCTTCTCATATAGATGCGGACGGTCTTTGCCGATCACATTATGCAAATGGCGGGGATAAACGAAATAATCGGGATATGTATCTGCATCCACACAAGCTTTCAGAAATCCCAAGCTGTGCTGCCAGACAACAACCGGATCGATATCTCCATGAATCAACAACAAATGCCCCTTCAGATTACCCGCTTTCAGTTTCAGGTTGGCATTCTTATAACCTTCCGGATTGTCCTGCGGACGATCCATATAGCGCTCGCCATACATAATCTCGTAATTGCTCCAGTCGATCACCGGGCCACCGGCAACCCCCACTTTGAACAGTTCCGGATAAGAGCACATCAAATTCGTTGTCATAAAGCCGCCATAGCTCCATCCGTGCACACCGATACGGTCGGCATCGACATACGGGAGTGATTTCAGATACTTGACGCCTTTTACCTGGTCTGCCATCTCGTTCACACCTAAATTACGATGTATGACATTTTCGAAAGCCTGTCCCCGGTTTGCCGATCCCCGACTGTCAAGCGTAAAGACTACATATCCGCGTTGAGCCATATAGATATCCCAACCACCTACACCATTCTTCCATCCTCCTGACACCAACTGGGCGTGTGGGCCGCCATACACGTAGACGATCGTCGGATATTTCTTTGTCTCATCCAGACCGACTGGTTTTACCAGACGGAAATTCAAATTAGTGACACCATCTGCCGCTTTGATCTTTCCGGTAACGATTTCCGGCATCACATATCCTTCGTATGGATCTTTCGCCGTCAGCAACGTCCGTAAGGTTTCCCGTTTCTGTCCGTCGATAATCGAAATTTCACGTGGAACATCAGGAGCTGAATAGCTGTCGATCAAATATTTACCGGAAGCACTCAGTTGTGTAGCATGAACTCCCTGCAAACCTCCCGAAGTCACTTCATAAGAAGTTCCCTTTTTCAGATCCAGGCGCGACGTTCCGACATACAATGCATCACCATAGCTGACCGAACTCAGCATCGACGGCCTTGTGGAAGAGTAAAATAACGCCTTTCCTTTAGCATCGAAACCAAGGATATTCAAAACTTCCCACTCGCCTTCCGTCAACTGCTTCAACAGTTCGCCCTTCGTATTATAGAGATACAAATGATTATACCCATCGCGTCGGCTCTGCCAGATAAACTGGTCCGGGTTGTTCGGTAGGAAAAGCAACGGATGTTGCGGCTCTACATAATGTTCATCCTTTTCAGTAAACAGATCCGCCTCTTTCTCTCCCGTCAAGGCAGAATAACGCACCAAGTGCATCTCGTTCTGATCCCGATTCAACTCAGCAATATAAATACTCTTCTCATCTGGACTCCAGGTAATATTCGTCAGATACTTTTCCTTCGGTAATCCGGTCTTCAACCAAACGGTTTTTCCGGTCGCCAAGTTGTAAACCCCGACTGTAACTTCATGACTTTTCATCCCGGCCATCGGGTATTTATGCGGTTCAGCTTTCGCGCAACGGGCAGTAATGTCGACAAACGGATAATCTGTCACCATGCTTTCATCCATCCGGTAGAAAGCCAGCGCCGAACCGTTCGGGGACCAGAAAGTTCCTTTATGGATACCGAACTCGTTTTGATGAACGGATTTTCCGCAAACAATCCCTTCGGCTGTTTCGTCCGTCACGATACCGACAGTGTTATCCGGCGAAAGGATTCTCAGGTTGTCACCCTCTGTAAAAGCCAAATAACCATTGGCCGGACAAAAGTCTAAATTCTCCCAGGAACCATTCAGTTCATATGTGCTTACGATCCTGTTTTCTACAAAATCGTAATGGAAACGATGGTGCTTGGCATTAAAAGCAAGCACCGGTTGCTCTTTGTAAGGAACTGAAAAGAAGGGCATACTGCCGACAGTCTGTGCACCAGCCGTCGCAAGCGCTTCATTCAACTGCTGACGGGTAAAGGCTACTTTCACCGCCTTTGTTGATTCTCCACTCATCATGCTGTCACCCTTGACATACAGATATGTGTCTCCACACCACTGCAACTGTTTCAGGTTACGGGGCACAAAGCGACTTTGCGTCTTTCCACCGGGAATTAAGTCATGCAAAGTAAACTGTTTGTCTTGTCCCATCATCGATAATGGATTTATAAGTGCCAGAGCACAGAATACACCCAAAATATTAAGCCTCAAAATCATCCTTACCTCTTCTTTTGAATGTTTTTTTAAACGAACGGTCACCGAACTTATTATCACCGAACCTTTTCTTACCGCCAAACTCCTCATCATCCTTAAAATGTCTCTTGACAGGACGTTTACTGACAAAATCCCTACGGGCCGGACGACCATCCGCACGGTCATCGCCAAAATAGCGTTTGCCGGGAATAAAGGGAGTCCGCTCGCTATCGTCCTCGGCATGCGCGGCAGCAAAACGGCGGTCAGGACGATCCATGCGGTCAGTACGGAAATTCGGACGTGACGGACGGTCCGGCTTACGTTCGAAAGAAGGTCGTTCCGGGCGGGATGGACGTGCTTCACCTTCTTCGTTCAGCGCTTTCTTATAGTCTTTGATTTTCCCTTCGAATATATCGTAACAACGGTATTCGCATTCCAACGATCCGTTCATAAGTTTCATCTTTTCACTCGGTTTCAAGCCGATCTTGTCGAAGCATTCATCCTTATAACTCAGAATCCAAACCTTATAGCCAGTAAATACATGTTTGACACGTTCACCGATCATATTGTACAGCCCCAGCAAATCACGGCTGGAAATACGTTCTCCATAAGGGGGATTGGTCACCATGATACCCGGCCGGGGAGCCTCCGTACACTGCTGGAACGGCTGGGTCTTCAGTTCGATATATTTCATCAAGCCGGCACTACGAATATTCTTTTCGGCAATCTCAATCGCCATCGGATTGATATCAGCACCATAACATTTGAAATTAAACTCACGTTCCTGACTCTCGTCGTTATAGATACGGTCAAACAGTTCCTGGTCGAAGTCGATCCATTTCTCGAAAGCGAACTCCTTACGATGTACGCCCGGAGCAATATTTAAGGCGATCATCGCCGCTTCGATCAGCAACGTACCTGAACCGCACATCGGATCGACGAAATTCGATTCGCCTTTCCAACCTGTTTTCATGATCATACCGGCAGCCAGCACTTCATTCAGCGGAGCTTCCGTCTGATCCACACGATAACCACGCTTATGCAAACTCTCGCCCGAACTGTCGATAGAGAGCGTACAATCGTTATGTGAAATATGAATATTAATATACAGATCCGGATTGTTTACACGAACAGAGGGGCGTTTCTGCTCCTTCTCCATGAAATAATCCACGATTGCGTCCTTCGTACGATAAGCAACAAACTTGGAGTGATTGAAATCTTCAGAGTAGATTACAGAGTCGATGGCAAACGTCTTGTCCAAAGACATGTAGTTTTCCCATTTCACCTTCTTAACCTCTTTGTAGACTGTATCGGCGTCTTTGGCTTTAAAGTGATAGATAGGCTTCAAGATACGCAATGCCGTACGGCAATAGAAGTTGGCTTTGTAAAGCACTTCCTTATCCCCGGTAAAAGAAACCATCCGGCGACCAATCTGTATATCGTTGGCACCTAAAGATAATAACTCACCGGCCAGGATTTCTTCCAACCCGTAAAGGGTCTTGGCCACCATTTCAAATGTATCGCTCATTTCAATTGACAATTGACAATGGACAAAGCAATTGACAATTGATAATTGATAATTGACAATTAAATATTGTTCTTGTTTGTCTCACTGCTTATTAATACTATAATGTTTTATTATTATTCTCTCTCTTTAACCTGTCAATTGTCAATTATCAATTGTCAATTGACTGACGGTGGCTCCTGCCGGAACATCCTCCGTGATCCAGACGTTACCACAGATCGTGGCCCCTTCGCCGATATGGATCCGTCCCAACAACGTTGCATTAGAATAGACCGTCACATGGTTACCCAGCACCGGATGGCGTGGCACCCCACGTATCGCATTCCCGTTTTCATCGGGCGGCAGTTTCTCTCCAGCCAAACTGACTCCCTGGAAGATACGGACATGGTTTCCGATCACACTGGTTTCCCCGATAACGGTTCCCGTCCCATGATCGATCGAAAAATAGTATCCGATCTCCGCACCCGGATGGATATCGATACCTGTTTCAGAATGGGCCATTTCAGTAATCATACGAGGAATAAAGGGGACGCCCAACCGGTACAGCTGATGCGCAATGCGATAGTTGCAGATTGCCCGGAAACCGGGATAACAAAAAATAACTTCGTTGATGTTCTGCGCAGCGGGATCACCATTGAAAGCGGCTTCGGCATCCGTCGCTAACAGGCCGCGCATTTCGGGAAGCATCCGGATAAAGGCTTCCGATAGTTTCTCCGCTTCGGCAAGGATCTTTTCTTCGGGGCAGGAAACACAGGTAGTATCAGCAAAACAAAGCCCTGCATAAATCTGCTTGGAAAGCAGCGTATGCAACGTTCCGACATTTACGCCGGTATGAAAACGGATTGTCTGCTTACTGATCCGCGCATTCCCGTAATAACCGGGAAAAAGGATTGCCCGGCATAAATCTATGATCTCTTTCAGCACTTCACCCGAGGGTAGCGCCTCTTCATCTCGGTAAGCATGAAACAGTTGCTGGTAAGACCCCACATCCGAGAGCATCTCAACTGTTTCATTCAAGACCTTGCTATGCTTTTGCAATCCCATTATTCAGCAATATCATATTTGGCAACAAAAGTAAAAAGAAATTGACAATTGGCAATTGTCAATTGCCAATTATTTGCTGCCTGAGTCAATTGGTAATTTCTTATGCGGAGCCCCGAATTCTTTGCAGGTCACTTCATCCATTTCCACAACCCATATTTTGACGTTCTTTACAGCCGGATCAGAATAGCGGAATTCCTTATCCGAATACTGTTTCATAATGATATCCAAGGCTTCCGTCTTCTTGTCGAAATCTTCTTCAAAGCGGACTTTGCCCCAACAGATCACGCTCTTGGAACGCATCCGGTAACTGCAAGCGACCTCCGGATGTTGAAAAACAAGATCATGGTCCGTGCTGAACGTAATACAGACACGCGGATTCCGTTCTAAAATGGAGATGCTCCGTCCTTCCTGTGCCGAATGCAGGTATATAACACCATCACTGTAGCCAAAGTTCATCGGCAATACGTAGGGAGTCCCATCCGTATCAGCCAGTCCCACATAGCAAATATCACACTTCTTAATGGTCGCTTCAATCAGCTCTTTGTCGGTATGTACTAATGTCTTCATTTTGCATTTCTGTTTTTATCCCTACAAACATACAAGTTTTTTACCTTTTTCGAGTTACTCCCGCAAGATATATTTCTCACATCCTCTTGCCTAAATGAGAGGCGATGAGAACCGATGGACGCCCGAACCGACACTTCTGTATTTCTTGCCATCCGGCAGGATAACCGTGGCAGTCGTATTGGTAGGTATCTCGACTGTCAACTCGAACGAGTCCGCTTCTATCCGCCAGTCCGAACGGACAGGGCCGTACAGGGATTGATACGATCCGCTGCAATAAGTGAGGCCACCCACCGGTTGGGGAGCGATAACGATATGTTTCATGCCCGGCTCCGCTTCATCATAACGGATTCCGGCAAGTGTCCGGTAAAACCAAGCCACCACGCTACCGAACATCGGATGACAACGGGATGCCTTCCCTTCCCATCGTTCCCATAAACAGGAATAACGGTTGTCCATCACATACCCGAACCCCGGTATCTCGCGCTGGTTCATCAACTGAAAAGCGACATCGGCACGTCCGTTATCACTTAATACTTTCAAGAGCAAAGGCGTTGCCATGATGCCTGTATCGAAATGGTTTCCTATACTATCCAGATGAGCAAGCAGAGCGTCGAACACGGCTTCCTTTTCACCTTCCGGTACCATTCCGAAAGCCAACGGGAATACATCCGCACCTTGTCGCCCTTCCCAATAATGATGGGTCGACGGATTGAAAAAGACCGTATTGAAATCCCGTCTGATCCGTACGCACAACTGCTCAAAGTACAGTCTGTCTTCCTCTTTCCCCAAGACGGCCGCCACCTTTGACATCAAGTCTGCCGAATGATAGTAATAAGCCGTATTAACCAGCGGTTCGGGCAGTTCCATATTTCTTTTCCCCGGGGCACACCAATCTCCCAGGCACCAGCCATCCGGCTCTTCCCGAACGACGATTCCACGTGCATCGGTTCTCGTTTCCAGATAGGCAACCCATTGTTTCATGCCCTCATAATGACGGTTCAACAGAACCGTATCGCCATAATAACAATAATAGGCCCAGGGCATGATCACATAAGCCGATCCCCATGCCGGACCACCACCTCCACCACCGAAAGGAGCGGTATGCGGAACATAGCCGCTCTTCCGGTTCCGGGCATCCTCCATATCGTCAAACCATTTTCGGTAAAACTGCGTCATATCGAAAGACAAGATGGAACTTTCCACGACTACCTGCGCGTCTCCGGTATAGGCCAACCGTTCCCGGTGCGGGCAGTCACTGCTGATACTGCCGTGGAAGTTATTCTTCTGCGTCCGCAGGTAGACCTCGTTGATCTTATTAAACAATTCGTTCGAACAACTGAAACGACCGGCAGGCTGCGGATCGGTATGCACGACTTTTGCAATCAGACTTTCCTTGTTCATCCTGACCTGTTGGGATATGACTTCGACATAGCGGAACGTGTGCCAAGTAAAACGCGGTTCCCATTGTTCCACTCCACCGCCCCGCAACGTATAGAGGTCCACTTGTCCGAAATCATTCTTTTCCTCTCCGATAAAACGAAGTTTGATCCGATCGCCGGCATTGCCTTGCACTTTTATATGCGCCCAGCCGGAAATCATCTCCGGGAATACATACCAATAAGTGGAATCGTCCTTTTGTTCGCAGCTTACCGGCTGCAATGTCCGGGTAATTTTCTCATGAGGGGCAAGTTGAGCATGCAGACTACCCTTCGGCGCTCTTACCAGAAGGGCTTTCTTCCAGGAAGAATCCTTGTATCCGTTCCGGTTCCAGCCATCCAGCTCCAGCCGGGCATCATATTCTTCACCTGTGAATATGGCGTCATGCAGTAAAGGGCCGGTCGTAGTCTTCCAGCTATCATCCGTGGCGATCAGTTCCGTCGAACCATCGGCATACTCTATTTCCAACTGGCATAACAGCCGAGGCGTATCGTACCACATACAGCCTTCCACCGTCCGGTCACGCTGGTTATACCAGCCGTTTCCCAACAGGACTCCCACCGTATTCTCCGCCTTCTGCACCAAAGACGTAACATCGAACGTATTATAGAGAACCCTTTGGTTAGATTGATCATCAAAGAAATACAACATCTTTTTGAGTGGACGGCGGTCGAAATTGGTAACGGCGGGAGCCAATACCTGGTCGCCTACCCTTTCGCCATTCAGATACATTTCATAAAAGCCCAGCCCGCATATATAGGCTTTCGCCTGTTTGACCGGCTTGTTTATCCGGAATGTTTTACGGAAATAAGGAGCCGGAGTAGTCAAGGTCGAATCGGGATAAGCGTCTTCCCGGTTACCGATCCACCGGGCTGTCCAATCAGACGGTTCCAACAGTCCCATCGTCCATCTCCCTGTTTCACTCCAGGGCGAAGCCTCTCCTTTTTCATCCCAAACCATCGCTTTCCAGTAAAGCGCTTGCCTGGAATCAAGTGCTTTCCCCTCATATTTGACCTGGCAGGAACGGGAAGATGTTACTTTTCCGGAATCCCAAAAATCTGCTTTCCCTTCAGCCAACAAAGAAGGGGAACTTGCCACGAGGAGACGGTAAGCTGTCTGGCTTTTAGCTTGCCCGGAGGATTGCAATTGCCAACTCAACAAGGGCCTTTCATTCTCCACTGCAACCGGATCTTCCAGATATTCACACCGAAGGTTGCAGACAGATATTCTTTCCTGTCCCGAAACAGAAGCCACCAGCCCCAAAAGGAAAGAGAGTAACAGACAATAATACTTCATAACATTAAGATCAACTGAGTTTCCATGATATCCAATGTACAAATATATGGATATACCGGCACCTGCCACTTACAAATTTGGGAATTAATCATGCAGAAATGATACAAGAAAAAAATTTCCAACCACAAAAATAAAAAGGGCCGGAACTTTCATTCCGACCCTTTCGTTCTGTGAGTTGTCTCACGAGGATTCGAACCTCGACAGACAGAACCAAAAACTGTAGTGCTACCATTACACCATGAGACAATCCGGCGCTTTATCTAAAGCGATGCAAAGGTAAGAATAAAATCTTACCTTGCAAGCATTTTTGTATAAAATTCTTATTTTACAATCAGTAAATAGTAGTTCTTCTTACCTCTCTGAACCAGTAAATATTTCTCATCCAGCAGAGAAGCACAGTCGATAACCATATCCTGATCCGTCAGTTTTTCCTTATTTACACTGATGCCACCGCTCTGAACCAACTTGCGCATTTCACCTTTCGAGGGGAAAATCGCCGCCTTTTCGGTGAACAGGTCGATCGCCTTGACACCGGCACTCAACTCTTCGCGAGAAACTTCAAACTGGGGAACACCGTTGAACACATCCAACAATGTCTGTTCGTCCAAATGCTTCAATGCTTCCGACGTTGAGTTTCCGAACAGAATATTGGAAGCCTCGACGGCAGCATCGTAATCTTCCTGGGAATGAACCATAACCGTAACTTCCTTTGCCAAACGTTTCTGCAACGGACGAAGATGCGGCGCTTCTTCCTGTTCCTTGATCAAAGCATCGATTTCTTCCTTAGGCAGATCGGTAAAGATCTTGATATATTTGGCAGCATCGGTATCGCTCACATTCAGCCAGAACTGGTAGAATTTGTAAGGAGATGTATAACGGCGGTCCAACCAGACATTACCGGACTCAGTCTTGCCAAACTTACCTCCGTCGGCTTTCGTAATCAACGGACAGGTCAAGGCAAAAGCTTCACCGCCCAACTTACGGCGAATCAGTTCCGTACCGGTCGTGATGTTACCCCACTGGTCAGTTCCTCCCATCTGCAAACGGCAGCCTTCGTGTTCATACAGATACATATAATCGTATCCCTGGAGTAACTGGTAAGAAAATTCCGTAAACGACATGCCGACAGAAGATTCGCGGCTCAAGCGTTTTTTAACGGATTCTTTAGCCATCATATAGTTAACAGTGATATGCTTACCGATATCACGGATAAAATTCAGGAAAGAATAATCCTTCATCCAGTCGTAATTGTTTACCAACTTGGCTGCATTAGGCGCGTCCGAATCAAAATCCAAGAACTTGGA
The DNA here is from genome assembly GCA_019411205.1 of Parabacteroides sp. Taxonomy (GTDB): domain Bacteria; phylum Bacteroidota; class Bacteroidia; order Bacteroidales; family Tannerellaceae; genus Parabacteroides. Next base: position 1,651 of record DXRF01000023.1, on the reverse strand, counting down.
CAACTGCTTCTTAATGCTATCCTGGTTATGACGAAGCGTCGCTTCATCGAGCAGGTTACGTTCTGCCGACTTCATTGAAGGGTCTCCGATCATACCGGTAGCTCCGCCGACCAGAGCAATAGGACGGTGTCCTGCACGTTGGAGATGTTTCAGCATCATCACCGATACCAAGTGACCGATATGTAATGAGTCAGCCGTCGGGTCAATACCTACATAAGCAGAAGTCATCTCTTTTTGCAACTGTTCTTCTGTTCCGGGCATCATATCAGCGATCATGCCCCTCCATGTTAATTCTTCAACAAAATTCATCGTTTTAGATTATAGTATTAATTGAATGCGGGCAAAGGTACGACTTTATAATTGAAAATGGAGAATTGAGAATTGAAAATTAGGGTATAACAGTGATTTAAGGCAAATGAAGGATGTCGCGGACATTTTCGGCAATCTGCCCGGCGAACAGTTCAGGCCGAAGACTCAAGGAGGTCGAAAGGTTCCGGTAAACAGTACGGATATCTATTTCGCGATCGTCCGTTTCGGCGAACAAGCAGCCGGGCCATGCTTCGCGTACGGCTTCGGGATTGAAATGCTCGCCAAAAGAAAGGTAAAAACCCTGCCGGATCAGTTGTTTAGCCAATGCAGCATTACCACGAAAACCGTGAATCACCCAGGGCATACGGGGTTTAAGCTCTTTTTTCAACGCAATCAGTTCGTCCCAAGCTTTCACGCAGTGTATGATCAAAAAGAAACCGAGGTCCTCGGCAAAAGCCGCCGACACTTTGAAGATTTCCTGCTGGCATTCCAACGATGCTTCCGCCAGTTTATCAAGCCCGGTCTCGCCGATTGCAACCACGCCCGGAAGCATTGCCTGCCGTTTAAGTCCGGCAAGCTGTTCTTCTACATTATATATATACCAGGGATGAATGCCGACAGAATGGAACGCTCCCGTTCTGTCGCCTGACGCAGGGACAAGACAGTTAACGATGGCGACATCTTCCGGATGGACGGGCAAATGATGAGTATGTATATCGTAATAAACCATACTGTTACGGAACAGGATCATATCCGCTTCCACCCCAGGGATGGCAGCGAAGAATACGTTTGACAGCTAAATACAATCCCTTTACCGGACCGTATTTTCTGAGAGCCTGTACAGCATATTCGGAACAAGTAGGCGTGTACCTGCACGATGCCGGCGTCATGGGAGAAATGCAATATTTATAGAAATAGACCGGCAACAACAGAAGAAAAGTAAAAAAACGCTTTATCATGCTTTGTCGCGAAGTACATTCAAGGCTTTTGTCATGGCTTTTTCTATATCAGCAAAAGGATGGATTTCCTTGTCCAGATAGAGAAAAGCAACCAGCATACGCTTGTTTTTTTCCATCAGCGGATCGATCAGATCATATTTGCGTACCCGATAAGCTTCGCGGACCTGCCGTTTGATCAGATTCCGTTTTACGGCACGTCTGAATTTCTTTTTGGGGACACTCACCAGGATAGATACCGGAGCCAATGTCTCTTCTTCTACCGGTAAATAGACAACCCGCAGTGGAAACGCCACAAACGATTGCCCTTTTGCAAACAGCAGGTCAATGTAACGTTTCCACGACAGGCGCTCTTCTTTTGAAAGGGTATACCTTCTATTTACCAT
>DXRF01000229.1 GCA_019411205.1 Parabacteroides sp. | reverse complement strand
TGCAGAAGCCGGTTATTATGTGATTCCTAATTTCTCGGTAGGTGCATTTATCTCTTATCATAGCAACAATAAGTATATTGATCGTCAGACATTGCCGGTAAGTTCTACATCGGCTATCACTTCTGATCAGCAGCATTCTATCTTCCAGTTGCCTTTCGGTGCAGCTTTCCGTTACAACGTAGCTCCCGAAAGCCAGTTCCAGCCTTATGCTGGTGTGCAGTTGGGTGCAAGCTACAGTGAAATGTCGACTTATATGAATGTAATGAAAGTATACGACCGTAACTGGGGCTTCTATGTATCTCCCGAAATCGGTATGACTATGTATTTTACACCTCAGAAACAGATCGGTCTGCATGTTGCTGCCTACTATAATTATGCAACCAATAAAGGAGAAGTCCTGAGTTATTCGATCGATGGGTTGAATAACTGGGGTATCCGCTTAGGTCTTGCCTTCTAATGAAAGTTTGTTCTTTTAAGTGTTTTATGTAGTTTATGGGGAACGGGAGGCTGTCGTAATGACACCTCCCGTTTTTTTGTTTTACAGGATTTGTAGTTTGAGGCCGAACGAGAGGCTCAGATAGTCTTTGGGTTTCAGATAACCGTTTCCGATCTTGTTTATCAGATACAGGTCACAGGTGCTGAGTTCGTAAAAGAAAGAGATGGATTTATGCCAGCTCTTTTTTGTGTCTAACTTCAATGTGAATCGCTCTCCGACGAAAACATGGGTACGGATGCGGGTGGAGAACCAGTAATAGCCTTGCGGATATTTGTCCGGCTGTTTACCCCAGAAGTCACGATCTAAAAGAGTATTGATATAGACACCGCAGGCGAGAGGTTCGAAAGACAACTTGTCGGCGATATGGATGTTCCAGGGGTAATAATTCTGTTTGAGCGTAAGGGTTGCCATAGCATGATGGTCCGAGTTGCGGGGAACTATTCCCAAATATAGATCTGTTTCCCAGTGATTGCGATAATAATTCCAACCTGTTCCGAGTGAAAGCATACCCATTGATCCGGCAAACTGTAGTTTGGTATAACGGGGAATGAGTTTTTCCCATCTGGATATATATTTCTCCACACGTTTTTTATATCGCACATCATCCTCGATTGCCTCCTGTGCCTGTAAGGTGCCGGTCAGGAAAAGAAATAGGAGCATCCATTTAAAAATCGATAACTTCATACGTGTAGTTGTCCGGGGTTAGGGTGAATAATATGTAGTTGCGTTTGGCTATATTGCTACAACCATAGTAGATGATCCCGTCGTCGAAAATATCCTCCACTTGTAACTGATGGTTATGAGCATTCAGACAGAACTGCAAAGAGGGGAATTCACGGATATATAGTTGGAATACGTCTTTTATGTTATTATCGAACTGTTCGCTTCCGGGGCGTGCATGCATGGCGACGACCGTACGGCTGTAATGGCGGGTGCTGTCTTGCAGTTCCTCTTTCAGGAAACCGAAATCGGGAACAGGGTGGGAGTAGTCGTATTCGATTGCATTGGTGTTGAGACAAACGAATTTGACATCCCGGACGATAAAGGAAAAGTTTTTTGCTCCAAACAATTTGTTGAAAACCTGGTCGCCATTACCGATTACGTCATGGTTACCGATCAATCCGACGTACGGGATATCGAGCTTCGATAATATATCGACGGCCCACTCGTATTCTTTCTTCATGCCGAACTCGGTGTAGTCTCCTCCGTGTATGATGAAATCGATACTGTCTTTTTTAGTATTGATATGTTTTACGAAATCTTCCGTCTCATCATAGCTACGCTGGGTATCGCCTATCAGGACGAAGCGGATCGTATCTTTATCTTTTGTTGCTGCCTCGATAAGCGGGATGTTGTGACCGTTGATATCGCGTTCGGAAATGGTGAGTCGGCCGTCATACGGATGGTAATCGATCAAGTCGCATGCAGACAAGAGTATGCACAGGAATAATGGTAGAGTTTGTTTATACATGACATCCTAACTTTTATTTGTGGCAAAGTTAAGATGTCATGCTATTTCAAAAAAGGTCGGGATGCAATGAATAATGTGCCAATGTGAAGAAACTCTTTAATTGGTACATTATTTAATGTAGTTATAATACCGGTTGAAGAAGTTTTTGAACCAGCCTGTCTTCATCAATCCTTTCTCGAAAAGTAAGATTCCTAAAAGAGCACAACAAATTCCCAATGTTACATCTATAATATAATGATGTGAAGTGTAAACTGCTGTTCCCCAAATTCCCACCATGATGATGGCAAACAGGACGATCACAAATTTATTGCATTTATTGATAATCGCATAACATAACGCTACAACCATATATGCGGCATGCAATGATGGAACTGCCGCGAATACGTTTGCGTTGCGGCCATAGATGGAATCGAAGATCGAAAGGCCGGTCAATGCGTCAAACTTGCCGAGTCCGGCAACATTACCCGGTGTGTCGAGTATCGGCTCGAAACCATAATTGATTGCATACCAGGGAGGTGCTGCCGGATGGATATAATATCCGGCAAAGCCGATCAAGTTGACGAACAGGAATACTATCGAGAAGCGGAGATATAAATTGCGGTCTCCCTTGAGGTAGAGCCACAACCCGAAAGCAATCGGAACGGGAACCCAGCAGAGATAAAATATACCTGCAAGGAAGTCTGCAATCTGGCAATTATGGATCGCGAAATACTCGCAAGGAATCAATATATTCCCATTATCGTTTATGCCGAACAGGCTTTTTTCCAGATTATACAGACTTTCTACATCAATCGGGTTCGCCTCGTAGTTTGGGAAAACACGCATCCAGTCGTATGAAATGCCGAAAAGAGCGAACGGCAACAAGGCGACAGCCAACTTACGGGTGGTCTTGCTGGCGAAAAAGAGGAGTAGATAGAGACTGACCATGAATACATGCTCCGGACGCAATCCGATGCATATGGCTGTCAGCAAAAGAAACAGCGCTGTTAGGCTGATAACAATCCCTATCTCCTTCCTTGACGGGAGTACAATAGTCTCTTTCATTCGTTGTCTTTGCTGCTCAATAGTTTACGACAATGGTTCAGGCGTGCGAATGCCGTGATGTTGGAGAATATCGCCACGATCAGTAAAGGAATGACAAATAGCATGATCGGTTCGAATGTCTCGTTGTTTTTCATCATAGGAGCAAAAATACCGCAGCAAAGAGCGCCTAATCCGGTCAACACCACGCGTTCGGGACGTTGCATGAAACCTACCTTACATTCAAGCCCCAACCCTTCGGCACGGGCACGGACATAGCTTACCATCAATGAGCCGATCAAAGCAATGAAAGCTACGATCGAACTGATGACATATCCTTGATTAATCAGATAAAAACAGATTCCGAAGAAAACCGTCAGTTCGCTGTAGCGATCCAGTACCGAATCGTACAAAGCTCCGAACGTGGAACTCATTTTGCCGATGCGTGCCACTTGCCCGTCCATCATGTCGAATAGTCCGGCAAACAGGATGATGCCGCCACCCCAACCGATGTAGTAGAAATCATCTCGCTCTCCCTTCATTCCTGCATAAAGGAATATGCAGGCAGCCACAATATTCAGGATTAATCCTGTCGTTGTAATAAAATTGGGAGTGATCCCAATTTTAATCATTCCATGTACGATCGGGTTGATGATCTTATAGATCGTCTGTTGCAACCAATCTCTAAAAACTTTGAATTTCATATCTTACTATTTTGTTTTTATTTTGAGTTTGCTCTCTGGAAACGGCCTCTGATCCTACAGTTCTTGTAGACAAAGACACGTTGCATATTATAGTTCCAAAGAAATCCGACAATCAGTGAAACCACTATCTTGGAAAAGACGAACAAGTCGTCGATATAGTGTTTCAGCGTCTCCTGGACCCAAGGATTCTTGCTGATCGTTTCCGTCATGAAATAGATTCCCCAGGTATTCAGTAATATACTGCCGATCCAGACCAGCAGGTATTTTACCATTACATGCCGTTTTTTGCATTCTTTGGATTTGAATGTCCATTTGTAATTGATGATGCAATTCACGATTCCGCCGCAGACAGAACCGGTGAAGGTTGCATATACGTAATAAACTCCAAATAATTTAACTAACAAGATTGTGACCAGAAAGTCTGTCGCGCTGGCGACCTGTGAAGAAAATTGGGCTCGTATGAACATGAATATCCCGCCTTTCTCCGAAAACGCTCTTGCACTTTTCTTTATCCAATCAACCATCTTGCACCGATTAGCAGGATGAGGCTATATATTCCAGCCAAAATATCATCCATCATTACTCCGACTCCCCCCTTGAGACTTTCCATCTTGCGTATACCCAACGGCTTGAAAATGTCGAACAGTCGGAATAGCACGAATGCTGCCAGTGCATACCACAGGTTATCAGCCGGTGCCGCCAAAAGCGGAATCCAGACACCTACCATTTCGTCTACTACTACCCGCGAAGGATCTTCTCCCCAAATAGGCTCGACTGCGTTTGCAGAACGGATGCCGGTAATCGTAAAAATACCGACCAGTAACGCGGTTATAATAAGAAGCAGAGTAGGAGATACGGTGCAAGACAATGCAAGCCAGATCAGCGTAGCTAACAAGGCTCCTGCCGTTCCCGGAGCAAACGGAGAAAAACCGGAACCAAAGCCTGTTGCAATAATAATATGAATTAGTGGAACTCTTTTCATCCTGTCAATAAAATGTGTGCAAAGTTATAAAAATAATAAAACTTTCCCCCTTATCCGGGAGAAAGTTATATCGAAAATTCCATGCTGATGGAACGAAAGTTTCATCAGCATGAGACTGATTTTGTATTACCCTGATTTTAGTCCAGATAGCTAGGAGCTTTTTCTCCAATCATGTCGCGCAACGTCTGTTTAACCATTCTCCATTGCTGGAACAGGTCATGCACGGGCTGGTGTTCGAAGTCGTGCATCGGGCTCTTGCAGAAGAACGACAACCAAGTCTGAATGCCACACATGCCGGCACGCAGGGCCAGATCGCTGAACAACACCAGGTCAAGTGCGATAGGTGCAGCCAGGATGGAGTCGCGGCAAAGGAAGTTCACCTTGATTTCCATCGGGTAACCCATCCAACCGAAGATGTCGATATTGTCCCATGCTTCTTTATTGTCCTTGCGGGGAGGATAGTAGTTGATGCGTACCTTATGATACAC
>DXRF01000228.1 GCA_019411205.1 Parabacteroides sp. | reverse complement strand
ATCTGTAAAACTTTAATGCGGATTAAAATTCTGTTGATCATCGTTTGAAGGAACTACTTGTTATAAATTTGGCTGCAAAGTTAGTCATTCTTTTGATAAAAGTTCGCCGCTTCGCTTAATTTTATGTGTGTTATTTATTATTTCATAATATCCCGATTCTTTATACGCATTTTCATGCGTTAAAATAGTTGTTGTTTAAAAAAAAATGCACATATTTGAGGCAAGTTATGATAAATGGGTGGGTGTTTAACGAATGTTTGCTATAATGGAAAACTCGGTGAAGAAAATACAGGTTGAAGGTGGTGACAAAGAGATCTTATACTCTAAAACCATTAAGGCAGGAAAAAGAATTTATTATCTGGATGTAAAGAAGAATCTGAAAGACGATTTATTTCTGGCTGTGACGGAGAGTAAAAAAGTGCAGCCGAAGAATGGTATGCAGGTTTCTTTTGAGAAACATAAGATTTTCCTGTACAAAGAAGACTTTGACAAGTTCATGGATGGAATGAATGATGTAATCAGTTACATTAAACGATGTAGAGCTGATGAAAGGCTGGAGGAGACGATGTCGGATGAAGGTCGACAGGAAAGCGACTCGGATGAGATCAAACTGAATATCGAATTTTGACGAAGTCGGTAGAGAATGAGAAAATAATAAGGGGCTGTTCCGAAAGGAAACAGCCCCTTATCTTTATAGGTCCTGTAAAGGAAACCTATCGATGTTGCGGTTTATTCTGCCGGATGAATTGCTTCAGTAGGACAAGCATCTGCGCAAGTTCCACAATCTGTACACATTTCAGGGTCGATGCTGTATTTATCGCCTTCTGAAATTGCTCCTACCGGACATTCGTCAATACAAGTACCGCAAGCGATACAATCGTCACTAATTACGTAAGCCATTTTTTTAAACGTTTAAATTGATAACTATTAGTTCGTGCAAAAATAGAGCTTTCTTTGAATTAAAAAAAGAACTCCTCCTTTTTTTTACAAATAAATGCTCTTTTGCAATAAGTCGGGCTCTTTCCCGTTATAAATTCAAAATTACGAAAAGAATTGAGACGTCTACTATTTATTATATGTGTGTTCTTTCTGTCTGTAACTGCCGTAATGGCGCAGAAAGAAAAGGTGAAGAACCAGCCCTATGCGGATTTGAAATGGTTTCATCTGGGATTTCATGTAGGTCTGCATGCGCAGGATTTGATATTGACTAATACCGGTGTGGCAACAAACGGTGAAACCTGGTATGCCGAGATTCCGAGCTATTCGCCCGGTTTTAGTGTCGGGGTTATCGGGGATATGTACTTGAATCCATATTTCAATCTGCGTTTTACGCCGACTATCCATTTCGGTGACAAGAAATTTGTGTTCCGCCGTCCTGAAATGGAAGGAGTGGAGGGTACAGATGAAAATCCGGTGGTAAGCATGTATTCCACTTCTGTTCGTTCCAACTATCTGACGTTTCCGCTCGATGTGAAATATAGCGCTTTTCGTGTGAATAACTATCGTCCTTATCTGATTGGCGGTATTTATGGTGCTTTCGATCTGGGGCGTAAAAAAGGAAATCCGATCCTGTTGAAAGGAGCGGATTTCGGTGTCGAGTTTGGTATCGGATGTGATATTTATCTTCCGTTTTTCAAATTATGTCCGGAACTTAAGTTTAGTTTCGGTCTGGTAGACCTGTTGGAGAAAGACCGAGGTGACCTGACAGATCCGGAATTGATCAAGTATCCGAATTCCCTGTCTAAAGCAACTTCCCGGATGGTGACGCTCACCTTTAATTTCGAATGAATAGTTCGATATAGATATAGCTGGCGGGAACAGCTAGCATAACGCTGTCGAAGCGGTCTAGCATTCCTCCGTGGCCTGGTAATACATTGCCAGAGTCTTTTACTCCGAGTGTACGTTTCAGCAAGGATTCGATCAAGTCTCCCCAGGTTCCGAACAGGACAACCGTGGCTGCCAGTCCCAACCAATTCATCCGGTTTATTTCCGGGGCGAACCAGGCGAATGCCTGCGAGGAAGCCAAGGCGAGGATCAATCCGCCAAAAAAGCCTTCCCATGATTTCTTTGGAGAAATCCGTTCAAATAATTTATGTTTTCCGATCAAGGAGCCGACCAAGTATGCTCCGGTATCGTCCAGCCAGACAAAAATAAAGATCGCCATGATAAAGAGCGGCGTGTAGCTCATGACACCGGGTGTCCCCGGTTCTGCACCGATGAAATTCAACATGGAGAAGGAGCCGGCACAATAAACCTGGGCAAAGAGCGTAAACGCCCAATTATTAATCGGGTTCGGTGCCTTATAGTAGAGTTCAGCTATCATTGTCAACATGATAAATAGCAGATAGGGAAGGAATATCTTTCCGTCTGTCAACCCGTTTGCATAAACGAAGGTGGCGATAAACAAATATACTCCTCCGAGCACATTTACGGTCCGTTGCAGATTCGCATTTTCATAATGCTTGACCAAACCTCCGAATTCCCAAAGGGTCAATCCTGTTATAATACAAAAAAGAATAAGGAAAAAAATCGGATGGATACAAATGGCACTGATCAGTACCACAACAAATATAATGCCGGTTAACGCCCGTATAATCAAATTTTTCAAGACGATAGTGTTTTTTTTATTGATTTATTCAAGTACAAATATAATTAAAATAATAATTCCATGCCCATCTGTTTCAAATTTAGTGAGCATGGAATTTTTATTTGTTTATGTTATCTTACTGCTTGTCAGCTTCGGCAACTTTTGCTTCTTCGGCCTTTTTACCGTTTGCTTTCTCTTGCAGCTCCAGAATCTCCTCTGAGCGGGAAACCCAAGCACGTTTGCCGAAGATCTGTTCGACATCTTCCGTGTAGATTACTTCCCGTTCCAGCAATACCTGAGCCAGCGTATTGTGGCCTGACGCATGTTCTTTCAGGATACTTTTGGCTCGTTCGTACTGTTCATTGATAATGGCCTGTACTTCCTGGTCGATCATCCGAGCTGTTTCCTCGCTGTATGGTTTAGTGAAACCCCAGTCTTGTCCACTTGAATCGTAGTAGTTCAAGTTCGGCAGTCGGTTACTCATACCAAAATAAACGACCATCGCATAAGCCTGTTTAGTCACCCGTTCGAGGTCATTAGATGCTCCGGTAGATATTTTTCCCAAGAAAAGTTCTTCAGCTGCACGGCCGCCGAGAGTAGCACACATTTCGTCCAGCAATTGTTCACGGGTGGTAATCTGGCGTTCTTCCGGTAAATACCAGGCGGCGCCTAATGCCTTGCCTCGCGGAACGATTGTGACTTTAACTAACGGATTGGCATGTTCTAGCAGCCAGCTCAAGGTAGCGTGACCTGCTTCATGGTTGGCTATGCATTGACGTTCATCCGCAGTTGTTATTTTAGTTCGTTTCTCCAAACCTCCGACGATACGGTCGACCGCATTCATGAAGTCTTCTTTTTGGACAAACTTTTTACCGTTACGAGCGGCAATCAAAGCAGCTTCATTGCAGACATTGGCAATGTCGGCACCGGAGAAACCGGGAGTCTGGCGTGCCAAGAATTCGGCATCGACGCTTTCGTCGATTTTGATCGGACGCAGATGCACTCCGAATATCTCTTTACGCTCGTTCAAGTCGGGTAATTCCACGTGAATCTGGCGGTCGAAACGTCCCGCACGAAGTAGCGCCTTATCCAAGATATCGGCACGGTTCGTAGCTGCCAGGATAATAACACCACTGTTGGAACCGAAACCGTCCATTTCTGTAAGTAGCTGGTTCAATGTGTTTTCACGTTCGTCGTTGCTGTTCATGTTTACATTTTTACCACGGGCACGACCGACGGCATCGATCTCGTCAATGAATACGATACAAGGAGCTTTCTCTTTTGCCTGGCGGAACAAGTCACGTACGCGGGATGCTCCCACACCGACAAACATTTCTACGAAGTCCGAGCCTGACAGGGAGAAGAACGGAACATCTGCTTCTCCTGCCACAGCCTTAGCCAATAATGTTTTACCGGTTCCTGGAGGGCCTACGAGTAAGGCTCCTTTAGGTATTTTACCTCCTAATTCCGTATATTTTTCGGGGTTTTTCAAGAAGGAAACGATCTCTTCCACCTCCTGTTTTGCTTCTGCAAGGCCGGCGACATCCTTGAAGGTCACTTTTCTGTCGTTGTCTTTATCGAAAAGCTGTGCTTTTGCTTTTCCCACACTGAATACTCCGCCGGGACCACCGCTTGCACCACCTGACATGCGTCGCATCAGAAAGATCCATACGACGATAATCAGCAGGATCGGACCGAACGAAACAAGAAAATTCCAGATCGCGTCGTCGCCTTCTTCGAAGCTGACTTGCGTAGTGATATGATTTTCGGCAACGGATTTGTCATAGAAGTCTGAAAATTTATCGGCCGACGGTATTTTGACATACACTTTCGGGTTTGTACCCAATGTTGCACTGTCTTTTCTGAACACCAGACCTTTCCGTCCGTCTTTTACAGTTGCTTCAACCAGATTCTTTTTGTTGTAGACGACCATCCGGTCGAATACGTTTTCCTGTGCTAATTTCTGGAACTCGGTCCAGCCTAATTCTTTAGATGCCGAAGAGTCGTTTGTCAGATACAAAGCAAAAAGCATTATGAAGATGAGCCCGTACATCCAATAAAGATTAAACTTGAACATCTTTTGCTTATTATTCTTCGGTGCTTTGTTAAACATGTCGTTTTTATTTTCCATATGTGATTATCTCTATACTATGTAAGATCGGTCATCAGTCGAGGTCTGCAATCTGAGTCACTTTGGCATCTGACCAAAGATTTTCCAGATTATAGAACTCGCGAAGTTCCGGTAAAAATATGTGTACAAGAACCGTGCCATAGTCCATCCCGATCCATTCGGCACGCTGTGCTCCATCTATCGAAAGCGGTTTTTCTCCTGCCTTGCGATGGGCAAAATCCCAAGCTGAATCAGACAATGCGGAAACCTGGGTAGGTGTACTTCCTTCGCAGATTATCATATATTGGCAGATCGAGCCGGATAATTGGGTTAAGTCTACGGTTACAATGTTTTTGCCTTTTTTTTCCTGTAGGCCTTCTACAATCGTTTTAACTAATGCTTCTGTTTGATCCATTATTTTTTATTGAGTAATATTCGAAGTCGCAAATATACTTCTTATATTTATTATGTGGGTGATTTCCCTCTATTAATA
>DXRF01000227.1 GCA_019411205.1 Parabacteroides sp. | reverse complement strand
GTTCTTTTGGCCGAGGGCCTGTCCGGCACTGACGCGGTCGGAATAGCGGGTTCCGATCCTTTTGCCCAAATAGAACTGGACAGCGCAGGTGACTAAGCCCGCCAAGGCTATCAGTACCTCCACTCCTACCGGAGCATTGCTTTCGACAAGAGATTTCACGGTCTGGGCCGTCACGATAGCAAGCGCGACACCCCAGAGATAGAAGGCAAGATCGCGAAACCCCAACAGGAAATGATGCAACTCCGGAAGAAAATAGCGGAACAACATCGCCAGGAAAAACGGACAGAGCAGTAAAGGAAACACCTTGCTCAATATCTTTAGAAAAGCAGTCACAAAGGTTATATCGGCATGAGGCTCTACCAACGGGAACATCAAGGGGACGACTACCGCCGCCAGGATATTCGACAACAACGTGTAAGTCGTCAGACTGGACGCACTCCCTCCCAACTTGCCGGTGATAACAGCCGCAGCCGTAGCCGTCGGACAGATCAGGCAGACCATTGCACCCTCGAAAACCTCCTTGTAAGCACCATCCATATGCACGAATATCAACAAAGAGGCCACCAGCGAAGCCGAAACAAGCTGGAACAACAACAGCCATCCATGCCAAGGAGAAGGCAGCAGTTCGTGCGGTTGCACTTTACAGAAAGTCAGCAATAGTTGCGCAAAGATAAGAGCGGGAGTCAGACAGGCAATAAAAGAACTCATGAACGGTTTCGTCGGCTCCAGAAAAGCGAAGTTGGCAAAGATAAAATACCCTAATGCACCGGCAAGCATCGCAACGGGCAATGTCCAGTTTTTCAGAAAATTCAACATAGCACCTTCTTTTATTTTCGGGCGCAAAGGTACGACAAATAATCAGATATATCAAAGCCTGTTCCGCCGTGTGTCGAAATAGGCTTCGTTGCCTGACGGAACCGCTAAAAGAGGCTTGCGATTGAAGCTTCGCGACCCGTCGATTGTATCAATCGTCAAGCTTACTTGCGGAACGGTGCTTTTACAACCTGGGCTTTCAAGTTGCGCCCCCGGACCTTGATACAGATTTCCGTCCCTACTTTTGCAAATTCAGGTTTCACATATCCCATACCGATCCCCTTCTTCAAGACAGGCGACATGGTTCCGGATGTCACCACACCGATAATATCGTCTTCGGCATCGGCAATCTCGTAGCCGTGGCGAGGAATACCCTTGTCAACCAGCTCGAAGGCACACAACTTACGGGTAACGCCTTCTTTCTTCTGGCGTTCCAGTTCGGCGCGATTGGTAAAATTCTTACCTTCGGTAAACTTGGTGATCCAACCCAAGCCAGCTTCGATCGGCGAAGTCGTGTCGTCAAGGTCGTTGCCGTACAGGCAGAAGCCCATTTCCAGACGCAGCGTGTCGCGTGCACCCAAGCCGATAGGTTTGATACCTTCAGGCTTACCAGCTTCGAAGATGGCATTCCAAATCGTCATGGCATCGTCCAGATAAAAATAAAGTTCGAAACCACCGGCTCCGGTATACCCTGTATTGGAGATGATGACGTTCTTGCAACCGGCAAATTCGCCCGTCACAAACGAATAGTAAGGAATGGAAGACAAGTCGACCGGAGTCAGGCGCTGCAAAACCTCAACGGCTTTCGGCCCCTGGACAGCCAACTGTGCAGTACGGTCGGAAGAGTTTTCCAGCTCCGCTCCCACCGTATTATGGCTTACACACCAGTCCCAATCTTTGGCGATGTTGCCAGCATTGACAACCAAAAGATATTTTTCCGGTTCGTAATGATAGACCAACAGGTCATCCACGATACCCCCCTTATCATTCGGGAAGCAAGTATATTGAGCCTTGCCGATCGGTAACACGGAAGCATCGTTCGAAGTGATGCTCTGGATAAATGCCAAAGCGTTCGGACCTTTTACCCAGAACTCGCCCATGTGAGAAACATCGAACACACCTACACCGTTCACAACGGTCATGTGTTCGTCGATAATACCGGTATATTCGATCGGCATGTTGAAACCTGCAAATTCATGCATTTTGGCACCGAGTGCGATGTGCACATCGGTAAACGGAGTTGTTTTCATGATTTATGATTTGTGATTTATGATGTATAATTACCTTTGACTAACAATTCTGCTATTTTAATGATCGTTTCCATACTCTTTTCAAGCGACCTGACCGGGAGGAATTCATAACGTCCGTGGAAATTCAACCCACCCGCGAAGATATTCGGGCAAGGCAGTCCCATGAAAGAAAGACGCGCTCCGTCCGTTCCTCCGCGGATCGGTTTCACAAGCGGCTTGACTCCGGCTTCCTTCATGGCATCGAACGCCAAGTCCACGATGAACTTCTTCGGTTCGACAACTTCACGCATATTGTAATATTGGTCGCGCATTTCAAGCGTCGTACTACCCGGATGCATCTCGTTCATTCGCTTCACCAACTCATGCAACAACTCTTTCTTTTGTTCGAAAGCGGTGCGCACATGGTCACGTATGATATAAGAAAGGGAAGCCTCCTCAACCGTTCCGCTCATGCCAGTCAGATGGAAAAAGCCTTCATACCCGGTCGTATGTTCAGGACGTTGTACGACAGGTAGCCAGGAGGCAAACTCTACCGCCAGCAACGAGGCGTTCAGCATCTTGCCCTTGGCATATCCAGGATGTACGTTCAACCCTTTGAAAACGACTTTGGCTCCGGCAGCATTGAAGTTCTCGTATTCCAACTCACCGATCTGTCCACCATCAATCGTATAGGCCCATTCACAACCGAACTTTTCGACATCGAAATAGTCGGCTCCTGCCCCGATCTCCTCATCGGGCGTAAACCCGACACGGATCTTGCCGTGTTCGATCTCCGGGTGATCCTTCAGGTATTTCATGGCGGCGACGATGGCTGCCACACCTCCCTTATCATCTGCCCCCAACAGGGTCTTGCCGTTGGTCACGATGATATCCTGTTCCTTATAATCGTTCAGTTCGGGAAACATAAGCGGTGAAAGCACCACGTTTTCTTCGGCACACAACACGATATCTCCCCCTTTGTAGTTCACTATACGCGGTTCGACACCCTTACCCGACATATCGGGGCTGGTATCCAAATGGGCGATAAAGCCGATTGCCGGAATTTCCTTCGCCGTATTGGCAGGCAGGGTAGCCATCAGGTAGCTCTTGTCATCGAGGGTGATGTCTTCCAATCCTATCTCTTCCAACTCTTTCACCAGCGCTTCGGCAAACACGCGCTGTCCCGGCGTACTGGGAGTCACACCTGTGGTTTCGCTCGACTGCGTGTCGAACGTCACATACTTCAAAAATCTATCTGTTACAGTCATAAGCTTTTCATTAATATTACAAGCCATAAAAGTAAACAAAGTGTCACTAACAACAAAAAAATCATGTGCATTTCTGCACATGATTTTCCTTATTTCATCCGATCATATCTCTTTAGAAACAGCTGCTTCCGTCGAAACAATGCGTACAAACTTTACATTTCGGTAATCCGATCGCCTCGATGAGTGTTTCCAGCGTATTGAACTTTAACGAACTCAAACCGAAGCGGTCGGCAATGATCTGCACCATCTTTTGATATTCTGGCGAGTCGGTCGTCGCATATTTCTCCAGGTTCTTGTTTTCGTCTCCTTCCAACTCCTTGATGATCCGGCGGGTGATCAGTTCGAGCGGACTCTTCGACGAAGTAAAGCCAAGGAACGGGCAACCATAGATAAGAGGCGGACAGGCAATGCGCATATGTACCTCTTTTGCCCCGTAGTCATACAATATTTTCACGTTGTCGCGAAGCTGCGTCCCACGCACGATCGAGTCATCACAAAACAGAATCCGTTTCCCCTCCAGCATGGCCCGATTGGGGATCAACTTCATTTTCGCAACAAGCGAACGTAGCTCTTGATTGGCCGGAGTGAAACTACGCGGCCAAGTCGGTGTGTATTTTGCTATCGCCCGATGGTAAGGAGCTCCTTTACCTTCGGCATATCCCAAAGCCATACCTACGCCCGAATCAGGGATACCGCAAACACAATCCACTTCGCTCTCGTCCTTCTTTCCCATCTTGTAACCGCTTTGGAAACGGACATCCTCAACATTCCTGCCTTCGTAACAAGAAACCGGGAAACCGTAATAAACCCAAAGGAAAGAGCAAACCTGCATCTGCTCGTTCGGCTGGCGCATCTGCTCGATGCTGTCGGCACGCAAACGGAGGATTTCGCCCGGCCCGACAAATCGGTCTATTTCATAATCCAAGTTAGGCAAACTGCTCGATTCGCTGGTAGCGGCATAGGCTCCGTCTTTCTTACCTATAATAATAGGCGTACGCCCCCACTTGTCACGGGCCACGATGATACCGTCTTCCGTCAGCAGCAACATGGAACAGGAACCTTTGATCCGATCGTAGACATTTTCAATGCCTTCAACAAAATCCTTCCCCTGCGTAATCAGCAACGCTATCAGTTCAGTCTGGTTCGTCTTGCCTGAACTCAGTTCGGAGAAGTGCATATTCGCTTTCAGCAAATCCTGTTCCAATTCCTCGATGTTATTGATCTTGGCAACCGTCACGATGGCGAACTTACCGAGATGGGAGTTGATGACGATCGGCTGCGCATCCGTATCGCTGATGATACCGATTCCGGCATTTCCCACAAACTTGTCGAGAGCAGGCTCGAACTTTGTACGAAAATAAGAACTTTCCAGATTGTGAATCGAACGTGTGAAACCGGCTTCCTTATCGTATGTAGCCATACCACCGCGCCGGGTTCCCAGATGAGAATTATAGTCGGTGCCATAGAATAAATCAGTTGAACAGGCCGACTTAGAAATAGTTCCGAAAAAACCACCCATTGTAAATAGTGTTTTTGATTTTTGAATTTGGTTGCAAAGGTACAAGATTATTTAGAAATCCGAAATATCCCACCTCACAAACAAGCCCCCTCACCCCATCCTAAATACTACCCAATAGACCACTACTACCCCATCAAAATAGAATTTCAATAGCAGGAAAGAAGAATTAGTGGCAAGAACCATATTTTTTACGCACCTATTTCCCACCAACACTCTGTTCTCACTATCAAAAATAACAAACAAACTTCCTTTGCAGACTGCATACGCACCTTGTATATATTTTTTAACATATCTAAAAACAAAAGGTTTCCAACCACTTACAAACAAATAACACTCAAGCCAGCAGAAAACGCTTGCATTGTAAAAAATAATATCTACTTTTGCACCCGGGTAAGTCCTACACGGCATGCTCCC
>DXRF01000226.1 GCA_019411205.1 Parabacteroides sp. | reverse complement strand
TCTTCGACAAGAATCCGAACTATAAAGGAGCTAACAAGATTCTGGTCGAAAAAGAACCGATCTATCGCTACAACTTCAATCACAGCAAGATGGAGACATTCCCGTTCCTGAACTCGATGTCTGCAGAAGCAGAAGCGGAGTATCTGCTACAGTTCGGTTTTCGCCTGATCGACCAGCGTGACGTACCGGGCCGTATCCTGTGGGAATGCGAAGCAAACGAACTGTTGGAAGATTCATACCGCCTGGATGAATATGCCCGTATCCATGCACCGTTGATGTGCATGCAATATCCGTATGTCAAATATCAGCGCAATGTGCCGTTTAAGGTCAATCAGAAAACCTACAACTACACGGGGCTGAGTTACGACATCGACCGTATGGAACAGATCGCAGATGTCGATAAGAACTCGCCTGCCTATGCAGCCGGATTACGCCCTCGTGATATTGTAGAGAAAGTCAACGACCAGAAAATGAATCACACGGCAGAGGAGTTTTCCGCTGCTTACAAAGGATTTATTACCAACACGATGAAATACCGCGATCCGAAAACTCAGTTTACGGACGCCAACGGCTTCAAACGTTGTATGTTCTGGGACACATTCAAATACCCGCAAGTAGCCGATGCGATCCAGAAACCCGGTAACAAGGCAGCCTATTCATATTTATATTATTACGCCCCGTATATCAACCCATCCGGCAACAATGCCTGTACGTTCGATATCAAAAGGGGTAAGAACAAAATGGAAATCATCGTCCGTCCGACCATTCGCCGGTCCGTGACAGTCGAAGTAAAATAAAGCATTTACAAGAACGTGATATATCCGCAAAATTTCGAACAGAAAACGGGCTTCGATAAAGTCCGCCGTTTAATTTCAGAAAAATGTTTAAGCCCGCTCGGAGAAGAACGGGTAGCAGAGATGGGATTCTCTGCCGATTATCAAACCGTAACCCAACGTCTGGAACAGACCGACGAATTTGTCCGCATCCTGCATGGAGAAGACGAGTTTCCCGCCAGTTATTTTTTCGATGTGCGTTATTCGTTGAAGCGGATACGCCCCGAAGGAACTTGGCTGGATGAAAAAGAGCTATTCGACCTAAAACGTTCGCTCCAGACAATCAACGACATTATCCGTTTCTTTCGCCCTTCTCAGGAAGAGGGAGAAGAGATCAAGTATCCGGCATTGACCGCCCTTGCCGGTGATATCCTGGTATTCCCGCAACTGATCGGGAAGATCGATGCAATACTCGACAAGTTCGGACGGGTGAAAGACAATGCCTCTCCTACACTGGCACAGATACGAAAAGAGATCACGGCCACCATGAGCGGTATCTCCCGCAGCTTGCAGTCGATATTACGTGCCGCTCAATCGGAGGGCGTAGTAGATAAAGATATTACTCCCACCATGCGCGACGGACGTCTGATGATCCCGGTCGCTCCGGCTTTCAAGCGGAAAATCAAAGGGATCGTACACGATGAATCGGCCAGCGGCAAGACCGTTTTTATCGAGCCGGAAGTCGTCGTAGAGGCAAACAACCGCATCCGCGAACTGGAAGGTGACGAACGTCGGGAGATCATGAAGATCCTAACGGAATTTACAAACTTCATCCGCCCGTTAGTACCCGACATCTTGCAATCTTATGAGTTTCTGGCCGAGATCGACTTCATCCGCGCTAAAGCATTGTTTGCCGAGCAGGTAAACGGAATAAAACCGGTCGTCGAGGACAAACAGCAGATCGACTGGATACGCGCCGCACATCCCCTGCTCTTCCTCTCATTGCAGAAACAAAACAAGCAGATCGTACCGCTGGATATTCTTCTGGAAGAGAAAAAGCGTCTGCTGATTATCTCCGGGCCGAACGCGGGTGGCAAATCCGTTTGCCTGAAAACGGTCGGATTGTTGCAATATATGTTGCAATGCGGCCTGTTGATTCCCGTATATGAAAGTTCGAAGACGGGATTGTTCGAAAACCTGTTTATCGACATCGGAGATGAACAAAGTATCGAAAACGACCTGAGTACCTACAGTTCACACCTGACGAACATGAAATTCTTCGTCAAGAACTGCAATAATAAGACATTACTCCTGATCGATGAGTTCGGTAGTGGTACGGAACCACAGATCGGCGGTGCGATTGCCGAAGCCCTGTTGGATCGTTTCAACCGGAACCACAGCTATGGCATTATCACGACCCACTACCAGAACCTGAAGCATTTTGCAGAAGACACGGAAGGGATCGTCAATGGCGCCATGCTCTATGACCGCCACCTGATGCAACCGCTCTTTAAGCTGTCGATCGGCAATCCGGGAAGTTCCTTCGCCGTCGAGATCGCCCGGAAGATCGGCCTGCCGGAAGATGTCATTGCCGATGCGGCAACCAAAGTAGGTTCCGACTATATCAATATGGACAAGTACCTTCAGGATATCGTTCGCGACAAACGCTACTGGGAAAGCAAGCGGCAGAATATCCGCCAGCAGGAAAAGAAACTGGAAGATATTACCGCCCGTTACGAGCAGGATCTGGAAGCCGTAAACAAACAACGGAAAGAGATCATGCGCAACGCCAAGGAAGAGGCACAGCGCATCCTTTCCGAAGCCAACGCAAAGATCGAAAATACGATCCGCGAAATCAAAGAGGCGCAGGCGGAAAAGGAACAGACCAAACTCGCCCGCAAAGCCCTGGAAGAATTTAAGGCATCTGTGATAGCAGCCGAAGAAGAGGACGACAAGATCGCCCGCAAAATGGCTAAGTTGCAGGAACGCAAAGAACGTAAAAAGCAAAAACAAAACGCACCGACTTCCAAACAGGTTTTCAACCGCGATGTCATAGAAGTGGGTGACAACGTCCGCCTCAAAGGACAGGTTTCAGCCGGAACCGTTATGGAAGTTCAGGGAAAGCAGGCGGTCGTAGCATTCGGCATGATCAAAAGTACGGTCAAGTTGGAACAATTGGAGAAGGTCAGCAAAGGACAGATCAAGAAAGAAATCCAGAAAAGCACTTTCGTCAGTGTCCAGACGGCAGACGATATGCATGAAAAGAAATTGAACTTCAAGCAGGAGATAGATGTTAGAGGTATGAGAGGGGACGAAGCTCTACAGACTGTCACCTATTTTGTGGACGATGCCATACAGGTAGGTGCCGCCCGCATCCGCATTCTACACGGAACAGGGACAGGCATACTTCGCCAACTAATACGCGATTACCTGCACACCGTTCCGGGCGTCCGCCAGTATCACGACGAACATGTCCAATTCGGAGGTGCAGGCATTACGGTTGTGGAACTCGAATAAAGGCAAACAGATATGAGGCGAAGAGAATATGTACATCCACACAAGCGCAAGCATATTTCGAACCGGCATCTTGCCGACCGATATTTCTATGCCGGCGAGCATGATACCGTTACCCGGATCAGCCTCACACAGTACAATGCCGACAGTCTGCACACACGGGAGATCAAGGCAAACGAAACGTCATTTAAAAAGTTTGTCGACAAAAGCAGCATCAACTGGTTCCAGGTTAGCGGTCTGACTGATTCGGAAGCGATCACGCGTATCGTCAACGAATTCGGGATGCATAACCTGGACGCCAAAGACATTCTGACTCCCCAGCACGTAGTCAAGATAGAAGAGTACGACAAACATATGCTTATCGTACTCAATTCTTCCTACTACGATACCAATATGGAAATCAACTCCGAACATATCAGCATCCTGATCACGGGAAACGTGGTCATCAGCTTCACGGAAAGCAACAATCCGGTATTCGAAAACGCCTACAAAGCCATCGAATCCAATATGCTGAATATCCGCCGGAAAAACAGCGGACTGCTCCTGGCATTCCTTTTAAATACAATCATTGCTAATTTAGTGGAATCGGCCTCCAAAGTAGAGGAAATGCTTGAGGATATAGAAGAGACCCTGCTTGATATCAAAAACGACCAGGGCAATATGGGGCTGCTTATCCAGCAACGCCGGAAAGAATATATGATTATCCGCAAAAACAGTCAACCGCTGAAAGAGCAATTTGCCAAACTGCTGCGCACCGAAAACGGGATCATAAGCCCCGACATCCTTCCCATCTATAACGACTTATCCGACCAGTTACAGTTCATCATCCAAACAACCGAGAGCTGTCGGGAAATCATATCCTCCCTGGTCGATCTCTACATCTCCAATAATGACCTGCGCATGAATGCGATCATGAAGCGCCTGACAATCGTCTCCACAATCTTCATCCCACTGACATTCCTGGCCGGTATATGGGGAATGAACTTCAAAACGATGCCGGAATTGGACTGGCAATACGGGTATGGCATAGCTTGGTCTCTCATGCTGCTGACAGCAATTTCAATCTGGCTATACATGCGGAAAAAGGACTGGTTTTAGAGTCCGTAGTTCCGTTTGAACATATAATAAGTATTTCTGGAAACATTAAAATGTTTACAAATTTCGAAAACGGTGTCTCCGCGTTCGAGCATGCTGATCACCTCTTCTTTATTCGCATCCAGGAAAGACTGTTTTGCAGCTGATCCTTTCGGACGCCCTAATGGGCCTCCCGTACTCTTTTTATGATTCAAGGCCTCTTTGGTACGGGTTGACATCAAACTGTGTTCGATCTCCGTCACCAGCCTGAACACGTTTCCCATAACCGGCAAGTTCAATGCCTGATCCAGGATATACCGGTCTCTTATACTATAGATCTGAACGCCTTTTTCCATGCAGCGGCCCATAATCTCCATGACTTCCGACAAAGTTCGTCCCAAGCGGGAAATATCCGAAAAGATCAGGCTATCGCCTTCTTGCATACGGTCCAGTACCCTAGCAAGATTACGTTCTTCTTCTCTCGCTTTGTCGGCTATGATATCTGTAACCCACTTATCGATATTCATATCATGATCCGAAGCATAGCGTTTAATCTCATCTTTCTGCTCTTCCAGAAATTCTTTGTTTGAAGTTCCTACTCTTAAATAAGCTATTACCATATTTCCAGCAACTTAATGATTTAAAAAACGTAGAATCAAAATTTATTTTCGGTGAAGATACGAAAAGTAATTATAGCACAATAGCTAAACTTTCCATTTTATTTAAAGTAAATGTTAGCATTCCGTTCTTTAACACAATAAATTAAATCGTATGTAAAAAGCTATCGAACTAAGAATGATATAGCTAACAAATGATCCAATAACCGGGGATTTATGACCTCTTTCGCTTTTCATCCATAACCGGCAATCTTTCTCCCCGATATAAGTATTTTGAACATGTT
>DXRF01000225.1:3701-5278 GCA_019411205.1 Parabacteroides sp. | reverse complement strand
GCGCTTCCTTATATTCTTTACTATCCAGTACTTGGCGTAACCATTCAGCCTGTTCTGTCCGGTATTCGTCATAAACTGTTATACCGGCATATTCGATATCAGAATCCGGTTTATCCTCTCCCGTATCAAGAATCACGAAACAGATCGGACCTTGCCGGAACGTGTAGTAGATATTTTCTTCTTTCGGAGAAAAATAGCGCTGGAACTCAGTCGCAAAAGCACCACGTGTTTCATGGTTACCCCTTGTATAGTACATCGGAATTTCAGAAGCGAACAGCTTGGTCGCCGTATCCATAAAACCATCGAAGATATGATTTTCCTCATTGAAGACCGACACCATATCACCGTTGAAAAGGAAGAAGTCTGTCTTTTTCAGATCACATTTGGAAACCAGGTTCGTCAGTACGTCATTCTTGCCATGTATATCATTCACCATCGCAAATGAAGCGGAATTATCCGCTGGATCGCTAGTCTTGAACACTAACGGTTTTTTAGAGTAAACATCAGTCGAGGCATAATTCCCATAGATGATCTTATGTCCGATGTGGCTCAATACTTCCTGTACGAAGACACGATAACGGTAGTTCGTCCCTGGTTTAAGTCCTTTAATCTTCACGGTATGGATCGTAGAAGTATTCTTTACTCCGTTACGGGCATCATAATATTTGGGACGTTCGATAGCATAAAAGTTCGTATCATCATCCGGCGCCAACTCCACCCAACCAACAGAAGGTTTATCCGACAACCACACGATCGTCACTTCATCAGGCCCCAGATTCTGTAAATAAGGACCATGCACCAACCGAATCTTCGACTCTACTGCTCCAGCAAGGCAAACAGACAGCCATAACAGCACTACTAAAACTTGGATTTTTTTCATGATATAATATTTAAGCAATTAAATTTTGGATTTCCTGCTACGAAAATATCGATTACTATTCAAAGATCCCTTATCGAAATGATACATTTTATTAAAAAAGCGACAATTCATACCGAATTGTCGCTTTCCTTATGCACTCTAACAAAAAAGACTATGTCTATCAATTGTTTTCCGGGCGCAATTTGCGAACGACTGCACCAGCACGCCACATTTCGCTTTCACGCAATGCTGCCAGTTCTTTTTCCAAACCTTCACGATAATCCGGTTTGCTGTTCGTATCAATAGAACGCTGTGCTTCGTTACCGCAGGCAACCTCCCGGTATAATTTCTCAAATACTGGCTTGACTGCATCGTGGAACGGACCCATCCAATCCAAAGCACCACGCTGTGCAGTAGTCGAACAGTTCGCATACATCCAGTCCATACCATTTTCTGCAAACAACGGCATCAAAGACTGAGTCAGTTCTTCCACTGTTTCATTGAATGCTTCAGAAGGTTCGTGGCCGTTTTCACGCAATGTCTCATATTGAGCCAACAACAAGCCCTGGATAGCCCCCATCAAAGTACCACGTTCACCGGTCAAGTCGGAATAAACTTCCTTCTTGAATGTCGTTTCAAACAGATAACCGGAACCTACGCCGATACCTAAAGCGATTACACGCTCCCAGGCTTTGCCGGTAGCATCCTGGAAGATTGC
>DXRF01000225.1:0-3655 GCA_019411205.1 Parabacteroides sp. | reverse complement strand
GGAGTTCAGACCCCGTCCCTGCAGGAACATACGGCGCAACGAAGTACCGGAACCCTTCGGAGCGACCAGGATCACATCGACATCAGCAGGAGGGATAATATTGGTACGTTCCTTGTAAGTGATAGCGAAACCGTGGGAGAAATACAACGCCTTGCCCGGAGTCAGGTATTTCTTGATGCGCGGCCAGCATTCGATCTGAGCGGCGTCGGAAAGCAGTACCTGTATGATGGTTGCTTTTTCACAAGCTTCTTCGATACCGAACAATGTTTCACCCGGCACCCAACCGTCGGCAACAGCCTTGTCGTACGTCTTACCCGGACGTTGCCCTACGATCACATTGAAACCGTTGTCACGTAAGTTCAAGCTCTGTCCAGGCCCCTGAACACCGTAACCGATAACTGCAATTACTTCATCTTTCAATACTTCTCTTGCCTTTTCCAACGGAAATTCTTCGCGGGTTACTACGTTTTCGTCAACACCGCCAAAATTCATTACTGCCATTTTCTTTTTATTTTAAAATGTATTTAATATAGTTGTTTCTATTTCCATGTAACGGCGGCACGGCAAATCGCTTTGCCTTCGTTACAGATTGCCATATCGTACTTTCCGGTATCAGCCTCCTTCTTATGCAACATGAGCTCCATCCCATACTTGCCTTCGGACTGGTAGGCGATTTCGAAACGTTTGATATCTTTTGTTTTGAACAGGTCCAGATCGAACAGATCCAAGAGATGTTCCATATATTTAATGCTGTTCAAATGCCCGTTAATATCAAGATCGCTGTACTTAATGATATATGGGATTCCTTCCGTATCATTCTCCACAGCCACAATCTTTCCTGGCTTTTCAATCGGACAGGGACGATCCGTGACATAAGCGCTCAATCCGGCAATGTCCAATAAGGTCGGCCGGCGTGTTTCCACATCAATAGCTGCCCAAATAGAGCGTGCATAGCCGAATGTCTTACCGCCAGCGTCCACCAGTTCGAAACAACGGCTGGTAAAGAGGCGGCCGACTTCGTCCACCCAGGTATAAAGAGTTATGGGTTCAGACATGGCAGGATATTCTATCATTTCAATTGCCAAGCGGGAAAGGACCCAGGCCGTATGCCGTTCCGACATATCATTGAAACCGAATCCTCGTTCGGCAGCATGGCTGGATGCGACATGTATCAGGTAATTCCCAATCATCGGGATCGTAACACGTCCGCGAAAATCCAACAGATACGGTTCTGTGACGAAATGAAATTCTCCTATTTTGTTTTTGTCCATAATTCTATGCTTTTGCCGGAACGGCCCTCAAACCGCCCGTACGTTATTGTTGTCCGTTTTGTTTTTCTTGTAACTTACGTTCCATTTCAGCCAGCATGTCGCTCAAACGTTCGACACGGCTTTTTGTGATTGCAACACGACCGGAACGGATGAACTGCAAGACACCGATCGTTTCACTCAACTCCTTGAAAAGGGCTTGCGTCTCATCGTAATGCCCGCTCTTTTCGAGAACGACACACGTTTCGTTCATTTCCAAAATACGGGCATTATATTTGCGGATCAGATCCTCGACCGTACCCATCTTGATAAACAACTCGGTGCTCAACTTATAAAGGGCAATCTCCTGGAAAACCAAGTCTTCATCCGTATTATAATAAGCTTTCAGGATATCCACCCGCTTGTCGATCTGTTTCACGACCTTGTCGATCATATCTTCATCAGCAAATGTTGTGATCGTAAACTTGTGTATGCCCTGTATGGCAGAAGGTGAAACGGAAAGCGTCTCGATATTCAACTGTCGGCGCGTAAAGATAATCGTAATCTGGTTCAGAAGACCTACTGTATTCTCTGAAAAGATAATAACGGTATATAATTTTTTTGTTGTCATGGCTTCACCTCCTTACTTATCTCCTAATATCATGTTTGTCACACTTCCTCCGGCAGGAACCATCGGATAAACCATACCACACGTTTCTACATTGGCGACCAACACATACGCTCCGTCATGGTTCAACATCTCGGCAATTGCCTCATCCAGTTCCTCCCGTTTTTCCACGGCACGGCTGGCAATACCGTACGCTTTCGCGATCGCAACAAAATCTGGATTTTCCATGACCGTATTCGAATAACGTTCGTGGAAAAACAACTCCTGCCACTGGCGTACCATTCCTAAGAAATTATTATTGAGAATAATGATTTTCACGTTCAGTTTTTCCTGCATGATGGTTCCCAACTCCTGAATCGTCATCTGCATCCCGCCGTCACCGGTAAAGAAACAGACCGTACGGTCAGGCGCACCAAACTTGGCCCCCATAGCGGCAGGAAGACCAAAGCCCATTGTTCCCAGGCCACCTGAAGTAACCACACTGCGGGTACGTTTATATTTGAAATAACGAACCCCCATCATCTGGTTCTGTCCGACATCCGTCACTAAAATAGCATCGTTGCCGGTTGCCTCGGAAACTTTTCGAACGACTTCGCCCATTCTCAACTGACCACTTGTCGGACACAGTTCCTTTTCGATCACCTTTTCATACTCTTCCTGCGCATCCGGCTCGAACTCCGCATTCCACTCTGGACGTTTTCGTTCTTCTAACAAGGCTGTTATCATAGGAATAGTACGTTTGGCATTTCCAAGCACTTTCACATCGACCGGTACATTCTTCCCGATCTCCGAGTTATCGATATCCAAATGGATCACTTTCGCCTGTTTGGCGTATGTCTTCAAATCACCAGTGACACGATCGTCGAAACGCATACCGATAGCGATCAGCACGTCGCATTCATTGGTCTTCCTGTTCGGGCCGACATTACCATGCATGCCGAGCATACCCTTATTCAAAGGAAAATCAGAAGGCAATGCCGACAGACCGAGAACAGTTGAACCGGCGGGAATGTCATTCTTCACCAGGAACGCTTTCAACTCTTCCTCGGCACCTCCCAGCAAGACACCCTGACCGACCAGACAGAAGGGTTTCTCAGCTTTATTGATCAATGCGGCAGCTGCCTTGATCCGGTCCTGGTTGATATCCGGTTCCGGCTGATAGCTGCGGACATAATCCACTTTCTTATATTCATAATCCACCAATCCGACTTGAGCGTCTTTTGCCAAATCGAGCACAACAGGTCCCGGACGTCCGGTAGAAGCGATATAGAAAGCACGTGAAACAGCCCACGCAATCTCTTCCGGCTTGCGAATCTGGTAAGCCCATTTAGTGATCGGTTGCGTAATACCGATCACATCTACTTCCTGGAAAGCATCGGTCCCGAGCAATGGAGAAGGCACCTGTCCGGCGATAACCACCATAGGCGTACTGT
Source organism: Parabacteroides sp. (assembly GCA_019411205.1). GTDB lineage: Bacteria > Bacteroidota > Bacteroidia > Bacteroidales > Tannerellaceae > Parabacteroides. Next base: position 347 of record DXRF01000225.1, on the reverse strand, counting down.
CCATCAGAGCATCAGCAATGCCGGTGATGGTATTCGTTGCGCCTGGTCCTGAGGTAACCAACGTCACTCCTACTTTACCGGATACGCGAGCATACCCCTGTGCTGCATGCGTTGCCCCTTGTTCGTGACGTACCAGAACATGTTTCAATTTATCCCTGTAATCGTACAAACTATCATAAATAGGAATCGCCTGTCCGCCAGGATAACCGAAGATCGTATCTACTCCTTCAGCAATCAGTGACTTCAGCAAAGCCTCCGAACCGGTTATCTTATGTTTCTCCATACCCTTCATTGAATTGACAATTGACAATTGATAATTGACAATTGGATATTACTCTATTTAATGT
>DXRF01000224.1 GCA_019411205.1 Parabacteroides sp. | reverse complement strand
GATGTGTATAAGAGACAGGAAGTTACCTCCTTCTTTCTTGATCTCTGGATTGATATCCGCCAGTTCTTCCTTCGCTTTTACTAGAGCAGGAGCCCAGATCTTGTTCAACAAATCGTAGACATTTTTTTCGTTTTTCGCCATGTTTTCTTCCAGCACATATGCGGCAAAGTCTTCATAACCTAACAATCTGGCTTTTTCCAAACGGGCAGCAACCAGCTTCTTGATCACGTCCTTATTGTCATTTGCATTGTTGTTATTACCACGACAGACATAGGCATTATAGATTTTCTCACGCAAGACACGATTGTCTGCATATTGCAGGAAAGGCATCACACTCGGATTATACAACGTGAAAATCCACTTCCCGTCCATTCCAGCCTCTTTAGCCGTAGCAGCGGCGGCGGCAATCAATGTTTCGGGCAGGCCAGACAGGTCTTCTTTCTTATCGACCACGAGCTGGAAAGCATTTGTCTCTTTCAATGAGTTCTGTCCGAAGGTCAATTCCAACATAGAGATTTGTTCGTTCAGTCTACGAAGTTCCGCCTGTTTGCCGGCATCCAAGTTGGCACCTCCCCGGACAAACCCTTTATAAGTTTCTTCAAGTAGTTTTTTCTGTTCCTTGTCCAGATTCAACTTTGCCTGATTTTCATATACTGACTTCACACGAGCAAAAAGTTTAGGATTCAAGCTGATATCGTCGCTATGCTTGGAGAGTAACGGCGAAAGCTCCTGTTCAAGAGCCTGAATCTCATCGTTCGTATTGACGCTCGCCTGACCGCTGAAAGCATAAGCGACCTTCATGAGCAGTTCCCCGCTACGGTCCAGTGCAGCAATCGTATTCTCGAAAGTAGCTTCATCAGGATTGTTTACAATCGCCTCTACTTCTGCTGTTTGTTCCTCCATTCCTTTCAGAAAAGCAGGTTTGTAATGTTCTGCTTTGATTTGTTCAAAAGGAGGAACTCCGAACGGTGTCGTGTACTCGGTAAAGAATGGATTCATGATGGAAGCATCCGCCACATCACTCTTCTTTGATGAGTTACATGCTCCTAAAACAACAGCCAGTCCGGCTGCCATAAGTGTTTTGTTCATGTTTGTAATTATTAATTTGTTCTGACTGCAAAGGTATGTAATTAAACTAAATATCGTTTACCGATTTGTGTATTAGATTATAATAGTTTTTACTTAAAACTTGTGATAAATAACAAAAGAGCGAAGCCGATGAGGAAAAGCGGCATATTTTCATTAATATTGCAATCAGTATGAATCAAATAAAAGATGAATATGAATAGAATTTGTCAACTTTTCGGTATTCAATACCCGATTATACAAGGTGGAATGGTTTGGTGCAGCGGTTGGCGGCTCGCTTCGGCAGTCAGCAATGCAGGCGGTCTAGGCCTGATCGGTGCCGGCTCCATGCACCCTGAAGTTTTACGCGAACATATCCGTAAATGCCAAGTGGCCACCGACAAACCTTTTGGGGTGAACGTTCCTTTAATGTATCCGGAAATCGATGCTCTGATGAATATATTGGTGGAAGAAGGTATAAAGATTGTTTTCACTTCAGCCGGCAATCCTAAAACTTGGACGAGTTTTTTGAAAGAACACGGGATGAAAGTCGCACACGTTGTCAGCAGCTCCAAGTTTGCTATCAAATGCGAGCAGGCCGGCGTCGATGCCATCGTCGCCGAAGGTTTTGAAGCTGGCGGACATAACGGGCGAGAAGAGACAACTACTCTTTGCCTGATACCAGCCGTACGCCGCGCCACGTCTCTCCCATTGATGGCTGCCGGTGGTATTGGAACAGGTAGCGCCATGCTGGCGACTTTCGCTCTCGGAGCCGAAGGGGTTCAGATCGGTACCCGTTTCGCCCTGACGGAAGAAAGCTCTGCACACGAGAAATTCAAACAACTGTGCCTCAGCCTGAACGAAGGAGACACGAAGCTTTTGCTGAAGAAACTCTCTCCCACCCGTCTGGTAAAAGGAAGTTTCACAACAGCCGTCGAAGAGGCCGAAGCCCGTGGCGCGTCTGTCGAGGAAATGAAAGAACTGTTAGGAAAAGGCCGCGCCAAGAAAGGCATTTTCGAAGGTGATCTACAAGAAGGCGAATTGGAAATCGGACAAGTAGCATCCCTATTCCGCGAAACGCAGACCGTAGCCGAAATAATGAAAGAAATCATGGAAGACTTCCGCAAAGGAACGGAAAAGATACAACAGGCATTATAGGCCTGAACACAAAAGTTTCTTCTCTACGTCACTTCTGCTCTAGTATTTGCAGAAGTGACTGCTCTATTTGTCTTTGATTTCTCGCTCATGTTCGGTTACAATCAGTTCATTCGGCAACTATCTATTCGAGTACCAGCACCTCATTGTCCTTATAGCTTTCATAGCTGGAAACAATTACTTTTTCACCAGCTTCCAGACCGTCAATAATTTCGTAATACTGTGGGTTCTGGCGACCGATTTTGATCTTGCGGCGATATGCTTTCTTACCGTCTTTGTCTAGAACGAATATCCAACTGCCGCCTGTACTCTGGAAGAAGGTTCCGCGCGGGATGATAATACTTTCCGTCGGTTGTCCGAGTTCCAGATTGATATAATAGGTTTGTCCGCTGCGGATATTGTCCGGACGTTCGCCCGTGAAGACGAAATCCGTACGGAACTTACCGTCGCGCACTTCCGGATAGACTTTGCGGACGCTCAATTCAAAATCCGAACCCTGGCGTTCGAATGTAGCAGACAATCCTTTTTTCACCCGGTCGATATAATGTTCGTCGATCAGAGCCTCGATCTTATAGTCCGACAGGTCGTTTATCTGTCCGATCTTCTGTCCGGCCGAAACATTCTGTCCCAGCACGACATCCAACAACCCCAATTCACCGTCAATCTGCGAGCGGACATTCAAATGCTCCTTGCGTTCATGTACTAGAGCAATATTTTTACGCATATTGGACAAACTGGTTTCCATTTCGTCCATCTGGATCGTACGAGAGATCGAATCTTGGCGTAAACGTTCGACTACCAGATCATATTTCTTGGTTGCCAATTCATAGTCTTCTTTTGCTTTTAGGAATTCTTCCTTTGCAATCAAGTTTTCCTCATACAACTTTTTCTGCTGATTATAAGCACGGCGATAGCGCGTCATATCAACATCCAGCTGTGCCTTTTCTAACTGATTGTTCAATTTATCCTGTTCCATCGTTACCTGTGTATTACGAAGGAAGTTCTGCTTTTCCGCCAACTGAGCCTCAGCATCCAATATCTGCAGGTCGAGATTTGAATTGGAAAGACGAATGATCACATCCCCTTTCTTCACCTGTGCCCCTTCTTCTACTACTTTTTCCTGTACGATACCACCTTCTTCCGGGCTGAGCTGCACAACCGTAATGGGCTGTACCTGACCGTTCACACGGAGAAAATCGTTAAACTGCTCTTTCGTTACATTCCCTATATTGACACCGCGGGCATCCACTTTCAAAGTCGAAGCGTGATCACCGAAAACAATCCACCCCACCAAAATCAAGAAAAAAGCGCCACCTGCTACATAAGGAATATGCTTCTTTTGAAGACCTTTCTTTTTTTCTAACTGTATATCCATGATTGTATGTTTTTTTATTTCTTCAACTATCAATTTTCAACTATCAACGGTAATCCTTTATAATAATCAACCTGACGGCATTTCATTGTGTACAACAAACGCCTCTGTAAAAGATCAGCCTTTGAATTTAGCAAAGTCGTTGCATTTGTCTGCACATCAAGCGGACTCATCAGCCCTTCCTCATATTTGCGCAGGGTGACCTGATAAGCCAAAGCATCAGCCTTTACTTTCTTCTCCATCTGGATCGTTTCTTTAGCATAGCCCTCCCGATCGAGAACGGCTTGCTCAACATCTTTCTGCAACTGCCGAAGCGTTTCGGTTTGCTTTTCATAAGCGATCCGGACATTGTTACGAGCACGACGCATATTGGTTATCCGAGACAGGCCGTCAAACAAAGGGAAACTAAAACTAAAATAGATATATTCCCCGCGATTATTCCTAAACTGATTTTTAAAAGCGGCAGGAGCATTCTCCGATTTCAAGTTTTCGAAGTAACTGGTGCTGATACCGGCTTGGAGCGAAAGAGTGGGAAGTAATTGGCCTTTCATTATCAAGTAATTCATTTTACTGGTTTTCACTTGAAAAGCAGCCTGTAAGGCAGTCGGGTTGTTTGCCATAGCATAGTCTTGAATGGCACCGACAGATTCCTCAGCCAATATTTCCTGTACGGGAGGAACAACCGTATCGACATCAAGAGACAAATCCGACGGATAGTTCATCGCGTTCTTCAAGGTCATCATCGCCGTATTATATAAATTCTGCTGATGCGTCAGATTGTAATCGTCACCGGCAACCTGTGATTCGATCTGGGCAACATCGGCTTTTCCTTTCAAACCCAATTCTTCCTGGCGACGCGTTTTGTATAAAAGACGCTGGCTATCTTCCAATTTCTCGGAACACATCTTCACCAGCCCCTGATAATAGACAACCGTAATAAATGCATCCATAATACTGATTGCCAGATCATCTTTCTGCTTCTGCAGATCATTCCTTCCCATATGGCGGTTCACATTTGCCAGCCGCCATTGGTTTATCAACTGCCCACCTTTGAAAAGAGGCAAAGAAGCATAGGCTCCATAACCGTTATTAAAAGTAGAAGTATTTACATAGGTATTCGTTTCCGGGTCTACAGAACGTCCAAACCGATACTGCGCATCCACTTGCGTACTGATCGAAGGCAAAAAAGAAGCGATGGCGGACTGATGTTCGGCCTTATACGTATTATTGGTATAAAGCTGCTGCTTTACCTTCGGGCTGTTCTCCACCGCATAGCGCATGCAATCGTCCAAACTCCATATTTTATCCTGCGCCATTACTGAGGCTGCCAGGACAAAAAAAAGTACTGTTATAAATATGATCTTTTTCATTGCTATATTATTTTCTACCTGATAAAGTGCAAAGAGCGTGCCAAAACATTCAATACGCTATATAACAGAATATTAGAAAAGAAGAAGATTTTATCAGATGTCAAAAAATTAGACACTGCTGTAAAAGAATTAGACAATAATATCCGGACAGAGCAAAGCCCTGCCCCTATAAGTTCGATGTATCATTTATTCCCATGGAGTGTCTATCGCATTTTTCATAGTCTATATGTTTTGTTTTTAAAACAACAAAGGTTTGATTATCATCAAAACAACAAAATTTCTTTTAAATTATCAGTTACTCCTGTCTCTTATACACATCTGACGCTGCC
>DXRF01000223.1 GCA_019411205.1 Parabacteroides sp. | reverse complement strand
CTAATGAATCTGAAGGGAAAGTTTCCAGATATCCATCACAAGATGTAAATGTTACTGAAGCAATTGCCACAGCAGCAAATATAGATTTTATATTTAGTCTATTCATCATTGTTATTATTTATAGTAAAACGAATTCCGGATTACAATCCGATTTCAATACCAAATGTTACTGATTTCAAGTTCGGTAATGCCCAAGTGGCCACACCATTAACCGGCTGTTCCGGATCAATATTCTTATAAGCAGCCCATGTCAGCAAGTTATTACCAGAAGCGAAGATTCTAACATTTCTCATTCCGGCAGCCTGCATCCATTTTGACGGCAAATTATAAGATAATGTCACAGTCTTCAGACGAAGGTGATTTGAACTCTTCATATGACGAGAACTTCCGTAACGAGCATATTGGTAGTTATTGACACGTCTCGGAACATCTGTAATGTCGCCTGGTTTTTGCCATCTGTCTAACTGCTGGATACCAATGGACTGATATGCTGTTTCACCATCTGTATCTGTATACAGCAGCGCAGGATCATCCATGATATGTCCACCTAAAGAGAATGAAAATAAAGCACTTAAATCCAAGCCCTTCCAAGAAACGTTATTTCTCCATCCTCCGGTTACTTTAGGATCCGGTTTTCCGATAATAACACGCTGAGCCTGTGACGGATCTTTAGTCAATCCACGATTAATAGTTCCATCTTCGTTTTTAGAGTTCAATACCCACTGTTCTTCACCTGTTTGAGGATCAACGCCGGCCCATTCACGACTCCACCAAGAATAATAAGATTCTCCTTCTCTCAAGATGGAAGTTCCGTTAATGATGTCTTTTCCTCCATACAGTTTGCTGACCTTATTTTTGTTATGAGACAAAACAAGACCTGTAGACCATTTTACAGCTGTTTCATTGAATACGTCATAGTTGATATCCAATTCAATACCACGGTTATTCATAGCACCTACGTTTTTCAATGTATTCTTGAAACCAGTAGTCATAGAAACCGGAACATCTTGCAACAAGTCTTTTGTTTCACGATTATAGAAATCGAATGCAACACTTAAACGACCGAACAGTCTGGCATCGAAACCGATATTGAAGTTCTCATTCTTTTCCCATCCCAGATCCGGATTAGGAATAGTCGTAGGAGCAGATCCCGGTTGATCCTGATAGTTATAGCCATAACCGAACAAGCTTAAATGTGAATAGAACTTAGAAGGCAAAGTACCATTTATACCATAAGAAACTCTCAGCTTCAAGTCATCCACATAAGTCAAATTTTTCATGAAAGCTTCCTGGCTCAATCTCCAAGCAGCAGAAACAGACCAGAAGTTACCCCAACGTTTGTTTGCTCCTAATCTTGAGCTACCGTCACGACGATAGTTTGCAGAAATGTAATACTTGTCGTCATAATCGTAATTTACACGGGAAAGTAAAGATAACAAGTGATCTTCACTATATCCAGATGAAGCAGTCATCGGTTCCGATGTATTACCAAGTTCAGGTAATTTATCGTGCGGATAGTTGGCACCGACAGCCTGGACAAATTGTTCTCTTCTGTCGTCTACATCCCAACCAACCAAAACATCCAAATTATGCTTGTCAGCAAATGTATTGGTATAATTCAATACTGTAGATGAATAGATATTGTGGTGTTGATACGGATATTTAATCATCAAACCATTGTAAGCCTCACCGTTATTAGAGTTCATCGGCCAGTAAGTCGTAGACTGATTGTCGATAAAATCATAACTGAGTGTTTCTTTGATTGTCAAGCCTTCGATTATCTTATAAGAAGCCCAAAGAGAGTTCGTACTTCTCAATACTTCTGAGGTGTTTTTGTCCATCCCTTGATCCTTTAAAGGGTTAGGCACATTTAACTGATCCAATGGGAAACCTTCGTAGTATGAACCGTCTTCATTATAGATAGGCAAGTTAGGGATTGCATACCAGTTCTTAACGAAATAGGAATTGGCATAAGCAGTTCCTTCCGAAGCCATTTCAGATTTTTGTTTAGAGAATGAGATGTTTGCTCCCATCTGCATTTTCCCGTCTTTTGATCTGTGAGTCATGTTTGCTCTACCGGTAAAACCTTCCATACCGGTTGTGTTGATCATACCGTCCTCAGTTTTGTAGTTTAATGAAGCAAAGAAACTTGTCTGTTCATTACCTCCTTGTGCTGAAAACTCATAATTCTGATTGAATGCTGTTTTCTTGAATAACGCATCTTCCCAGTTTGAATAGTGATCTCTCAGAGGGGCAAAAGTATCTGCACCTTCTTGTGCATAAGCTCTTGCTTGTTCTTCTGACATATCTTTGTACAAAACACCTTCATTGTAATATGCTTCATAGACAAGTTCGTGCTGCTGGTCCCCAGAAACAGTTTCTCTGTTTTTAACAGCCCAGTCGGAAAAACCCCAGTTCGCTTTAAAATTGATCTGAGTTTTGCCTTCCTTACCTCTTTTCGTGGTAATAAGAATTACACCGTTTGCTGCACGTGAACCATACAAAGAAGCAGCCGCAGCATCTTTCAAAACTGTAATATTTTCAATATCGCTCGGATTGATTGAAGACATGATATTGAAAGCCTTTGAGTCATTGCTTACACCAGATACAGCAATATCTCCGGAAACAACAGGTACACCATCAATTACATAAAGAGGTTCATTTGTTGCATTCATAGAACCTGTACCACGAATACGGATGCTCAAACCTGCACCGGGTTGTCCACTGCTCGAACTTACAGTCAGACCTGTTGTTGCGCCTTGCAAGGCTTGTTCAAAAGATGTAACAGGTACATCTTTTAATACTTTCTCTGCATTTACTGATGAAGCAGCTCCGGTAAATGATGATTTTTTAGCAGTACCATACGCCACAACCATCACTTCATCAAGCATTTGGTTATCCGAAGCTAATACCACATGTAACTCCGGCTTAACTCCGATTTCCTGGGATTTCATACCCACAAAGGAAACGACCAGAGTCTTTGCAGAACTTGGTACATCCAGAGAAAATGCACCGTTAAAATCTGTTACAGTACCTATAGTCGTACCTTTAACAACTATAGATGCACCAATGATGGGCTCGTTGTCTTCCGCCGAAATAACAGAACCTGTTACTTTCGTCGTCTGAGCGTTGGCCATCCCAATACCTAATAATAGGCAGAATAAAAGGAAAGTTAACCTTTTCATAGACACACTTTTTTTGTTTAACTTATAAATAACTAATTTGCACTATCTGTTTTTATACGTACAAGCAATATATAAATATTCCTAAGAGAGGGCAAATGTAATAATAAATTTATTATAACAACTAAAAACTAATAGGATTTTACAAAAATGGGGGTGATTATTAACAAAAGATCATGCAAAATCGATATTTTCGATTGATTTCTCATGAAATTCCCTTCATTCCGCCTCCTTTAAAATTATCTATTTTTAACCACTCTCCTAAGCACCGTTTTTAGGCAATTCAGAGGGGTGAAAAAACGGCTTGGGTTTACAAGGGTAGAAAATAATTAAAGACTGATAAAGATTTATATAACCCGGCTCTATGGTTTGATGGATTTGAATCCTCACTTAGGTGATTCAGTATTTCTTTATATTGGCACATCGTCCGGAATCTGCCTGCCCTCATTAGGATGACTGATCGGCAACATAGCACAAACCATTTCGAAAGTCATAGTCGCAAATGGTTGTTTATTCCACGAAACAGTAGAAAATAAGCCATATTTTATTTTGTAAAAGAATCCTCTCAGCTACCTAAGAAAATAATATATAGCTAATATATAAGACATTAACAAGATAACAATTTGATAGTTCTCCCACTGTCAGTCTAAAAGAAGAAAGCAGATAACATGTTGATAATCATCGGATTAATAAACTATTAAGTTCTGCAAAGACTCTGGTTATTTCCTTCGTGGGGATGAAGCCCTTGGAAGTCGGGGTAAAATCTAACTTAAAAATCTTTATGGAGTCTGACAATCAGATGCTTGAAGAAGTGATGATTGTTGCTTATGGTACTGCTAAAAAATCTGCATTTACAGGATCTGCTGCCGTTCTCAAATCTGAAGAGATCGGTAAAATACAGACATCCAATGCCATGAGTACATTGGCAGGTAAAGCTGCCGGTGTGCAACTGTCTACAGCATCAGGACAGCCTGGTGTTTCTTCACCAAGTATCCGTATTCGTGGTATCAGTTCTATCAATGCCGGCAATACTCCGTTGATCATCCTCGATGGTTCTCCTTTTGACGGAGATATGAACAGTATCAATACGCAAGATATTGAATCAATGACTGTGTTGAAGGACGCAGCTTCAAACGCTCTATATGGTGCACGTGGTGCAAACGGGGTTATCATGATTACAACAAAACAAGGGAAAAAGGGAGATGCGCGTGTAACGTTGGATGCAAAGTGGGGTGTAAACTCACGTGCAACCAAAACATATAACACAATTAATGATCCCGCACAATATTATGAAGTTTACTATTCTGGTCTGAAGAATATGTTTATGGCTAATGGAAACAGCGAAACCCAAGCTCATTATTTAGCAAACAAAAACTTGTGTGCCAACAACAGTTACGGATTATGGTATAATGTGTTTAACGTTCCTGCTGGTCAGGCCATGATCGGTAGTAACGGCAAGTTGAATCCGAATGCTACAATCGGTAATCTTGTCAATTATAACGGACAGGAATATCTTTTGACTCCTGATGATTGGTTGGATGCTGCCTACAAAAACAGCTTACGTCAAGAATACAATGTGACAATTTCTTCCGGTAACCAGAAAAGTTCTTTTTATTCTTCTTTCGGCTATTTGAAAAACGATGGTATTGTAGACAATTCCGACTATACTCGTTTTGTTGGTCGTTTGAAAGCAGATTATCAAGTAAAAGATTGGCTGAAAGTGGGTGCGAATGCCTCCTTTACTCATTACGACATGAATTCTTTCGATACTACAGAAGATGGTGATGGTGATGGAAATTCCACTTCTTCAGGAAATATCTTCGCAGCAGCAACTCAAGTGGCTCCAATCTATCCATTGTTTATCCGTGATAAAAACGGTAAGGTACTGATTGATGCAAATGGCAATACGATGTACGATTATGGAGATGGTGGAAATGCAGGTTTGGAACGTCCAGTGTTCGGTAAATCCAATGCATTGTCGGATGCTATTCTAAACACATATGCAACGGATGGCAACACCATTAACGGAACTGCTTTTGCTGAAATTTCTTTCCTTAAAGATTTTAAGTTTACAACAACAAACAGTATTTATGTAGATGAAAGCCGATTGACAACAGTCACGAATCCTTATTATGGT
>DXRF01000222.1 GCA_019411205.1 Parabacteroides sp. | reverse complement strand
GACTGATATCGTATGTAATTCCTAATCGGCAGATATTCCGGTTTTGGGCAAAACCGGTAAGAAATGCAAATAGCAGTAAAACTGACAAAATCGCTCTCTTCATAATTAATTTCTTATTGTTTTATTAATCTTAATTATTTGTACTATGACAATAAATCATCTTTTACTACACAAAGGTAAAGATATTTTCGTTCTATAAGAACAGTTGGCAGTATATTTGATGTTATATTGATGATTGATATCGACAAGAATAGTGCCGACAGGCAGGTTGTATGACCGATATAGGTGTGATATCTTATTGACAATTAGATAGTAATAAAAATATATAATTGATTATGAACAAGATGAATTTTAATAGCAAGAAGGAAACTGCTGACAAAAAAGAACGCCAGGGTGCTGATGAGACGACAAAATTGCAGGATGAACAGGTAAATGCGGCAGAAGAAAACGCCGTATCTGACAATGTGTCGGATGATGATTCGGAACAGAAGGAACTGGAAGAATTAAAGAAAAAGTATGACGAGCTGAATGATTCCCATCTGCGGCTGATGGCCGAGTTCGACAACTACCGTAAACGTACATTGCGCGAAAAGTCAGAACTGATCAAGAATGGTGGCGAAAGTGCTTTGACTCACTTGCTTCCTGTTGTCGATGACTTCGAACGCGCTTTGCAGAATATCCGTTCGTCTGAAGATATAAAGGCCGTTACGGAGGGAGTGGAACTTATCTATTCGAAATTCATGTCTTACCTGTCCCGTCAGAATGTAAAACCGATCGAAACTGTCGGCGAACTGTTTGATGCTGAAACATCAGAAGCTGTCGCTATGATTCCTGCACCGGAGCCCGATATGAAGGGAAAGGTCTTGGATTGTGTACAGACCGGTTATACTTTGAACGATAAGGTGATTCGCCATGCAAAAGTAGTGGTAGGCGAATAATACGACAGGATAATGAGCAAATAACAACAGACAGATACGAAGATGGCTAAAAGAGATTATTACGAAGTGCTGGGCGTCGAGAAGACTGCCTCGGTAGAAGAAATAAAGAAAGCTTACCGTAAAAAGGCGATTCAGTTCCACCCAGACAAGAATCCGGGTGACAAGCAGGCTGAAGAAAACTTCAAGGAGGCTGCTGAAGCGTACGACGTATTGAGCGATCCTCAGAAACGCCAGCGTTATGATCAGTTCGGTCATGCCGGAGTGGGCGGAGCTTCGCAGGGCGGTGGCTTTGGCGGCGGAATGTCTATGGACGATATTTTCTCCCAGTTTGGAGACATCTTTGGCGGACATTTCGGTGGTTTTGGCGGGTTTAGCGGCTTTGGCGGCGGTTCACGTGGCGGTCGCCGGGTGAATCGTGGTTCGGATTTGCGTGTGAAAGTAAAGTTGAGTCTGAAAGAGATCGCTACCGGAGTCGAGAAGAAGATCAAGGTTAAAAAATATGTGACGTGTTCCAAATGCCACGGCAGCGGGGCGGAGGACGATCATAGTTCCAAGACTTGTGAAACCTGTCACGGCAGTGGTGTAGTCACCCGTGTGGCCAATACGATCTTAGGACAGATGCAGACACAGACGACTTGTCCGACTTGTGGAGGCGAGGGAAAGATTATCACCAAGAAATGTAGTGAGTGTAACGGTGAAGGAATCGTGCGCGACGACGAGGTGATCACGATCAATATTCCGGCTGGTGTGGCGGAAGGCATGCAGCTTTCCATGAGTGGAAAAGGAAATGCGGCCCGTCATGGAGGGATCAACGGTGATTTACTGATTCTGATCGAAGAAGAGCCACATCCGGAACTGATACGTGACGAGAACGACATTTTGTATAACCTGTTGCTGAGTGTGCCTCAGGCGGCTTTGGGCGGAACGGTTGAAGTGCCGACTATCGACGGCAAGGCTAAAGTCAAGATCGAGCCGGGAACCCAGCCGGGTAAGGTACTCCGTTTGCGAAACAAAGGACTGCCGTCTGTCAATAGTTATGGAACGGGTGACCTGCTTGTAAACGTGAGCGTTTATATCCCGGAAACGTTGTCTGCGTCTGAGAAGGATATCATGAACGGCTTGGAGAACTCTCCTAATTTCCAACCGAAGAAATCTGTCAAGGAAAAGATTTTCGATAAGTTCAGACATATGTTCGATTAACTTTTTGTGGAGTTTATATGCTAAAAAGGGCTGTGTCGCAACGCAGCCCTTTTTATTTCTAACACTATACGGGGTAGCTTCCGGTCGTAAGTGGAAAAGGTCTTGTTTCAAAACACCGGTGATTTGAAAACGAAACATATATGCTTTGAATGCAAAACATATATGCTTTGAAAAGGACTGTCACTGCAATCGCTTAAACCTGTTTCCCCATTTGATAGGCTTCTTCCATGGCAGGATTTCCGTTGATCTCTCCTTTGTGCCAAACACCTAATCCGAACACGGTTCCTTTTGTTATGGGCTCTTCCAGACAGTCCAGAAATCCCTGGAAAGTGTCGATCGTGCGGAGCATTTTCTTACGGTCGTCTTCGGCTGCCGTTACGATGAAATAAAATTCCTTGCCGTTCATCTCTGTGTATCTTCCGCAGCAGCGGTCTATCAGTGTTTTCATTTGAGCACTCATCGTGTAGAAATAGACAGGGGTGGCCATTACGATCACATCGGCATTCACCATTTTTTCGATGATTTCTGCTGCGTCGTCTTTTTGAGGGCACGGCTTCTGGTACAGGCTGCATGTACTGCATCCCGTACAGTAATGGATTGTTTTGTCTCTCAGGAAAATCTTTTCCACTTCATGATTGCTTTCTGCCGCACCACGCATAAATTCATCACAGAGCGTGTCGGAGTTGCCGCCTCGGCGGGGGCTGGATGATAAGATCAATACTTTTTTTGCCATACTTGTATATTAGTTTAAATCGCTATTAAGAATGTTCCGGAAAAACAGATACAAAGTTACGATGACAGGCTGGTTTGGGTTGTATATGAATTACGGGGATAAATACCATTTTTACAGAATAAAAGGTATACATCCTGGTTGCTGGTCAACGGACAGGTGTGCAATCTGTTTGACGATGAGAAAGTCAGAACAGAAAACCGAGTGAGAAACTCATTATGTTTGTTCGTTTTTCAATATTGAGAGCCCCTTTCTGGTTGGCTTCGGTGCCTATCTCACGGAAATCGGAAGCTACCTCATTCAAACCGAATTCATAGCTGAAATCAAGAAACAGCCGCCAGATGCTGACTCCCAGTCCGGCGGCTATGCTGATACCGAAAGGTGTATTGTCGTCTTCAAATTCGCGAGGTCTGTCTGTCATATCTGTGCTGTAGCGCGTCTTGTAGTTGTATTTGATATTGGGACCGAACATCATGCTTAATGCGTACGGACCCTCTTTTACCAGATAATAACCGACCATCACCGGAACTTCGAGCGTAGCGGACTTATAGGTAATCCGGTTCTTGCCGATAGGCATTTGGGAGTTTGTCCCGTCAGGCAGGCTGTTTTCCGTCTGTGGTATGTTGAAACGTATGTCACCTTCCGTATATTGCCATGCCAAGCTGGGTTGAATATAGAAACGATTGATGTTGACCCGTGCAAATGCAGCTGCCTGATAACCTACCTTATATTGCAGACGTATGTCTTCCATTTCCTGATTGTCTATCGTCAACGATTTGACAATCGGGAGTGCGGCGTTGACCCCGATCTTTCCTCCCCAGTTGAATGTCTTGTCTTCGATCTTGATAAACTTCTGGGCACTGATCGGGAAACAAAATGGAAGTATCAGCAATATAAGGTAAATTTTCTTCATGACTATTTTTTCTTTCTGACCGACCAGCCGAACTTACCGACAAAGTCACCCAATCCATAATATTTGCCATGCGAATAAGCCAGCAGGTCGGCACGCTGCATATCGAAAGCTCCCGTTTCCGGGTCCAGATATTTGTCGTCGGCCTGCACGTTCACTACATCGGCGATAAACATGTCATGGCTGCCTAATGCCATTACTTCTTTTACCCGGCATTCGATACAGAGCGGGCATTCTTCGATGATCGGGGCGTTTACGACTGAGGCTTTTCCGGGTGTCAACTTCATCTCCTCGAACTTGGCGTGATCTTTGCCGGAATTGACACCGCACCAGTCTGTTGCGTATGCTAAGGAGCGGGTTGTCAGGTTAATCACAAATTCCATGTTCTTTTTCAAGATCGGATAGGAGTGACGTTCCGGACGGACGGAGATATAACACATCGGTGGGTTAGTACAGATCGTACCCACCCACGCGACAGTTATAATATTGTATTCTGAAGGCTCAGAGCCGCAACTAACCATTACTGCAGGCAGCGGATAGATCATCGTGCCGGGCTTCCAGTCGTGTTTCATAACAATTGTCCATTATTGGATTGTTAATTATTTAACTATGATGTCTTCTTTGTTGATCTTGCGTTCGCAATAATGGCATCTGATCGTACCCTTCTCTTTGTCTATTACATCAAAACGGGTCGGCATAGGTTCATTATTGGTAATACATTTCGGATTGTTGCATTTTACGAGTCCTACCAGTTCGTCCGGTAAGGTAACGGCCTTTTTTTCCACCACTTCGTAATCACGGATAATATTCAGGATCACGTTCGGAGCGATCAAGGCGATGCGGTTGATCTCTTCATCACAGAAGAACTTGTCGGAGATCTTGATCACGCCTTTGCAGCCCATTTTATTACTGTGGAAATTGTTCCCGATCGTAATCGTATTGTTCATGTTTTCCAGCCCCAGTAATTTGGCTACTTTAAACAACTGACTGGGGGGAATATGATCGATGGCAGTACCGTTTTCTAAAGCGGCGACCTGCAATTCTTTTTTCTTTTCTGCTGACATAACTTTTTGTTAATTGACAATTTGAATGTTTAATACTTCACAGATGATAGCCTGACGGGCGAATAGTCCGTTGCGTGCCTGTTGGATATAATAGGCTTTCGGATTGTCGTCTACATCATAGGCAATTTCGTTCACGCGAGGTAGCGGATGCAGGATACGCAGGTTCTCACGGCTGTTTTTCAGCATGTCATTCTTTAGGATATACACATTCTTCACACGCTCGTATTCTTCGAGGTCGGTGAAACGTTCGCGTTGTACACGGGTCATGTACAGAATATCCGTCTGGTTGATAATATCTTCCGTAAATTCGGTATATTCGTTGTATTTGATACCATGTTTGTCGCAGAAGTTCTTCTGCTCGTCCGGCATGCGGAGTTCGTTTGGTGCGATGAAGTTGAATGTCGGGTTGAAATGAGACATACCCACTATCAGCGAGTGTACGGTTCGTCCGTATTTCAGGTCGCCTACCATCGTGATGGTGAGATCGGTCAGCTTACCTTGTGTCTTTTGGATGGAATATAGGTCCAGCATTGTCTGGGAAGGATGCTGGTTTGCTCCGTCGCCAGCATTGATGATAGGCACGT
>DXRF01000221.1 GCA_019411205.1 Parabacteroides sp. | reverse complement strand
ATTTTGGGATGTTTCGTCATGGGCGTGCCGGTCAGCATTTATACGCAAATCGGTATCATCCTGCTGATCGCCCTCTCGGCGAAGAACGGTATCCTGATTGTCGAATTTGCCCGCGACTACCACAAAGCCGGTAACCCGATACGCGAATCCGCGCTCGAAGCCGGTCATGTCCGTCTGCGTCCGATCCTGATGACATCGTTCGCATTCGTCTTAGGAGTCATGCCTTTGCTGTTTGCAACGGGGGCCGGAGCGGGAAGCCGCCTGTCTTTAGGCGCGGCAGTCGTATTCGGCATGGCGGTAAACACCATTTTTGCCACGATGTTTATCCCCAGCTTCTACGAGTTGATGCAATTATTCCAGGAAAAGGTATTGGATAAATTCAACCGGAAACAGAAATAAGCCGGGATACGGGTAACACCACGGACACACATAGGCATAATCCAAACATCAGGGGTTGTCTTAAAAGTCACTCATTCGTCCTTGAGAACACTTTTCAGACAACCCCTTTATTGTGGCAAAGGCTGTTTTGACACCGCCGAAAAGAGACTTTTTAGACAGCCCTTTCTTTATCAATCGACTTTATATTCTCCTATCTGCTTGAACCCGTTCAGGAAATCCGCAACCGGCAGACGTTTCTTACCGGCCAGTTGCACGGACAGCAGACGCAGATATCCGTCTTCCACTGCGATATCGATATAGCTCTTACGATCGGTCCGGATGGTTCCGACGGGAAGTTCGTGCGCGGCAGGGTGTTTCTCTGCCTGATAGATTTTCAAAGAGGTGCGCACGCCTTCCGGAGAAACGATTTCGGTCCAGGCCGCCGGATAGGGAGACAGACCGCGGACGAAGTCATAGAGCTTTTTCACCGGCTGATGCCAGTCGATACGGCAAGTTTCCTTGAAAATCTTCGGAGCGGGACGAAGTTCGGAAGGATCTTTGTAAAATTCTTCCTGAGGGACAGCATCCGTTTTTCCTTCCAACAGCAAGTCGACGGTCTCCAACACCAAGCCGGCTCCCATTGTCATCAGTGAATCATGAACAGTGCCCACATCATCCGTATCGGCAACAGGCAGATGCTTCTGGCGGATGATCTTGCCCGTGTCGATCTCGTGGGTCAGGAAAAAGGTAGTCACACCGGTTTCCGTATCTCCGTTGATCACCGCCCAGTTGATAGGCGCAGCTCCTCTGTATTGGGGGAGCAAAGAGGCATGGAGGTTGAACGTCCCCAGACGAGGCATATTCCAGACAACCTCCGGCAGCATACGGAAAGCGACGACGATCTGCAAGTCTGCCTTCAAAGCCCGTAGCTCGGAAAGGAAAGCCTCGTCTTTCAGCTTTTCGGGCTGGAGCACCGGCAATCCCTTCGACAGGGCATATTGCTTCACCGGACTTGCCTGCAGGACACTGCCATGACGGCCGACCGGCTTGTCCGGCATCGTTATCACCCCGACTATATTATATCCGCCCTCAACCAAGGCACGCAGGCTCTCCACCGCAAAATCGGGAGTGCCCATATAAACGATTCGTAAATCTTCTTTCTTCATTTTTTTAATCTCCTGAAAAGTTTTCAACCAACACTTCGCGGTATGAATTAAATATTTTCGATTTGGACATAAAGCCGATGTATCGTCCCTCCTCATCCACGACCGGCAGGTTCCAAGCTTTCGTATCGTCAAAGACACGCATGATCTGCTCCATGGGCGTCCCTACCTGAATCTTGGCAGGCGCCGAGACCATGAACTTGGAGACATGGAAACGGTTGTATAGCTCCGGCCGGAACATGATGTTACGGATGTTATCCAACAGGACGAGCCCCAGCAAGATTCCCCTCTCGTCGATGACCGGAAACGTGTTTCGCCCGCTTTTGGCAATCACCTTCACCATATCTCCCAGTGACATTTCGGGAGAGACGGTCAGGAAGTCGCGCTCGATCACACTGTCGGTATTCAGCAACGTCAGCACGGCACGGTCTTTATGATGGGTGAGCAACTCTCCTTTCTGGGCCAGACGCATCGAATAGATGCTGTGCGGAAGGAACATCTTGATCGTGATATAGGAACTCACGGATACGATCATCAGCGGAAGGAAAAGAGCATATCCGCCGGTCAGCTCGGCAATCAGGAAGACACCGGTCAGCGGTGCATGCATGACGCCGGACATGATTCCCGCCATTCCCAACAAGGCGAAATTCTTCTCCGACAGATACATCGTAAAAGGAAAATAGTTGGACGCATGCGCAAACACGAACCCGGCTATACATCCCAGGTACAAACTGGGAGCGAATATACCGCCGCAACCGCCGCCTGCATTCGTCGCGCTCGAAGCAAAGACCTTGAACAACAAGATCAGCGTAAGGAATATCTGCAATCCCCAATAGGTATCGTTCAGGCTGTAGAACATACTCTTATCCATGATATGGGAGAACTGTCCGTTCAACAAAGACGAGATCGTGTCGTAACCTTCACCGTAGAGCGGCGGGAATATGAAGATCAGCACACTCAGCATGATCCCCCCGACGACGAATTTCTTCCAGTAATTATTCAAACTCCGGTACATCCCCTCGACCCGGTTCATGACTTTGGTAAAATAGAGAGACACCAGGCCGCAGAAGACACCGAGCAGCAGCACATAAGGGATGCGCTCGATCACAAACGCTTCGGTCTGCGAAAAGGGGAACATCGCTTCCGTACCCGTAAATATATAGGAGACCGTCGCAGCCGTCACCGAAGTGATGAGCAAGGGCAGCACCGACGTCATCGTCAGGTCCAGCAACAGCACTTCCACCACAAACACCACCCCGGCTATCGGCGCCTTGAATATACCGGCTATCGCACCGGCAGCCCCGCAGCCGACCAGCAGCATCAGCGTCTTTTGCTCCATGCGGAACAGGCGGCCCAGGTTGGAACCGATCGCCGCTCCCGTCAACACGATAGGCGCTTCCGCCCCGACCGACCCACCGAAACCGATGGTGACGGAACTGGCGACAATGGAAGTCCACATGTTATGGGGTTTGATGCGGCTCTTTCGTTGGGATATGGCATAGAGAATCTTCGTCACCCCGTGGCTGATATCATCCCGTACGATATACTTCACAAACAAGCCGGCAAGCAGGATGCCGATCACCGGATAGAGCAGGTACAGGTAGTTCGCTCCATCCAGATTGAAATTGCCGGTCAGAAGATGTTGTATGAAGTGGATGATCGACTTCAGGATAATAGCCGCTGCCGCCGTGCAGATACCGACCAGAAAACTCACGACCAGTATGAAATGCTTCTCTTTTATATGCTTGTCCCGCCACAGCAGGAAGCGATAGAAAAATTGAAAATTATCCTTCATAATCTACAACCTCTATTTTTAATTTTTTAATTTTTAGTTCCTCAAATACCTTTACCTGTGAGTACTGTTTTAACCGTATAGATCAGAATTGTCAGATCCAGTGTCAGCGACATATTTTCATAATATAATATATCATATTCCATACGCTCCACCATTTTGTCCACACTTGCCGCATAACCGTACTTCACCATCCCTAACGAAGTAATACCCGGACGAACATTGTGCAACAGATAGTAGTAAGGAGCCGTCTTCACGATCTCGTCGATAAAATATTTCCGTTCGGGGCGCGGTCCGACCAGTGACATATCCCCTTTCAGCACATTCCAGAACTGCGGCAATTCGTCCAGCCGATATTTCCTCATGATACGTCCGAAAGGCGTTACACGCGGGTCGTCTTCCGACGAAAGCGACGGTCCATTTTCTTCGGCATTGACATACATGGTACGGAACTTATACATCCAAAACGGCTGTCCGAGATAACCGATCCGCTCCTGGCGGAAAAACACGGGTCCCAGAGAATCCTTCTTCACCCGCCATGCAATATAGACGAATAAAGGAGAAAGCAACAGCAATGCAACGACAGAACAGACCTTATCCAGAAAAAGCTTTATGTTCTGCTCAGCCGGTGAAAAATTGTTATCCGTCACATCAACCAACGGAATTCCCCGTATCGTCCGAAGCTGGATTTTCGAAAGCATATTAAACCGATCTGCCAGCACTTTTATCGGACGTTTATATCGGTAAAGCGAATAGAGGACTCCCAAGAGCACCTTATTATTCTTTGACTCAACAGCCAAAACGATTTCATCCACATTCTTCTTCTCCATCAAAACCGGAATATCTTTCACCGTTCCCAATACCTGACTCCGGTCAGCCTTGACCGACGTCCTCTCATCTTCCGAAACAAACCCGCAAATATCATAGCCCAGACGATACAAATCATGAGCAATACGAACAGCCTTCCCTCCCGCACCGATAATCAGCACATTCATCGCCCACTCCCGGTTCCTTATCTTCCTTACCCCACTCTGCGTAATCAGCAGACGCGGGATATAGGTAATGAAAAACTGCAATCCGAACATTCCGAAGAACAGCTTATAATAGACATTGATCGACCGGGGAATATCATCGAGCAACAAAGCAAAGAAAACGAAAATCGTCCCGATCAACACGGTAATGAATGTCGAAAAAAGTTCGGTAAGGCGAGACTTTCCAAACGGCTTGTTGTAATATCCCGAAAAATAGTAAAGTACCAGCCAAAAAAAAGGAATGACGAACTGCCCGGTGAGTACACCCGGATATTGCAAATAATCAAGCAGACTATCTGTTCCCTCATTAATGACAAACAAGACTTCATAACGAAGGATATTGAATAGCAACCACGCAACCGAAGCCGATATGAAATCCGATAATATGTATTTTCCTGCCTGCTTGCTCTTCTTCATTTCTACCTGATTACCTGAACAACGCCACCGTCTCCTAATTTAATGATATTAGAAGGCTTGGCCTTGCTCATATCATCCTGACGATATTTCACAATATAATCGACTCCGTTTTTAATACTGTCCGATACCTCGCTAAAATTGCCCGGAGAAGGTTCACCGCTCACATTCGCTGAGGTAGAAACCAATGGTTTTCGGAAACGCTCGCACAGTTTACGGGAAAACTCTTCGTTCGTCACCCGGATACCGACACTACCGTCTTCACCCAAGAGATTGTTCGCCAGATTCTTCGCATGAGGATAGATAATCGTGAGCGGTTTATCGGCCACCTCGATCAGATCCCAAGCTATATCGGGCATATCCGACACGTACATACTCAGTTTTGCCGAACTGTCGGTCAATACCAGCATAGCCTTATTGTCCATTCTCTTCTTCAGCTCGTACACCTTTTGTACGGCTTTCTCATTGGTCGCATCGCAACCGATTCCCCAGATCGTATCTGTAGGATAGAGTATTATGCCTCCCGCCTGCATGATTTCGCAAGCTTTTTGAATGTCTTCTGTCATTGTTTTTTAAATAATGTCACAAATGTACAAATCATTCGCGGACTTGGAAACAATTGATATAAAAATTAGATGTCAATGTAATTTATATTCGGCAG
>DXRF01000220.1 GCA_019411205.1 Parabacteroides sp. | reverse complement strand
TTGTATGGCCGCTGCTTTGTTGGCGGGTCCAACCGGCAGCGAGCCCCAAGGTCGGCGAATAGCTGCCTTGTTGTATGCGCAGATTGGCTTTTGCCATAGCGATACGGTCTGCCGCCATCAGGATGGAGTAGTTCTGCTTGACGGCCACTTCTATCAGCGAGTCCAACATGGGATCGTTGAAGTTTTTCCACCACCGGTCGTCTACCGGCAATGTCTGTTGAAAATCACTGTCGTTTTCCTGCCACGCTTCCGGTAATGCGTGATCCAGATATTTGTGTTCTTTCTGCGCCGGTAGCGTTATCGGCAGGGACAGGCAGAGCACAACATAACACCATGTACGTATGTGCATAATTTTTTTTGTTTAGATTTAGCCCTTAAAGAACAGACCTGCCGCATAATTGTTTGCCTCTTTTATTTCTTTCTGTTTATTTTATATGTGGGATGCTTTGTATCTTTGCCACGAAATGAAACAGGAATAACAATGGGAAAGAAAGAAGAATATAAGGAAAAGAATTTACAGTTTTTAGAAGAAGTGGCGGCCGGTGAGGGAGTTGTCAAGCTCCCTTGTGGAGTGTTGTATAAGGAGATAGAGAAAGGAACCGGTTTGGTTTCGCCAAGGCTGACGGATGTCGTTTCCGTCCATTACCGAGGAATGCTGGCCAACGGACGCGAGTTCGATAATTCCTGGAAACGGGGATGTCCGGAGGCATTCCGCCTCAATCAAGTGATCGAAGGATGGCAGGAAGCACTCCGGCGGATGCATATGGGAGACCGTTGGATGATTTATATCCCATATACTTTAGGCTATGGGACACGTACATCCGGTCCGATACCCGGTTATTCCACACTACTGTTCGAGGTCGAACTGTTGGGTATTGCATAATTCTCCTCAAGGCTTTTTTTCAGTTTCCGGTAGACATATATGAATGCCGGGACGAGGAACAGGTCTGCTGCTATCCAAGCGGTCGGATCGCCATAGCAAACGGCCAAGAATCCGAATACCGGCACGGCATAGATACTGACCAGCGTGCGTGCGATCATTTCTGAAACTCCGGAAAGCATCGCCAGATTGGTGTATCCTGCTCCTTGTATGGTGTAGCGTAGGATGCAGAGCAGTCCTAAAATTGGAAAGAAATAACAGGAAACATGTAGAAAAAGCACCGTGTTTTCAAGTATTTCTGTTTCCGAAGCGTCTACGAACAATAAGGATATTTTGTCAGAGGCCGATATCAGTATTGTAAAAGTGAAGACTGCGTAAACCATCATCAGCATCGAGCTGGCTTTGATTCCCTGCCAGATGCGTTCGGGTTTTCCGGCTCCATAGTTTTGTCCCGTATAGGTAGCCATCGCTATCCCTAAGCTTTCAAAGGCGCAGATAAAGAACATCTTGATTCGCATGGCTGCTGTGAATGCGGCAACACAAGCCGTTCCCAAGGCGTTATTGGCACTTTGGAGCATGATGCTGCCGATCGCCGTAATGGAGAATTGAAGTCCCATCGGCACCCCGATATACAAAAGGTTTTTGGCCAGTGGAAAGCTGAATTTACGGTCATCTACCATCCCTTTCAGGATCGGAAAATGCCTGTACATATAAAAATAACAGAGGACTGCCGACACGCCTTGCGACACGACAGTAGCGATACCGGCGCCTAATACACCCCATCCCAACACGAGGATGCAGAACAGGTCGAGCACGATGTTCAATATGGTAGAGAACAACAGGAACCAGAAAGGCGTTTTACTGTCTCCGAGTGCACGTATAATGCTGGACAGCAGATTGTAGAAGAATGTACAAGGTACTCCTATAAACGTTACAAGCAGATAATAGTAGGCACCGTGAAAAATAGTTTCCGGTGTCTGCATGCTTCGCAGGATATCTGCACAGTATATACTTGTCAGAACCGCAATGACGACCGACATCAGGGCTGCCAGTTGCAAGCTGACTGTCACATACTGTCGCATTGTCTTGTAGTCCCTTGCCCCGAATTTTTGTGCCACCGGAATACCGAATCCGCAACAGCACCCGTTACAAAATCCTAAGATCAGAAAGACAACAGAAGTGCTTGCCCCGATCGCTGCCAGGTCATTGATCCCCAGAAATTTTCCTACGATAGCGGCATCTACAAGCGAATAGGTTTGTTGCAATAAGTTTCCAAGCAACAGTGGAAAAGTGAAATTGAGAATAAGCGGCAGGGGAGCACCCTCCGTCATTTCTTTGGTAGTAGTAGCCATAAATGTGAAACCTAAACAATTTGGGGGACAAAGATAGAGAAAAGGATGGGAAGTTGTTCTGATATGTGTATACGGATAATAAAAAACAGCGATGAAACGAAAAGTCTCATCGCTGTTTGATATGAGAAGTTTGATTATTCTCCTTTTTCGATCTGTTCTTGTACAATCGCATCTACGACAGCGACAGTAGTCAGGTTCAGGATGTCGCGTGTAGAACTTTCTACATCAGTGAAGTGGATCGGTTTGTTCAAGCCCATCTGGATCGGACCGATCGTTTCGCTGATACCGAGTGTGTCGAGTAACTTATAAGCACTGTTGGCGGAACTCAGGTTCGGGAAAATCAGCGTGTTGACATCTTTGCCTTTCAGCTTGTTGAACGGATACATATCGTCGCGCAGTTTTTTGTCCAAAGCGAAGTTGACCTGCATTTCGCCGTCTACCATCATATCCGGATAGTTTTTGTGCAGATAATCGATCGCGTCGTGTACTTTCAGCGGGCTGCCCTGCTTGTCGGAACCGAAGTTGGAGTATGACAACATTGCCATGACCGGCTCGTGCGCGAAGAACTTCACGGCGTCCTGGGTCAGGCGGGCGATATCGATCAGCACTTCCGTCGACGGGTGGCGGTTGATCAGCGTGTCGGCGATGAAGAACGTTCCTTTCTTGCAAGTCAGGATATTCAGAGCGCCGAAATGCGTGTAAGACGGACGGATACCGATGATCTGTTCTGCCATCTTGGTCACTTCGGAATAGCGGCTGTAAACACCTGTCACGAAAGCATCGGCGTCGCCTGTCTCAACCATCATCATACCGAATGCGTTGCGGTCGACCATCTTTTCGCAAGCCTCTGCATACGTCACACCTTCGCGGGCTTTCTTCTCGGACAAGATCTTGGCATAACGATGGCGGCGTTCCGTCTCCCGGTCGTGGCGGAGGTTGACGATTTCGATACCTTCAAGGCTGATATTTTCTTCTGCTGCGATTTTTTGCAAACGTTCTTCGTTACCTAAAAGGATAGGGATGCAGATGCCTTCGGCTTTTGCTTCGGCAGCGGCTTTCAGCATATTGGCGTGGTTGGCTTCTGCAAATACCACCCGTTTAGGATTGGCTTTAGCCATATCGGTGAACGAACGGAGCAGCTTGTTGTCATATCCCATCATTTCGCGCAAGTGGTTTGCATATCCTTCCCAGTCTGTGATTGTCTTACGGGATACTCCCGAGTCGATGGCAGCTTTGGCAACGGCACAGGAAACACGGGTCAGGAGTCGCGGGTCGAGTGCCTTCGGCAGGATATAATCGCGTCCGAAAGTCGTCCGTTTCAGTTTGTAGGCTGCGTTCACTACGTCGGGAACCGGTTCTTTGGCAAGTCCGGCGATTGCGTAGACAGCCGCTAATTTCATTTCTTCGTTGATCGCTTTGGCATGCGTATCCAATGCTCCGCGGAAGATATAAGGGAATCCCAATACATTATTGATCTGGTTCGGATAGTCGGAACGGCCTGTAGCAAAAATAATATCGTCGCGTGAAGCCATTGCATCGGCATACGAGATTTCTGGATTCGGGTTAGCCAAAGCGAACACGATCGGGTTCGTATTCATGGAGCGGACCATATCCTGCGTCAACACGTTGGCAACCGATAATCCCAGGAACACATCCGCTCCGACGACTGCTTCCGTCAATGTCTTGATGTCGCGGTCGGTAGCGAAAAATTTCTTGGATTCGTTCAAGTCCGTGCGATGTGTGGAGATAACCCCTTTACTGTCGCACATGATGATGTTTTCCTTCTTTGCCCCCAACATTATATATAGTTTCGTGCAAGAGATGGAAGCTGCTCCGGCACCGTTCACCACGATCTTCACGTCTTCGATTTTCTTCCCTGCGATCTCCAGCGCGTTGATCAAGCCTGCACCGGAAATAATGGCTGTCCCATGCTGGTCGTCGTGCATGACCGGAATATCCAGTTCCTCTTTCAAGCGTGTTTCGATCTTGAAACATTCGGGAGCTTTGATATCTTCGAGGTTGATGCCGCCAAAAGTGGGAGCGATGGCTTTTACCGTCTCGATAAATTTGTCAGGGTCTTTCTCGTTCACTTCGATGTCGAATACATCGATGCCTGCGAATATCTTGAACAACAGTCCTTTCCCTTCCATTACCGGTTTGCCGGCCAACGGACCGATATCTCCTAACCCCAATACAGCAGTGCCGTTTGAAATAACGGCTACCAGGTTCCCTTTGGAAGTATATTTGTAAGCATCCAACGGATTCTTCTCGATTTCCAGACAAGGTTCGGCAACGCCCGGCGAATAAGCCAGCGATAAATCCGTCTGTGTACTATAGGGCTTGGTGGGAATGACCTCTATCTTTCCCGGCTTGCCTTCCGCATGATAGCGGAGTGCTTCTTCTTTAGTGATCTTAGCCATAGACTTTATAGTTTTTAATTTGTTGTTTGTCTTTCGAAAATTGCGCACAAAAGTAACAAATTATTATGAATATGGTATCAGTTGCTTACATTTAGTTGCTCGAATTTTGTGTATTTGCAGGTTTCGGCTATTTGTGTTATCTTCGCACCCTTAATTTAACAGGGGGAGGATGTGAAACAGACAATGGCTAAATATATGAAATGGCTGCTGCCGGCACTTTTTATAGTGTACTACAGTAGTATTTCTTTATTTATGCACGTCCATGTCGAGAATGGCACGACGATTGTCCATTCGCATCCGTTCGAGAGGGCGGCAGACGGCACCTACCATCATCACTCGTCTCTTTCGGAAATCCAGTTGTTCCATTTGCTGACGACTGTTCATGTACAGGACGGAGCCATCCATTCGCTGCTTCTACGAATTTATGTTACACCGAATTATAAAATAATTGATAATCCGGTCTATCCGGATTATCTGGTCCCTGTCTTAGGGAAACTGTCTCTTCGCGCTCCTCCTTTTGTCTGATAAAATAGCGTCTGTCCGTTAGTGGGGTGTCAAAAAGTTTTCACCTTCTGAAAGATAGTAAAAATAAAGTTTCAGTCTGTTTCATATAGTGAAACTTTATTTTCCATGGCAGGAAACATTATTTTCCATTGCAAGAAACAAAATTTTCATGCAATGGAAACTGCCATTGTGTGCAAGGCTTTCCGGCGGCAGATGCATAACGGTGTGTATTTGTTTCTTAATCATTATTTTATCAAAACAAACTAAATGAATAAAGTTATTATACTTATACTG
>DXRF01000022.1:3665-20354 GCA_019411205.1 Parabacteroides sp. | reverse complement strand
GCTCTTTACTGCAATTGAGATTGCCATTGAGATTGCTTGCGGATTTTAGGAGATATACATAAATCCGGCTTGTCCACCTTTCTTGTAGGATTTTCCAGCATTTATCCGTTAAATAGGAACAAAGACAAACATAAATCGTATTTTTTCTCTAAGTTTGCATTCAAATACGAGAAATCCAATGAAGAAAGTAAACATAACAACTGCTGTTCTATTGATTTACCTGATCGTTATGAGCATAATCGGTTGGCCTGGCAAACAAGCCGATCCTGATTATGTACAGTATTTCGGGGTGATCGCAACGACTGTTCTTGTTATCGGCCTATTGCGTTTCCTGCAGATCAAACGACTGAAGATTCGGGACAAGATGAAAGACGGAAAAAAGGAATAACGAAGTTTAATTGCAAATATAAAATTCTAATTCATGAAAGACCTTGTGATCGGACTGTCTCTGTTAGGGATGGTCAGTGCGTGCAGCCCTGCACCCCAAGCAAAAGACAATGTCGAGGAAGACTATTGCCAGTATGTTAATCCCTTTATCGGGAATGCGGACAACGGACACACGTTTCCGGGTGCTTGTGCACCGTTCGGACTGATACAGGCAAGCCCCGAATCCGGAGTTGGCTCTTGGAGATACTGTTCGGGATATAATTATGAAGATAACTTTATCGAAGGTTTCGCTCAAACGCATCTGAACGGAACGGGTTGTCCGGACTTGGGCGACATCCTGCTGTTCCCGTTCTGTGGCGATATCAAAGACAATACTTATAAAAGCGAATACGACAAATCCACCCAGAAAGCATCACCGGGTTATTATGCGGTTACCTTGTCCGACTACGGTGTCGATGCTGAAATTACGGCTACTGCCCATACAGCTCTCCATCGCTATAAATTCAACAACGAAGGGCCGGCACGTCTGCTGGTCGACCTGCAACGCGGTATGGTCGGAAGCAAGGATGCGCTGAAGACACATGTCTTAGAAGCCGAGCTTGAAATGCCGGACAACCAGACGATCACCGGACATAACCAGACTCGTGCTTGGGTGACACGCCATTATTTCTATGTGATCAAATTCGACCGTCCTTATACGGTCAAGGAAGAACTCCCCGCCGAAAAAGGGGAAAAGGCAAAACGCCTGATACTCGAATTCGACACGAAACCGGGAGAAGCCGTACAGGTGAAAATCGCCATGTCAAGTGTAAGCATTGATGGAGCTCTCGCTTCCCTGCAAAAAGAAAATCCGGCATGGGATTTCGATGCTGTCCACCAGTCCACACGCGACCAGTGGCAGGCCCTCCTTTCCCGCGCTCAGGTTACAGGTACGACAGATGAAAAAACAAGTTTCTACACCTCCATGTATCACTTGATGATGCAGCCTAACAACATTGCCGACATCGACGGACGGTACCGTGGCATCGACGACAATATTCATATGTCTCCAACAGGCGAATACTATTCCACATTCTCACTTTGGGATACCTACCGCGCCGCTCATCCGCTATATACGATCCTGAACCCGGACAAAGTAGACGCCATGATCCAAACGATGCTGGACCACCAGAAGATACAAGGTTTCCTGCCGATCTGGGCTTTGTGGGGAAAAGAAAACTTCTGCATGATCGGTAATCACGCTATTCCGGTGATCGTGGATGCTTACCTGAAAGGATTCAAAGGGTTCGATGCAGAAGAGGCTTACCAGGCAGTCAAAGCGAGCGCTACCGTCAGCCATTTTAACTCCGACTGGGAAACATTCGAGAAATACGGTTATTTCCCGTTCGACATTATCGACACCGAATCGGTATCCAAGACCTTGGAATGTGCTTACGACGACTATTGTGTAGCTCAGATGGCAAAAGCGTTAGGCAAGACGGAAGATTACGAACATTTCTCCAAACGCGCCGCATTCTATAAGAACCTCTTCGATCCGGAACTCAAGCTGATGAGAGGAAAAGATTCCAAAGGCAATTGGCGTACACCGTTCAATTCCTTCTTGCTCTCACACGCCAGTTCTTCGGGCGGCGATTTCACGGAAGGCAATTCCTGGCAGTACACTTGGCATGTGCAGCACGATGTACAAGGTCTGATCGACCTGATGGGTGGCAACGAGGCTTTCGTGACCAAACTCGACTCATTGTTTTTCCTCGAAAGCACAGCCGAAAACACAGGTTTCGTTTCCGACGTAACCGGCCTGATCGGCCAATATGCACACGGCAACGAACCTAGCCATCACGTAGCTTACCTTTACAGCTATGCCGGCCATCCGGAAAAGACACAACAGGTGATCCGCGAAGTCTTCGACCGTTTCTACCTGGCCAAACCGGACGGTCTATGCGGTAACGACGACTGCGGCCAAATGTCCGCTTGGTATATCTTCTCGGCTATGGGCTTCTATCCGGTCAACCCGATCAGCGGGGAATATGTTTTAGGAGCTCCTCAAATAGAAAAGATTTCTCTGTCTCTCCCCCAAGGCAAAACATTCACTGTCGAAGCCAAAGGTTTATCCAAAGCCAACAAATACGTTAAAACAGTGGAACTGAACGGAAAGCCGATAACCGGCCTTACAATCAGCCACAAGGATATCATGAATGGCGGAAACCTGGTGTTTACAATGACAGACCAACCGGAAAGATAATCAAATTCAGAACAGTGTGTCAAAATGAACTTGCTCCCGAACTTGACGCGAGAACAAGGCAGTTTTGACACACCGTCCTGAACTATATCAACCAGCGAGCCGGCTTCAGTCTTGCCTACCTTCTTATTTGGGAACAACGGTTATCACCTCTTTGAAGGCATACCTTCGCCGTTCTCCATTGCGCAATTGGAGGATCAGATGACCGGTCGGTTCAATTGCATGGATACTGGCTTCGAAAGGGCCGTTTTCATCAATATAGGAATAATAACCATCACCATGATATAAGGCTGCCATATAGGCAGCTCGGATTTCTTCTTCTTTCTCCTGCAACAATAGGAAATAGTAGTTAAAGAAGATACGAAGGAAGCCTGCCAGCACTTCTTCTCGATCATATGTCTTACCTGTAATCTGAGTCAAGGATACGGGGTTGGGAGCATCGCTACGGAATATTTCCTGGTTAATATTAAGCCCGATACCGATTACTGAACAATAGAGATGCTGTCCGGACAGATCGTTTTCGATCAGCATTCCACATATCTTACGGTCTTTCCAGTAAATATCGTTCGGCCATTTCACCGTGACAGAATCCGTATAAGCCTCCAACGTCTCCTTCACACTCAGGGAAGCTATCTGGGAAATCAGAAATTGTCGGTTTGCAGGAAGGAATTCAGGATATAAAAGAATACTGAACATCAAGTTTTTCCCAGCTTCCGACTCCCATGAGTTTCCGACCTGTCCCTTCCCTGCTGTTTGAAAATCGGCTATGACGAGGCTGCCTTCCGGCAACCTGGCTTCTGCACATTGCTCCCGCAAGTAGTTATTGGTCGAATCTGTCTCGGTAAGCCGGATGATCTTCGGAGTTTCGTTTTTGTCATTCATTTTCGTAAGCTTCTCTTATTTTCTTCGGTAATTTGGCGATCACCTCGCGATAAGAATGATGGATCCAGTGCTTGATCTCACCATCCGACATATCCCGGTCAAGGTAGATGGTGTTCCAGTATTTCTTGTTAAAATGCCAAGCACCTTCAACTGCCGTATATCGCTCACGCAGGTCCTCGACATAATCGGTGCTGCATTTCAACGACACACACGGCTCCACGGCATCCAGGGGCAAAAGTAGGAACATCTTCCCCTCCACTTTGAACACCAATGAAACATCATCGAAAGGGAAACTTTCCGTCACATTCTTCAGTGATAGACAATACACCCTTGCTTCTTCTATATTCATACTGCTCTAATTGTTTTATCAGCGGCAAGGAGCATAGAAAGCATCCTCTATATGATCTATTTCAAACTCCTCTCCTTTTTTGATTACGGTTATAATGTCAAAACGGACCGACAGTTCAAGATTGAAAAAGCGGACATACGCATCGGCTGCTGCCACGATACGGCGAATTTTGGGAGTATCGACCGCCTCTTCCGGTGCCAAAAGATAATCTTCCGAACGCGTTTTCACCTCTACCACGACCAGCCAGGTATCTTTGACAGCTACAATGTCCAGCTCATAATGATGCCAGTGCCAATTCGTATGGGTAATCCTGTAGCCCTGCTTTTCCAGAAAAGCACGTGCAACCGATTCACCGTCTTTTCCCGTTTCGTTCCGTTTAGCCATTCCATGTAATTTGCACAAATATACTGTTTTTCTTTTTTATTTGCGCTTTCACCCTTACATTTGCAAAACTATGACACTGAAACGTAAATATTCACCTCCACAGCCGAATCACCCACGCGTGCACAAGGTCACTTTCATGCTCAACGACGATGAGCAAAAAGCTGTGGAACGTTATCTTGCCAAGTATAAAATCATCAACAAATCCCGTTGGTACCGCGAGACAATCCTGTCCCATATACTAAAAACCCTGGAAGAGGACTACCCTACCCTCTTCAATGAAAACGAAATGAGAAGATGATTGATCCATTCAACGACGAATATTTCATGAAGCAGGCGCTGGTAGAAGCCCGCGCAGCAGCCGGAGAGGGAGAAGTTCCTGTCGGAGCCGTTATCGTATGCAATAACCAGATCATAGCCCGCGCCCACAACCAGACGGAACGTCTGAATGATCCGACCGCCCATGCCGAGATGCTGGCTATAACGGCGGCAGTCGGTGTCTTAGGAGCCAAGTACCTGACCGGATGTAGTCTTTACGTGACGGTAGAGCCATGCGTGATGTGTGCCGGAGCGATCGGATGGTCGCAACTGAGCAAGATCGTCTACGGGGCGACAGACGAAAAAAGAGGCTTCCAGCAATATGCACCGAAAGCCTTACATCCAAAAGCGACAGTCAAAAAAGGGGTTCTTGAAAACGAGTGCGCCGAAGAAATGCGCAACTTCTTTCAGCGCAAGCGCTGAACAACTTATTTCACTTCCTCATAATCCACATACTCTCCCTCATCTTTTGCAAAGATCTTCTTGCGGGAGGCCTGTGAGACATATTCTTCGCGTGCAGAACTGTTGTTGCGCGCGTCGGAAGAGTAACCACTTGTTTGACGACGTTGTTCACTCTTCTTTCCACTACTTCCGCTTCCGAACAGGAGATTTTTAAAAGTACGCAAAATAGAGAATCCCATTAGAAAAACTAACAGGATAAAGAAGAAGAACATAACAAACAAAAACTTAAACATATTCCGTCACTTAGTTGGTTCATTACACAAACACAAAGATACGAATTCTTGTTTATCTTCTTTTGTTAAAAAAAGACAAGGTTATATAGAGAATAATTGTCCCGGCAATACCCAGGACACCAAAGAGAGCCACAAAGACCACCGCCCCAGCTACTAAAATATAGCGAAGCTCATTGCCTTTCCATGCCAACGATTTTACTTTCAGTGAGAACATCGGAACTTCAGACACCAGCAAAGATGAAAACAGGATCGCCATAACTATCGTTCCGGCAATAAATCCGATGCTGTCCACCGGTACCGCAGAGTGGAACGTATACCCGATAGACGCCCAAAAAAGAGCATGAGCCGGGACAGGCATACCGATAAAAGAAGTCGTCTGCCTTTCATCGATATTGAATTTGGCAAGACGCAACCCGGAAAAGACCGGTATCACCAGAGCCATATATGGAACATAACCGGCCGCTTCTCCCAAAACAGGAACCGTCATACATGCCTGCTCCAACAACCAATAAACAATCATTCCGGGAGCAACACCGAAACTTACCATATCGGAAAGGGAATCCAGTTCCTTCCCCATCGGAGAATAAGCGTGCAGAGAGCGGGCGGCAAAACCGTCGCCAAAATCGAAAACGGCTGCAATGACAATCCACAGGGTCGCCATCGGCAAGTTTCCCCTTAACGCCATAACACAGGCGATACAACCTGATATCAGGCTGCAGCAGGTAACAAAATTAGGTATACTATTCTTGATGCTCATTTATTTCTCTTATTTTCCCAAACGGGCTATCGGAGTCTGGTTACCGGTTACCTTCTGATCCATTTCAACCAGAACTTCCGTCCCGACAGGCAGGTAGACATCTACACGCGAACCGAACTTGATAAAGCCCATCTGTTCGTCCACATGACATTTATCGCCGACTTTGGCATAGGTCACGATACGTCGTGCCAACGCACCCGCAATCTGGCGTGCCAATACATCCACCCCGTTACGGGTTGTAATGACAACTGCCGAACGCTCGTTCTCTGTACTACTCTTTGGCAAGTAGGCGGCGCGGAAACGTCCGTTCTGATGTGACACGTGCTTGACAGTCCCGTTCACCGGGAACCAATTGGCATGCACATTGAAAACAGACATAAATATGGATATCTGCAAGCATTCCCTGTGCAGGATTTCATTCTCCATCACTTCCTCGATCGCCACGATCGTACCGTCGGCAGGAGCGATCACCAATCCTTCCGAATCGAACGGGAATCGGCGGAACGGACTACGGAAGAAGTTAAGTACCAACAAAAACAGGACTGTGGTGACAAAAGTCGTAGTATAGAACACCCAACTTCTACCGACAGTATGATACAGCGCAACGTCCACGACAAAAAATATCGTGAAAAGCGTTAATAAGAGACCTGTTCCTTCTTTATGTACTTTCATTCTTTAATCTAATCGAATATTTATCGTAAGAATTTGCAAAAATATTCATTTTTACCGAATAACAAAAATATATCACCCTTTCACCGCTTCTATTTTGTTTAATTCAACATACCAAAGGAAACCTTCAACCTCGTCATACCCCATTTGTCGGATCAGTTTCAGGTAGTTCCTTACCTGGCTGTGATAGCGCTGGTCGGTATGTTCTCCAAACTTATAGTCGACCACGACCACACTGTTTCCTGTGATCATCACGCGGTCCGGACGCTTGGACAGCCCTTTACCGAACAGAATATCGACCTCGTTCAACACACGTGCCGTACCGTCATACCAAGAGGCAGCTTCCGGTAGGTTCAATAACTCTTCGAGGCGTATGACAAGTGCCGTCGCCTCCTCTCTGTCGATCACCCCTTCCTGGCGGTATCGTTCGACCGACTGCGGAATATCCTTCCGGGTACGGATACGGCTCAACACCTCGTGCATCAAAGCTCCATGTTTCCGGTGGGCATTATCGAAGAAATAGCCTTTGCCATGCAGGCGTAATTGCAAACGGTCGTCCGGAGAGATAGAACTAAGGCGTGCCATCCCGATCTCCAGAGTGTCCCCCCTCTCTTCTTTTACAGCCGGATGCCACCAGTCGCCCAACTCAAAAACGCCTGTTTCGGTATCGAAAGCGGCAGGCAGCGAGATCAGTTTCTCTCCCTCCCTTGTATCGGGCATATCCGTACGCAGACCAGCCCACAAGGCATCAGTCAAAGTCGAAATCTTTTCCACTTCGCCTGTTGCTTCCTTCATCTTCTTCGGGCGTGGAGAGAATACGATCAACTCCTCTTTCGAACGGGTAAAAGCGACATATAACGTATTCAGGTTGTCAATAAAGGCATGCAAGCGTTCCTTAAAATAATCGCCTGCAAAAATCGTCTTTCCTAACGACTGGCTGTAGCGCACGGGAACCAAATGCAGGCGGTCAAACGGTTTTTCTTCCGGATGACACCAAAGGATGACCGGTTTTGTCGGCTTGTGGTCGATCTCCCAATCCCCAAAAGGAATAATTACGACTTTAAAGCCCAACCCCTTCGATTTATGGACCGTGAGGATACGGATCGCGTTCTGTCCGTCCGGCGTGGCAATTGTTTTCCGGTAACCCGTCTCATCCCACCATTTCAGGAAACGGTTCAGATCCGCGCTCTCTTTCTGAGTATATTCGGACACCATATCCAAGAAAGCCTGGACAAAGACCTGCTCGTTTTCGGGAAAGTCGTCGGTAAAAAGACGGAACAGTCCTTCCGTTATTTCATAGAGGGACTGCCGGGAGAGGATTTGCAGGACAGAGGCAACATCCGGCGGGAAAGCCGAAGCCTCAACACCAAATCTCCCTCTCAACACCAGATAGGAGTATAAAGCGATCTGCTCGTTCGTCCGGTCTTCGGGATTCTTCAAGTAACGTAACAGGGATACCATGAAACGGACAGCCGTCGAACCACTGACAAACAGAGCCTCATCCGAAATAATATCGTAGTGGTAGCGGTCGGAAGGATGCTCTTCCTTATAGGCCAGCAAGGTATCTGCCACCTGTGCCCCTTCCTGATTGGTGCGGACAAGAATCGCAATGTCTTTCAACGCATATCCGTTATCCTGCAATTTCTCCAACACACCGGGCAAACTTCCGAGTGCTTCCTCTTTCCAGTCTTTCTCATCATCGCCGGAGAGAAATTCAATCCGGACATGCCCGTCTTTCTGCATGAATGGGGGAGGAACCTGTTGGAAACTTTTATCATAGGCAGACATGATCTTGGTAAAAAAAGCCGCACGTTGCTTCTCACTCAAGGAAGAAACGGACAGCGCTTCATTATATACTGCCTGCAGGACACCCGGAAGTGTCGTAAAAAGGGCATTGTTAAACTCCACGATATTCCGGCAACTGCGCCAATTATCCTTCAGGGTCTCTTCATGAACTTCTTCAGGAGAGAAGTCGGCTTGCACCTGTTCGTCCAGCAACTTCCAGTCCGAGTTACGGAAACGATAGATGCTTTGCTTCACATCCCCTACAATCAAATTATCCCGGCTATGCGCAAGGCTCTCTTCGATCAACGGACGGAAGTTGTTCCACTGCATTCCACTAGTGTCTTGAAACTCGTCTATCATATAATGATCGACATGCGTACCGGTCTTTTCATAAATAAAAGGGGCGTCACTGCCCCCGATCACCTTACTGAGCAATTCGGTCGTATCGGCAATCAACATCACATTTTTTTCTTCCCGGTAGGCGGCTATCTGACGGGACACATCGGTCAGAATCCCCAGCGTATAATAATAACGGACAATTTCACGGGCAGTATTATAAGCGGTCAGATTATTGAATAGGGAAATAATTCCTTTGATACAATCGTTCAAGCCATCCTCAAAAGCACATCCGATGATCTGCCGTGTACCGAGCGAAACCGTTTTCGTGAAACAGCCATCCAAGTTATCCGCCAGACCGACAAAAGTTGCAGACGGTTCTTTCATCTCTCCTTGCACCAGACGGTCGAGAAGTGTCAGAGGCGAGCGGCTGCCTCCTTTAAAATCGGTAACTTTAAGCCCGTATTTATTCAGGATCGCTAGGCCACGTTCTCCCAGCTCCTTAGCGGCAGCTTCTACAGAACGGATGATGCCGTACAGCTCGTTCTTGTAGTCATCCAGCGCTTTCTTGTCTTCTATATCCCGGCTGACCGCTTCACTGAAAGCCTTATAACTCTCCTTGAAAACTTCCCGGCTCAAAGCCATAATATCTTTACGGAGGTTCCATTCACCTCCGTTCTCTATCTTATCTTCCGCAAACCGGAGCAACCAGCCTAACAAGTCCTTGCTTTCGGGCTTTTCGAGATCCGACAGCAGGTTGTCGATTGCTGTCGTGAGCACCAGCTCCTGGTCCATCTCGATCCCATAACCACCCTGCAAACCGATCTCACGTGTAAAGGCACGCATGGTCTGCTGGAAAAAACGGTCAATCGTACTGATATTGAAAGCGGAATAATCATGCAGGATATCAATCAATATCTTAGCCGCCTGCTTCCGCACCTGGATCTCCGTCAACGAATAGGTAGACTTCAGCAATTCCACATAATCCGACCTCCTTCCGGAAGCCAAATTGTACAGTTCGTCGACAATACGGGTCTTCATCTCGTCTGTCGCCTTGTTCGTAAAGGTCACGGCAAGGATACGACGAAAAGCACCCGGTCCCGTAAACAGTAAGGTCAGATATTCACCGGTCAGCTTGTGCGTTTTTCCGGCTCCAGCAGAAGCTCTGTAGACTGTCAGCATACAATCAGATTATACGGCTTTTGACATAGCCTTCTTTTTGCAATATTTCCAGCACTTTAGGACGCAAATCGCCTTGTACGATGATTTCTCCGTCTTTGGCCGAGCCGCCGACACCGCATTTCACTTTCAAAAACTTTCCAAGCGCTTCCAGATCGCCGGTCGTCCCCCGGAAACCGGTGACCAATGTCACAGCTTTACCTCCCCGGTTCCGCTTGTCCAAAGCAATACGCAATTGCTGCTTTTCTTTCGGAAGCGTTTCTTCTTCCTCCTCGTCTCCTGTATTATATTGAAAATCCGGGTTCGTAGAATACATGATCCCCAGACGGTCCTTCCAATCGTTACTCTTCATATTTCATCTTTTCTTTATGGGGTCAAATCTACAAATTAACGGCGGGATAAACAATACACAACGTTAGTTTCACTTTGTTACCCGTAAGTGAAACCCTTGTTTCATATAAGAGAAAATAAATTATCCCTTACATGAAAATAAATTTTCACCCAAGGGAAACTTCTAAAACTATTATAGATAAAGACCTGAAAGCGGTAGACTATTTCTGTATCAGTACCGTTGCATATGCAGCTATTCCCTCCTGTCGTCCGGTAAAGCCTAACTTCTCGGTTGTCGTCGCCTTGATGGAGATATCTTCTACATCCACTTGGAGGACGTCGGCCATCACCCGTTTCATTTCGGGAATATGAGGATTCAGTTTCGGACGTTCGGCGGCGACAGTCGCATCTATATTACCCAATGTATATCCGGCATCACGAAGCAATTCCATTGTATCGAACAACAGAATTTTGCTGTCGATGTCCTTATATTCTCCTGCCGTATCGGGAAAATGATATCCGATATCACGCATATTGGCTGCGCCTAACAGAGCGTCACAGATAGCATGAATCAAGACATCCGCATCGCTGTGTCCCTGCAGGCCCATCGTATGCTCTATTTTCACTCCGCCCAGCCACAAATCACGTCCCGGAACCAGTGCATGCACATCATATCCAAAACCTACACGAATCTTCATTGCATTCAAATTCAATTGACAATTAAAATCTGTTTATCTAAACAAGTTCTTGATCCCGTCCATATCAAAAGACAGGGAGAAACGAAGTGTTTGGTCCAACGGGTTCTGCGGAACCGTACTAACCAGATAAGCGGCATCCAGCTGGAACACACTCATACGGAAACCGGCACCCACAGAAAAGTATTTACGGTTACCGACATTCGCATTTTCGTAAAAGTAACCACCGCGAACGAAGAACTGCTGGTTATAGCTATACTCGGCTCCAACCGAAACCATGATCTCCTTCAGCAGACCATTAGGCGAATCGGTAAAAGACTTCAACATACCGGAAAGGCTTGACCATGATTTATAGTCGTCCACACGTGTCTGGAAGTCGGCATCGGTCTCACCTTCTTCCTTTTGCGGAGCATACGGAACCATGTATTTGTTCAGATCCAGATAAACACCGATCTGGTTGTAGTCATCAATCGGATAAAGAAGACCGGTCCCCAACGTCAGCTTTGCTGGAAGGTACTGGTTCGTATTACCCCCATCATACGAGATCTTACTCCCTATATTGGACAAGTTGAAACCAAAACTCCACAATGCCTCAGCATTACCCATCAGCACATATTTTTCCAGATAACCGGAGATATCAGCAGAAAAAGCATTGCCCGCATAGCTCTCTTCACTCCGGTCTGTCCCCATATCCGAACGGATGTAACGCAGGGTTACCGCCATTGAATAAGACTCGGACAACTTGCGGCTGTAAGCCACATCGAACGCCATCTCGTATGGGTTCATCCCTATAGGAATATCCCCGATATTCTCCCATATCCTAACTTCACCTAATGAAAAATAACGCAAAGAAGCACTGATAGCCTGCAAATCGCTATTTCCCAACTTGTAGTAACCGGTCATGTTCACCAAAGCCACATCGTTAACCAATTTACGCAACCACGGTGTGTAGGACAAACTGACTCCCGCCTTACTCCCCATAAAAGCGTATTTGGCAGCATTCCAATACTGCGAATTGATGTCCGGCAAAGTCGCCGCACCCATGTCTCCCATACCGCCACCTCGTGCATCCGGAGCGATATTCAGCGAAGGAACCGCCATTTGGAGCAAAGAAGGGTTCTCCACTTGTCCCCAGGTTGTCGCAACCGAAGCGAAGAAGTTAAGTATTATAACGAGTACACCGATTCTTAATTTACTTATCATATGTCTATTCTTAATTATTTTCCGATTCAGCAGGGACGATTCACGAACTGTTCCTACTGCATTATAAACTGAATAATCCGAACTTTATTGTATGCTCAAATAAAATTCCTACTTTTGTCTTTTGAGTATGAAAAATATACAATCGACAGGCAAAGTTAAAGCATTATTTCTTCTGATGCGTCCTTCCCAGTGGGTAAAAAACATCATATTGTTCCTTCCCATGT
This sequence comes from Parabacteroides sp., assembly GCA_019411205.1. Taxonomy (GTDB): domain Bacteria; phylum Bacteroidota; class Bacteroidia; order Bacteroidales; family Tannerellaceae; genus Parabacteroides. The sequence goes on along the minus strand of DXRF01000022.1, from coordinate 7,925 downwards.
TTTTTGCACAGGAGATAGGAGACCCAGACAGGTTATGGAATGTTGCAATCCTGTTTGCCGGTTTCTGCCTGCTTACCAGCGGTGTATATATTTTCAACGATTTGATGGACGCGGGTGAAGACCGCCTGCATCCAGTCAAACGATTCCGTCCGATTGCCTCCCGGAAAGTTTCTCCAACGGCAGCCCTTGTCTTCATGTTCCTGCTATATGGGACGAGTGCATTATGTTTCAGCTTCATGCATACAAGCAACAACCAGATCTGGTTGTTGTCAGGAGGATATATCCTCCTGAACTTAGCCTATACGCTTTACCTCAAACAAATACAGATCATAGATGCCATGATCGTCGCTTGTGGCTTCATTATCCGGCTTGAAGCGGGAGCTGTCGCCGGGGAGATAGAGCTGTCGCACTGGCTGATCATCATGACATTCATCCTTTCCCTGTTCCTCGCCTTTGCCAAACGCCGGGACGATTTGCGTAATTTCATGGAGACCGGACAGATTTCACGTAAGAATATTACCGGATATACGATCGACTACCTGAACGTGATCCTATCGTTTCTCTCTTCCATCATAGCCGTGACTTACATATTATATACGCTTTCGCCCGAAGTGACGTCGAGGAGCAGCGAATACCTGTATACGACTGTCCCCTTCGTACTGGCAGGCATCATGCGTTATCTGCAAATCATCCTGGTAGAGAAGAGTAATTGCAACCCGACCGACATCCTCTTGCAGGACCGTACTTTGCAACTGACCGTGATTGGCTGGTTTATTGTATTCGCTTTACTTGTTTATTGATATGGCAATCGCAATATTCGACTTCGACGGCACCATCATTTCCCGCGACTCACTACCGGATTTTCTAATTCAGACGTGTGGACGGAAAGCTTTTCTCCTGCGGCTTCCCTGGATCATCCTGCTGAAAGCAGCTGCCTTAACAGGCATTCTCTCCACGCACCGAGCCAAAGAACTTGTGATCTCATCTTTCCTGCGGGGGATGAAGACGGATGATTTCCATCAAGCTTGCCTCGAATATGCCTCCCGTATACCGATTTTCGTCTATCCGGCGGCCTTGGAAGAGATACGCAGACATCAGGAAGAAGGAAACAAGATCGCCATTATCAGCGCGTCCGTGCCTGACTGGATACGTCCCTGGGCTGAAACGGTCGGAATCCGGCTTGTGGAAGGCACGGGACTGGAAGTCAGGGAACAGACCCTGACCGGGCGTTTTTCCACCCCCAACTGTAAAGGGAGCGAAAAGGTTCGCAGGCTCCGCCGGCTATATCCGAATTTCGCCTCCGAGACGCTACATGTATATGGCGACAGCTCCGGTGACAAAGAACTGTTAGCCCTTGCAGACATTCCCCATTATAAACCATTCAACAATAAATAAACATATATATGATGCCATCCTGCCTGTCAATCCTGTTTCGCGCTCTCCGAATTGAGTGGAGAGAGACTAAGCGCACGTTATTTCCACCGACCCCGATAGAAGCCGGGCTTTTCCTTTTCTTCTTCCTTCTTTACGGATGTATCGGTTACCGGATGCTCTTTCATACAGAACTGATCGATGTGCCCAACGGAGGGGCAGGAAGTTACTTAGGCTATGACAATCTATTCCATCTCCACACACGCGGAGGGGCATTCGACGTCAGCCATCCCTTCTTCGGCATCTTCCATTTGTTAAAAACCCTGTTGATAATCCTGTTGACAACCCTGTTCAAAGAGAAAACTTCCGGTATTATCTGTCTGACACTGATGAACCTGTTGATAACTGGCGGACTGGTCCTGATTTACCGTTACTTGAAACAGATCGTCCAGATTTCTTCCCGCCGGGCACTGTTACTGACAGGCTTCACGGGATGCTTCTTCACGACTGTTGTCCTATCGTTCACCACAGAATCCTACCCGTTCTCCTTTTTCCTGCTCATCTTCTCACTATTAATGCTTTCCAGGGAATACAAGCTGACCGGATATATAAAAAGCCGAACCATTCTCTTTCTCTCTTTCCTGTGTGGAGGAATAACAATCACCAACGCTGCCAAACCGGCAATGGCCCTGTTCCTGAATAAAACTCCGTTCTGGCATAAAATACGGACAGGGGTCAAAGTCATGCTGCCATTTGTCATTTGTGTAGCTGTCATCATGGGCCTTTACACCCTCAAAGCGAAACTGTTCAATCCGGAAGGTCCGTCTCCGATCGAAACGGCCGGACAACTCGGACAATATTTTATCCACGACGAAACATTCGGCAAACAAACACTGGTCGATTTTTGGGGCAATACGATTATAAGCACGCCTCTCACACAACAGTTAGTTGGAAAAGAAGTCGTACTGCGCCCCAGCGAATACCTGCACAGTTGGAACAATGCCGTGATCATGTTTCTGTTGTTCTTAGTCGCAGCCTCGGCTTTGCTCAATCTGAAAAACAAATATGTACAACTGCTGCTTATGTACCTGAGTATCGATTTCGTGATCCACTTTATCATCCGCTACGGGATGAACGAGGCAATCCTGTTCGGCGGACATTGGATGTTTGCGGTCCCGATCCTGTTGGGCTGGCTATACACTCGATTGCCGGTCCGTATGTACCGGATACTGGACTGGATTATTATCGGACTCTTTGTCCTGACTGCAACGATAAACACAATGGAGTTTATACGCTCCTTCTTATTCGCCTAAAATGATGAACTTCCTTGCTTTTGTCGCATCTTTGGAATTATCGGTACTGATAGCTGCCCGGTAGATATAGACACCGGGACGCATACGGGCACCACCGGATGTCAAATCCCAGGAAACCGTATAGTTTTCGAACAGACCGGACGTTCCGCTTTCTTCATGTTTCCAGAGCTGGCGACCTGCCAGATCGTAGACCATGATGCCCACCCGCATCCGGCTTTCGGGACGGTTGTGCATAAGATGGAAAGTCACTTGCTCGCGGGCAATACCCGGTGTTGCGATCACATCGAACAAGAATGGTTTCAGCCCTTCTACCACTTCGAAAGTAAATGTCCGCACGGTCGAGTTATTCAGGATGTCCCACACCCAGAACTCCGCCGTATGTTTACCCGGCTCAAGTGCCGGAATAGGAAACTTCACGATACCAGCCCCGTCTTCACCCGGCAACAGTTCGTAATAACTGTTCAGGTTATAGCTCAGGACAGTCGATCCGTCTATTACCAGCATCATGTCATGCCCGACACTGCTTCCCGTGATATTCACTCCGCTCTTATCCCATAACTCAGCGACAAAATAGGGAGTCGTGTTCACCTGCCCGCCATCCACAAATGTCGTATCATTCAAGTATAGGGCACGGATTTCCGGACCGATCGTATCGGTTTCAGCCGTGTCGGAAGTTCCTCCGACAATGAAGTTGTCGAAATTACCCTGCGCCTCATTGCCACTTTTCGTATCGACGGCATAGAGGTTCATTTTCCCCTGCAAATTGGAATAGGAAATATCCTTCGGAACGGTAAAAGTAAAACTGAACTTTCCGTTGCGCACGGAGTCATTCCCTATAAAAATCGTATTCGGATAGTCGGTGAAGGTGAAAGCCGGACTGTCATCTTTATTGCTGTTCTTTAAGCAAGTGACAGTCACCTTGCTGTCTTTTACCGTTGGATTGACTATGCCAGTAAAATCAGTTACCAACTGCCCGGAAGCATCCAACACCTCTCCTTCAACCGTGATCTTTTCCAAAGCTTTGAAAGATATTGAATTTCCGTCTACCGATTGCCCGTTTACAGTCGTCACTTTCATTCCAAATTCAGGATAAGCCATTTTTACAGCAGGGTCTCCGATCAAGCAGAAACCAAGTTTGTAAACGGACGACAAAGTGTTTTTCGTTGCTTGCATAACTTCTCCCAGCGTACGACGACGCCCATTATCTCTTTCAAACAAATTACGGATAACACTATTGTTTATAGGAAAATTAGGATCAGAGTAAGCAACACGGACAGTCGTAAACAACGCAATGCCTCCACTACTTTTGTTCAGAAAGACATCTTCTCCGGCAGACGTATTCAAGTCATCGAATCGTGTAAAATCACAAGTTGCCGTAATCCATACCGGCAGATGGGTATAAGTAAACTGGTTGATATCTGTTTGTGTCAACACTTTCTCATCGCTTAAACCCGTTGTCCCCCCATGTCCCGTATAATTGAACAACAACAATCCGTCTTTTAAAAGTTTTTGCAAACCACTCCGTACATCCGGATAAGTACCTGCCGTCATATCTTTTTTGTAAGCATCATAATAC
>DXRF01000022.1:0-3655 GCA_019411205.1 Parabacteroides sp. | reverse complement strand
AACCGATCAGAGGAGCGGTATCCACCACGCCGTCATAATACAGTTTATTAACCAAGAATTCAGGATGTTCACTTTCAATATAAGTGGCTAGCCGATTCGCGAAATCCATATGATCGGTTGTAAAACCATCTGCATTACTGCCATCATCTGCCATAAAACACAGATTGTTTTTCCACGAACCTGTATTTTTATTTTCCATATAAGAGATTACCTTATCCACAGCCTGGGTCGCCTGCTCCACAGTTCTGACAGGGAAGCGTCCGATACCTAAACACACTTTTTTTCTATAAAGAAGCGATACCTTGTCATCCTCATCATTCAGAAAGCCGAAATAGTCGTCCACTACATAGGAATGCTGATTCAGCGACTCCTCCGTCTGATACGTCAGCAACATATTGCTCATATCCATTGATTTCCAGGAAGAAGTCAGTTTTCGGTTATCATACGAACCATCACCGAACAACAGTAAATATTTGGGAGCATCGGCTTCCGAAGTCTGTCGGTCATAGAACATCTTCATAAAACGGCGATAAGCGGTTGCATCCGGGGTACCACTGGAAAACTCGTTATAAATCGCCTCTGGCGTCACCACCCGGACCGTCAGGTTATCCTTTGTCCGATGCGCTTCTGCCAAACGTTCTGCCTGCGTGGTAAAATTAGGCTGGGCAATAATGATCATATCTTGCTGTGGCAAAGCATGCAGATTCTGATTCGCCACCTCACCGACTATCACGGGAGCTTTAACCTGCGAAGGTTTTACAGCGACAAACTCCCTCAAAGAAGCGGAAGCAGGAATCGAAAAAGACAACTCCGCCCCGTTCAGAGACGTTTCCATCTGCTGCGGATTTACACCGTCGGTCACATCAAAAACCAGTGTACTGGCATCGGCTCCCTGGATCACAAAGCGGGAAGCATTACCTCTTGCCGAGAGGCTACGGAAGAATGTATAAGAATCATATACTTTCAATTGCCTCTTCATCTGAAGGCGGAAATAGTTCAAGTGTACATTCTTATGTCCGGTCGTACTGTATCCGATATTGACCTTTACAGTCTCACCTTTATCTGCAGTCCAAGCTCTTTCGCGATACAATTCCCGTGCTACTTCGAATTCGTCCGACGGGACAGAAACGGAACCGGATATTAAAGCGTTTCCATCGACATTCATGGTGATCGTTCCGTTACCACGGGAGATAAAAGACAGGGTAGCTTTTCCCTCGTCGTTCGTAATACCCGGAACCGATATCGTAAAATTACGGGATAAAGTAGAAGTAAACGATTCTCCATACAGCTCACGCCCGGAACTGTTCACTGATACCAACTCTTCTTCGTGCAAAACATAGTCATCGAAAGTCGTCACTTGCAAAGTAGCTCCATCAGCAGATGCAGCCTTCTCCATCGTACGTCCGGCCGTTTCTTTCTCGGTCACGAAATAATATCCATAATTGGAATAGGGGTTATTGGTGTGGATAAAGGACTTATCAGAAGAAGAATATTCCCATTTGCGCGGTCCTTTCCCATAAAACAACAGATAATCCGCACTCCTCCATACGGCTACCTCAGGGACATCATCAATATAAGTAGTAGAGAAATCTTCATCCAAAGGCCAGCCTCCATAACCATAGACAGCGACTTTGTCCAGATTGGAAAAGCCCATCTTCTTCAAATCGGCAGCCGTCAGTTTGTAAATACCATCTTCCGCCACCTGTATCTTCACCCATTTCCCGGAGTTCAATACCGACTCGGAGGCATATCGGCTACCATCCGCCCAAACAGAAGTGAGCAGCCCAAATACAAACAGCAAGGCACATAAGATTCTCTTCATACGTTCTTTTTCCGTGTTATCTCACAAAGAAATCCAGCAGCTTCTGCTCGCCGATATATCCCTGCAAGTGGTCGTCTATCTTGACCGGCCCCACGCCTACCGGGGTTCCGGTATAGATCAGATCGCCTATCTTCAACGTAAAGAAACGACTCACATAGGCAATGATCTTGTCGACCGGGAAAAGCATATCCTGTGTGTTTCCTTCCTGGACGGTCTTTCCATTAATATCCAGGTGGAAAGGGATGCGGTTCACATCTCCCACATGTTCTACCGGGACGAATGTCCCGAGAACAGCCGAATTATCGAATGCCTTACTGATTTCCCAAGGCAGACCTTGCGCACGCAGCCTGTTTTGCAAATCACGAGCTGTAAAGTCAATTCCTACCGTCACTTCCTTATAGTAACGATGGGCGAAACGTTCGGCAATGTTTTTTCCCAGCCGGTCTATCTTCACAACGATCTCCGTTTCGTAATGGATCTCCGAAGAGAAATCAGGAATAAAGAACGGTTTGCCGTCCTTGAGTAACGAAGAGTCGGACTTCATAAAGATAGTAGGCTCCGATAATTCTAACGAATGATGCAGCTCTTTATTGTGAGCGGCATAATTCATTCCTACGGCTATTATTTTCATATATCAGTGATTGATTGAATTCAAGCGGTTGAACATCACGGCAAGGTGGGCGTACATAGAGGTATTTTGCACCACGATATCTTCCGGCACACGGATACGGAACGGGGTAAAGTTCCACAAAGCCTTGATCCCTCCGGCGATAATCTGTTCTGTCACTTCCTGCGCCTTGTCGACAGGAACAGTGATCACGCCGATCGTCGCTCCGTATTCCTTCTGCTTGGCAGGAAAATCATCCATGTGGTAGACCGGTATTCCGTTGATCTCGGTTCCGGCCAATTCCCGGCGGACATCGAAACCTCCGACAATCTCCAATCCGTATTGTTTCAGACCGGAATCCTGTAACAAGGCAGCTCCCAAACTACCGACACCGAACAGGAATGCTTTATGCTGCGCCGTAAAGCCTAAGAAGTCTTCCAACACGTCCACCAACGTTCCGATCTCATAACCGACACGTGTCTTCCCTGAAATATTCACAAAAGAGAGGTCTTTCGCCACCTGACTGGGGTCCACATTAATTTCTTTGGCAATCTGAGTAGATGATACAAAAGTCTCCCCTCTTCCTTTCATCAGTTTCAAAAAGGCAAGATACCACGGCAGCCTTCTAAGAGTCGGCTCCGGCACTTTCCAGATTTGTTTCATTTCATCGTTAGCCATTGTTCAATCTTTATTAATGTAGCTCACAAAAGTACAATTTTTTTCTTTGGCACTACTCAATTATAGAACGAAGTTTATTTTCGAGCTCCTCAATGACAGGCAAGTTTGATTTGATATCTTTAGGCAAAGTCTGCGACAACTCATAATCAGAATCTCATCAGATCAAAAAAAACAGAAACCTCCCCGATATTGCTACCGGAGAGGCTTGATTTTGTGTCTGCGTTCTCTCTTCACAGGGATAATGGCAGATAATTTTTTACTTTAGTATTAATTTTACCGCCTGTTCACCCGTCACGGGATAATTAGCTTGAAAGCTGCACGGTAAAATTTGAAATTATTTGATTTATAAAATCTTATTCTTTCTCAGAGTAGAGATACGATTACTCGCATCCCTACCTGATAATGAATTTTCTATTATTACTTAACGATAGCCTTAACAGCTTCTTCGCCTTCAACAGCTACTACAACTACACCCTGAGGAGCAGCGATAGTTGCGTTGTCAGACGTGATAACTGTGTTAGCAACTGTCTGGCCAAGGATGTTAGAAA
>DXRF01000219.1:2130-5455 GCA_019411205.1 Parabacteroides sp. | reverse complement strand
ATATAATAGTAGCCTGTGCCGGCTTATTAGTTGGCTGGTTGTTGTTCAGCCCGTCCGAAAACTACGCTCCGTCTACCCATAAAGGGTATGAGATGCACGAAGGGCACAGTCACGACCTCGTGCAGGACGAGACGGGCGTCTGGACTTGTTCCATGCACCCCCAGATACGTCAGGATAAATCCGGCAAATGCCCGATCTGCGCAATGGACTTGATCCCAGTCCGTAAAGGAAGCGGCGGCGGAGAGAGCTCCGATCCGAAAGCAATACTGTTATCGGAAGAGGCAGCCGCCCTGGCAGACGTGCAGACTTCAAAGGTCAGCAAGGAAAATCCGGTCAAGACAGTCCGTTTGTACGGCAAGATCACCCCGAACGAACAAAGCCTACAATCCCAGACAGCACACGTAGGCGGGCGTATCGAACAACTAAACATCAATTTTACCGGTGAGAACGTACGAGCTGGACAAACGCTTGCCGTCCTTTATTCACCCGAACTATTCACCACCCAGCAGGAACTGTTGGAAGCCATCAAGATGCAGCAGCCCGCCCTGATCCAGGCAGCCCGCGAGAAACTTCGTCTTTGGAAAATGACTGATGCCCAGATAGAAGCGATCGAACTGTCCGGCAACGTTTCCCCACTCGTCGAGATCAAAGCGAATGTAAGCGGAATCGTCATGACCAAACGGGTAAGCCAGGGCGATTATGTCACCTCCGGAGCTGTCCTGTTCGACATTGCGAACCTGTCAAGCGTATGGGCGATGTTCGATGCTTTCGAAGTAGACCTACCTTTCCTGAACAGAGGCGACCAGGTTCATTTCACTTTGCAGGCTCTTCCCGGCAAGACCTATACGGGCCGGATCGCATTTATCGATCCGATCATCAACCCATCCACTCGTACAGCACGCGTCCGGGTGGAAGTTCCCAACAGCCATATGGAACTGAAGCCGGAGATGTATGCAACCGCCGAAGTCAGCGCCCCGCTTCAAGGATACAAGGATCGGATCACCGTGCCACAGACTGCTGTTCTCTGGACTGGCAAACGTTCCATTGTTTATGTCAAGCAGCCGGACACATCCACTCCGACCTTCCTGATGCGTGAAGTAGAGCTTGGCCCTTCCCTTGGCAATGCATACGTGATATTAAAAGGATTATCCGAAGGAGAAGAAGTCGTAACAAACGGTGTCTTCTCGATAGATGCCAGTGCCCAACTGGAAGGGAAACAGTCAATGATGAACAATGACAGCGAAGCACAAACGACGGGCGGCCATGCAGAGCACATGATGAGCGGTCACGAAGGGCATGCCATGTTCGGAGTAAAAGGTTCCTGCGACATGTGTAAACAACGCATCGAAACAGCAGCCAAAAGTATAAATGGCGTTTTATCTGCTCATTGGGATAAAGAAAAACAGATGATACATCTACAGTTCGATCCGTCCAAAACATCTGTGGACGCAATTAGCAAAGCTATTGCCAAAGCAGGACACGACACAGATACTTATAAAGCGAATCAAGCCACCTACGACCAATTACCGGGTTGTTGCAAATACCGCAAATAGACGGATGCTGCAACCCAGATAAGCGACCGACCTGTTATCGCCACTAATATCCTTTTTTATATTGGTGGCGATAACAGGTCACGCTCAGTCCGGTTGCGTTCTTGAAGAATTCTATCACCTCCAATTCCCCGGCAACTCTCCCGTGTGTCGCCTGAACCAACGTGCAAAAGTATCATAATTAGAGAAATTAAGCATTATGGCAATGCGGGAAGGTCTCAGTCGAGTCTTAATCAGCAAGTCTTTCGCCTCAAGCAATACATACTGGCTGATCCATTCCGCAGCCGAAATACCGGAATGCGATTTGCATTTGTTATTCAGTTCCGCCGAAGTCATTCCCAACTTCTCGGCAAAATAATAAACAGGATAATGATGATAACGGCTAATCAGCAAAGCGAAATCGTGGAAGAGAGGCGGAACCTCACTATCCCGGTCATCCGCCAGATGTCCTCCCTGCTGGAGGAAGAAAATAAGAGCACACAAAAGTGATTCCACCACTTTGACACGGACATCGCTCATTCGCTCGATTTGTGACTGCATCAGCCGGATATAAAGTCCGGACTCTTTCAATTCGTCCGGTGTAATCGTCCGGAACATCAAGCGTTGCCGGTTGATCAACAGATCGCTACCGGCATAAATCACGATCCCTTCAAAACCTGTTTCCGAAAAACGGGATATGTCACTCACATCTTCCACAGCCGCCAGGAATACCTGCCCGGCAGCTATGGAAATTTCCTTTTCAAGCGCTTTGCATTCGAACTTTCCTCCCCGGCAGATCACAGCAAGAGTTCCCGGCTCCAAAGGCAACAGTTCATGATCCTGTCCGGCTTCGACGTGAATGATCCTTAAAGCACTTTCCAATTTCAAATTCGCAATCGACACGGCATGATAGAGGTCTATCGGTAATATTTTATCAGCATTCATTTCCTTCTCACTTTTAAATAAAAACCATTTCACTTCGAACATTTAAAGATAGATGTTAGTTTAATATACACAATCATTTTTATGTTTAGTTAAATTGCTATTAATAGCATTTATAGGGTTTATCACGCAATAAACAAAATCGATTGTTTTTATTCCGTATAAAACATTCAGCCATTTTTATTAGTTTTATATTTGCACATCAAAAAAGAAAAAGATGAAGATACCGTTTAAACCAATTGAAATCGAAGATAGAGATATTATAACATCCTTTACGATACCGAGCAATTATAAAAATTGCGATTATTCATTTGCCAACATCTGCAGTTGGCGGTTTCTCTACGATAGCGAGTTCGCCATTGTCAACGGCAGCTTGCTGATCCGTTTCTGGATCGAAAACAAAACGAGAGTCGCTTATATGACGCCTACAGGTCAAGGCGACCTGAAACAGGCCATCGATCTGTTAGAAGCCGATTCGCTCGAACAGGGTCATCCGCTCTGTATGTTAGGCGTAACGCCAGATGCCAAAGAAGAACTCGAAAAGGCAATTCCCGGCGGATTTTTCTACATCCCCGAACGGAATTATTTCGATTACATCTACTTGCGTGAAGACCTGGCAACCCTAAAAGGAAAGAAATACCAGGCGAAACGCAATCATATCAACAAATTCAATAAGAAGTTTACCTACGAATATATTCCTATCACACCAGAACTGGTTCCCGAATGCCTTCAGCTCGAATGCAAATGGTACAAAGCCAACCGGGAAGATAATGACGAGGAGGATCTGAACGACGAACGCCGTTCTATAATCTACGCCTTGAACCATTATGACGAATTGGGACTTATTGGAGGAG
>DXRF01000219.1:0-2120 GCA_019411205.1 Parabacteroides sp. | reverse complement strand
TGTCGCTTTCACTTTCGGCGCCCCGATCAACCATAATACTTTCGGCGTCCATGTAGAAAAGGCGAATGTGAACTATGAGGGGGCTTATGCTGTTATCAACAAAGAATTCGCCTCTCACCTTCCGGAAAAATACACCTATGTGAACCGAGAGGAAGACTTGGGTATTCCCGGTCTGCGCCAGGCTAAACTTTCGTATAACCCGTTCATCCTATTGGAAAAATCCGCGGCAATAAAGAAACCTGCAAAATAATATTGAACGATGGATAACAACAAATCTCAATTGATCGACCTGTGGCGTACTTCTTTCAACGACAGCGAAGAATTTATCAAACTATTCTTCGATCGGGTTTACAAAAAAGAAAACGCCCTGTTTATAGAGAAAAACGGAAAAATCGTTTCCGCCCTTCAAATGCTTCCGTATGTCATGACTTACTACGGAAAGGAGATATCCGTAAACTATATATATGGCGCCTGCACTCTTCCCTACGAACGAGGTCAGGGACTTATGCGCCAACTGATACAGAAAGCATTCGAAGTGATGGAAAGCCGGAAAGTGGCCTTAACAGTCATTATCCCGGCCGATCCATGGCTGTTCGACTATTACCGCGATTTAGGATATACGGAAGCTTTCGACTATTCAGAAGAAACATATATTCGCCCTTCTGAAATAGCACTGGAACAGGGTGTTTTGGTTGTACCGCCCGAAGTTCCTTCGATGGAGTCTCTCTACAACTTTTTTAATAAGAAGCAGAGAGAACGTACTTGCTATGTGCTGCACGGTTATGACGATTTCGTCACTATCCTGCGCGAATTACAGATGTCCGGAGGACAAATGCTGACCGCCTTGAACATTCAAGAAGAACCGATCGGAATGATCCTTTTCTATCCTGTCGGCGACCATATCTATGTCAAAGAATTGATGTATGACAACGACAACATCAAGAACCTGCTCTTACAGGAGGCTACAACACAGAGCAAGGTGGAAAAGGCCGTCTGCCGTACTCCTTTCACCGGACCGGGAACTTTCCCTTTAGGCATGGCACGTGTCTTGGACCGCGACCGCCTCATCCATCACTGGGCCTTCACCCACGCAAACTCCGTTCTTAACATCGGCGAACTAAAGAAGATGGACACCCAATCGCTCACCCGCCTGTTGCTCGACTATCAGAGCCGGGAAGCTTATATGAGTTTGATGCTCGATTAGCGTTCGTTCTATCCAAAAACAAAAGCTCGGTACCATTCCGACAGGTTATAGAAATCCGAAGGAATGGTTATCCGATTAGATTTTGTATCTCTGTATTTATTTCAACTCTCAGAAAATAAATAAAGACAATAAATTGATTCTCGAATTATGCCGTCTCATTGATACAATTCCGCAAACAATCATCATATACCGACATGGATTCTTCCGTGGCCCATTTGTCTTGAAAGTAAGTTATGGCACGTTCAAGAAATTCAGGTGATTGACGGATAGATATGATTTTCATATAATATTTTTAGAATGCATTCCAGATTGTTTTATTATTTATTTTCTATTACGACCACTCTATTATGTTCAGCATGTAAAAATACCTTTTCAAAGGATATTTCATAAGGAACAATATTACTGATATCGCCCGATTTTATATCATTAAACAGAGATATTTTTTTTGATATTTCATCTAGAATTTCCATTGTGCTTTTGCTGCTTTTCCGTATAATCGCGTTTTCAACTCTTGCAGCCAAATGTTCTTCAATAGGGCATGTCGTAAATGCAACTTTCTCATTGTTTTCAAATTCTGCAATTTTAGGGGAACCTTTAAATGTGCAGAAATAGATTTTTTTTGTCTGAAAGTCATAATAGAAGCACATCAGTCTCACATTGGGCTTGTTCTCTGTTATACTTAAACTTGCCAAAGCTATTTGAGTACTTTCTCTCATTACTTTCTCAAAAATTGTTTTTATATCCATACCAATTCATTTTTGTTGCTAATTCTCTTATGTTCTGGAAAGAGTTACCTCAATCCGAATACAAAAATACAAAAAAGAAGATGCAGTTCACAATGGCAACTTCCCTTTTGTATTGATATGTCTAGTCCTAAAATATCGTTACACTCAAAAGAAGTAACAAATGGAAAAGA
>DXRF01000218.1 GCA_019411205.1 Parabacteroides sp. | reverse complement strand
GTATATAGTATATTAAAGAAAGAAATCCAATTATGGAACAGGAAATCCAATTAAACGAGCACAATAAACAGGAATATCCTCCCATGCACACGGCTGAACATATTTTGAACCAGACAATGGTTCGCATGTTCGGTTGTCCTCGCTCAAAGAATGCGCATATAGAGCGGAAAAAGAGCAAATGCGACTATGAGTTACCGGAAGAACCGACAGCCGAAATGATGAAAGAGGTGGAGCGCCGGATCAATGAGGTGATCGACCGACATCTGCCGGTCACAATCGAATTTGTACCGAAAGCGAAAGCCGAAGAGATCGTCGATCTCAGCAAGTTGCCGGAAGACGCAAGCGACATACTACGTATTGTCCGCATCGGAGATTATGATGCTTGCGCGTGTATCGGAACACATGTCAATAACACGTCTGAAATCGGACATTTCAAAATGTTGACATACGATTATACCGACGGTCGGCTACGCTTGCGTTTCAAATTAACAGAATAATAAATAATGTATCACTATGCCAATAAATCAAAGCGCCAATGGATGGAAAGTTCTTGCTAATTGGCACTTTGATTTATTGGCACACCATTCACCTTGACCGCACTTCTTTCCTCATAAAAGAGACATACGACAAGGCAAAACATACAACTGTCGCAGCAATCAATCCGGTCAGTTGCGGCCAAACAACCAAAAGACTCTGGCCTAAAGGCAACGGACTTGGAATAGCACCATGCACCTGCTCCATTGTCAACGGTCCCAGACTTCGCACGGAAGGCATTAACAATGTCATCGTCGCTTCATTAAACAATTCGCTCGGTGCAAAACGCAATAAATTCAGCATAAACCGTTGATAAGCGATCACCTGATAATCAGAAGCCCAAGCCGAAGGACTCAACGCTTTGCCGACAAGATTGACAATCATATTATAGAAAACGCTGAAAAACAACCAGATCGCCACACAAGCCAATGCCGATGTTGCCGCCTGTTTAAAGCGGATCGAAAAGAATATCGACAAGTTCAACCAGAATGCCACATAAAAGAGACTTACGATCAGGAAAAAGACGACACGCATAAACTCTTCTGCCGTAGGTGGGATTCCGATTGCAATCAGCCCAAATCCCATGACAAGAAATCCCAGCATGAACAACATGATGCCGATTACAGCCAGAGCCGCCACAAACTTTGCATTAATCAGATAATCCCGGTGAATCGGCTGAGATAAGATACGGCTCAACGTCCCTTTATTTTGTTCCGAATTAATTGCATCAAACCCCAATGCGATCCCTAATAATGGCCCCAAAAAACTAATAAATACAGCAAAAGAAGGCAATGTTCCATCCGAAACCGTAAACAGTTTCAGAAAAAGGAAGGCTCCATCAGGATCATTCGGCTTTATCGCTTCACGAATATTTGTCAGGGCCGTATATAACGACCCCATACAAGTCAGTGCAATGATAGCAATCAGGATAATAAAACGCCAACTTCTCACATAATCGGAGATTTCCTTATTAACAATAACCCAGAAAGGATGATTCGTATTACTCATGGCTGCGTCCTCCCCCGAAATATTGATTATAGATATCATCAAGCCCGTGCTCGGTCTTATGCAAATCTGTCAGTTCGATCTCTGCCAACAGTTTTCCTCCGCCAAACAGCCCTACCCGGTCACAAACTTGCTGGACTTGATTCAGATGATGGGAAGAAAACAAGACGGTCAATCCTTCTTCCCGGCTCAATTGCCGGATCAAGCCCATAAATTCCTGCACACCAGCTGGATCTATCCCTGAAGTCGGTTCATCCAAAATGATTACTTCAGGGCTTTTGATCAGCACATCAGCCAAGCCAAGACGTTGGCGCATTCCCTTTGAATATTTACCGGCCCTCTTGTCCGCTTCTTTCAACAACCCTATTCGATCAAGCAACCGCTCCGCTTTCGCACGTGCTTCTTTCTTCCGAATACCATTGAGGGCGGCTGTATAAACAAGATTCTCGATTCCTGTCATATCCTCGTAAAAACCTACATCCTCCGGCAAATATCCGACCTTGCGCTTTACCTCTATCGGATGAGTGGTGGAGTCGATATTACACACCTTTACGGAGCCGGTTGTCGGCTCCGTCAGGCCCAGCATCATCAGTATGGTCGTTGATTTTCCAGCTCCGTTAGGCCCCAGCAACCCGAATATCTCACCTTTGCGAATCTGCAGGTTCAAGTCGTTCACGGCAGTAAAGTTTCCATACTTTTTTGTCAAACCGGTAAGTTCGATCACATACTGGCACATGACTTACCTCCTTCCATATTTACGGAACAGATAATACACGCCACCCAGCACGAGCACAATAATCAAGATCCCCAGCCAACCGTAAATCATAGGAGTATGAACGGATATACGGAATTCCGCAGTCGTATTGACTTCAGGTGTTTTGGCCGTCATCTTCGTCACATAATCGCCCGGAAGAGCCTTTCCAGATGCTTTTATCGTCGCAGTAACATTCGTCGTACTGCCAGCTGTCAGTTTTTCTATTTTAGAAGGTTCAAAAGTCACTTCCCAATCAACCGGCTTAGAGGCTGTCAACTGAACATCTTTCAGTTCGGCAGACCCATTGTTGCGTACGACCAAATCAATACGCTTCATATCTCCTGCCGTAATCTCCGCACTCAACAATCCTCTCGGAGTCGTCAACTCAATATCATAAAAACCGGTAACAACCACCTCCAACTCGATATCGGCAGAAGTCGAACTGGTTGTTGCATGAACTGGGATCTTATAAGTGCCAGCCTGTACATTAGCCGCCGGATTGATATCGATGCTGATATTTTCCGTTGCATTGGCTTCCACTTGTGCGGAAGTGGCTTGCTTGCCTGCAACCCGGAAAGTAACATTCCATCCTCTCGGAGCGTCAGCCATCAACGCATATAGTTGCTGGTCGGCTGTCTGATTTTTCAACGTCGCGTTAAAACTGAAGGTCGATTTCGAATTGCCTTGCATATTGGGCTGCTTTGTCATAAATTCAGTTTGATAAGTTCCTTGTTCGGATACAGTCACTGTCAACGGCAATTCTGCCACACCAGGGGCAGTCAGTATAAAATGGTACGTTCCTTTATTTACCTTAAATGGGACATCCACCTTGAAAGAGAAATTTTTCTTTTCACCCGGCAAAACGGATATCTGGTCGACAGTCCAACCTCCGGCTTTCATTTCATACTTCCAACCTCGCGGCATCTGCAAGACGAAAATAGAAACATTTTTCACTTCGTCACAATTATTAATGACGTCAACACTGTAATTGATAGACTCTCCCGGCGGAACCGCAATCTTAGTGTAGGGAGTATACAAGATCACACATTCATCAGCGCCATATGCGCGTGTACTCATCGGAAATAATACAAGTACGAGTACAAGTAATAGATTAAGATGATTCGTTCGCATTTCTATAAAAAATTTTAGTACAAAATTGTTTATCAATAGCTGGCAGCAAATATAAAAGTCTTCTTTATTACTGTCTATTAAAAGTATTGAAAAAAAATTACAACAATAACCCCTACTCCCCGCTTCCCCATATGTTTTGATCAAAGCGCAAGGAAGTTTTACATTCAAGCCAAATAATTATAGAATATGAAACAACGAAATAAAATATTTTTGTGTAAGTTTGCGTCCGCTAAGCGTGATATTTTAATACAGAACTTAAATATAAGAGTTATGCAATCAATTGACAATTTCAATTTTGCCGGCAAAAAGGCATTTGTAAGAGTTGACTTCAACGTTCCTTTGGACGAAAACTTCAACATCACAGACGACACTCGTATCCGTGCTGCTCTTCCTACTTTGAAAAAGATTTTGGCAGACGGTGGTAGTGTAATCATCGGTTCTCACCTGGGACGTCCGAAAGGCGTTACTGACAAATATTCTCTGAAACACATCTTGAAACACGTTTCCGAACTGCTGGGTGTCGATGTACAGTTTGCTAATGACTGTATCGGCGAAGAAGCCGGCGTTAAGGCTGCAGCTTTGCAACCGGGCGAAGCATTGTTGCTTGAAAACCTTCGTTTCTATGCTGAAGAAGAAGGCAAGCCGAGAGGTTTGGCTGAAGATGCAACAGACGAAGAAAAGAAAGCTGCCAAGAAAGCCGTTAAAGAAAGCCAGAAAGAATTTACAAAGAGATTGGCATCTTATGCTGATTGCTATGTAAATGACGCATTCGGTACAGCTCACCGTGCTCACGCTTCTACGGCATTGATCGCCGATTACTTCGATACTGACCACAAGATGTTTGGTTATCTGATGGAAAAAGAAGTAAAAGCTGTCGAAAAGGTATTGAACGACATCACTCGTCCGTTCACTGCAATCATGGGTGGTTCCAAGGTTTCTTCCAAGATCGAAATCATCGAAAACCTGTTGAACAAGGTGGACAACCTGATCATTACCGGCGGTATGACTTATACCTTCACAAAGGCTATGGGTGGCAAGATCGGTAAATCAATCTGCGAAGATGACAAACTGGATCTGGCTCTCGACTTGATGAAGAAAGCAAAAGGAAAAGGCGTAAACCTGGTATTGGCAGTCGACGCTAAGATCGCTGACGATTTCAACAACGATGCCAAGACGGCTTATGCTGACGTAAACGAAATTCCTGACGGATGGGAAGGTCTTGACATCGGTCCGAAGACAATCGCTCTTTATGCCGAAGTTATCAAGAACTCCAAGACTATCCTGTGGAACGGCCCTACAGGCGTATTTGAATTCGAAAACTTCACAGAAGGTTCACGTGCTGTCGGCGAAGCTATCGTTGAAGCAACAAAGAATGGCGCTTTCTCATTAGTAGGTGGTGGTGATTCTGTAGCTTGCGTTAACAAGTTCGGTCTGGCAAGTGGCGTTTCTTACGTTTCTACAGGTGGCGGTGCTCTGTTGGAAGCCATCGAAGGAAAAGTTCTTCCTGGTATCGCTGCTATCAAAGGCGAAGCATACAAATAAGAATAATCCTTATCCATTAAATAGAAGGCCACTCCTTTCGGGGAGTGGCTTTTTTTGTTCCATACAATTTTATGCTTACCTGTACGTTCTAAGAAAGAACAAACATCCGGAAACATCTTAATCAGATAAGCGGAACAAATTACCTATTTTTATGAAAACATTATTTTTCGTGTTATGCCTCTTCCTTTCTGTAGAAGGAGCTCTGAGCCAAGAAACCGGCAAATTGTATGCAACTCTTTCCGAGCTGCTAAACGAAACAAGCAGTAGTACATTGAACGTTATTAAGGAAAAACGAAACAAAAACCAACTGTTCATGTCCGGAGGAGGAGACTTCAAAATATATAATGGGGACAAAGAGCTCGATAAGGAGATCAAGAAAAAAACTTTTGCCATCGAGATTAATGACACGCTGTACATCAATTGCATCGGATTAAAATTCAAAAAGCGTCCAATCGGAGCCTGGTTTGCACCAGGTCTTATTTGTAAAGGGA
>DXRF01000217.1 GCA_019411205.1 Parabacteroides sp. | reverse complement strand
CAAATATACGTTTTTCTGTCGGGTATTTCCTTTAAATAAAGAAATAGTTCAAAATATCTATGTTCCGCAATCGAAATACCTATGTTTTGAAAAGGATATCTTATCTTTGCCACAAAAAGTCAAAGAAATCTATATTCATGGATAAAACAACTCAAACACAAATCATTCAACTTATACATCAGGAAGTGATTCCCGCTATCGGCTGTACAGAACCGGTTGCAGTCGCATTGGCTGCCGCTAAGGCTGCCGAGGTTTTAGGCAGCAGGCCGGAGAAGACGGAAGTATTTCTGAGTGCCAACATCCTGAAGAATGCGATGGGGGTCGGAATACCCGGAACCGGAATGGTCGGGTTGCCGATAGCAATCGCTTTGGGCACGTTGATCGGCAAGTCTGCTTATGGCCTTGAAGTTTTGCGTGACCTGACCCCTGAAGCACTTGCTGAAGGAAAGCAGGTGATCGAAGATAAACGGATTCATATCGCTTTAAAGGAGAATGTCGACAAACTCTATATCGAAGTGATTTGTTCAGCCGGAGATGAAACAGCGCGGGTGATTATCTGTCATGAACATACGAATATCGTGTATGTGGAAAAGAATGGTGTGGTCATGACTGACCGGAGGAAAGAGGGCATTGCTTGTGATGCTTCGAGCGATGAAGACGAATTGAGGCTCTCTTTTTCTACCGTGTATGAGTTTGCGATGGAAATGCCGCTCGATGAGATCCGCTTTATCCTGCAGACGGCCGATTTGAACCGAAAAGCAGCCGAGGCTTCCATGAAAGGGAATTTCGGCCATACGGTCAGCAAGACCGTTTCCGGTGCATACGGACGTAAATACATGGGCGATTCAGCCTATACCCATATGTTGGCAATGACGGCTGCCGCCTGCGACGTCCGCATGGATGGCGCCATGATCCCGGTGATGAGTAACTCCGGCAGTGGCAACCAAGGAATTGCAGCGACACTTCCCGTCCTTTCTTTTGCCGAAGACATCGAGTGTACGGAAGAGCAGTTGATCCGGGCCTTGATGCTGAGCCATCTGATGGTCATCTATATCAAGCAAAGCCTGGGACGTCTGTCCGCTCTTTGCGGTTGCGTGGTGGCTGCCACGGGAGCCAGCTGCGGTATTACCTATCTGATGGGAGGTGATAAGTTGCAGATTTCCTATGCGATCAAGAACATGATCGGCAATATTACCGGTATGATTTGCGACGGAGCAAAGCCCAGTTGTGCCATGAAAGTTTCCAGCGGCGTTTCGACTGCGATGCTATCCGCGCTGATGGCAATGGAAAACAAGGTGGTGACTCCGGTCGAGGGCATTATTGATGAGGATGTCGACAAGTCGATTATCAACCTGACTTCCATCGGTTCCAAAGGTATGGAAGCTACCGATAAGCTGGTGCTGGATATTATGACCGGAAAATCCTGCTAACGAAATTGAGAATATGCTGACCGATATCCGTCTGTTGAGCCATCAATTGGCAAAACCCCGGTTCAAGAGTCCGAAAGACTTGGTTGCCTGGATGGGTGCTATCCAGGCGCAGGAATATACGATGGCGAAATGGGCGGTCGGGACTCGTTTGAAGTCTTCTTCGTTGCAGGCGGTGGATGATGCGCTTGCAAAGGGGGAAATCCTGCGTACTCATATATTACGGCCGACCTGGCATTTCATCGCAGCAGAGGATATCCGCTGGATGTTGCAATTGTCGGGAGGTCGTATACGTACAGCCTTCGATTCCTATGCAAAAAGCCGGAAGATGGAGATAACCGAAAGTTTCTATACGAAAGGTTGCAGATTGCTGGAACAATTGTTGGGAGGGAACAAGAGCCTGACAAAACAGGAATTGATGGATGAGTTTGGTCGGGCAGGGGTTGAAGTTGACAATCACTTGATACATTATTTTCTGGTCCGTGCCGAAACGGATGGTTTTGTGTGCAGCGGGGTGGATAAAAACAAGAAGCCGACCTATGCTTTGCTGGATGAACGTGTACCTCCTGTGAAAGAGCTCAACCGCGAAGAGGCGCTCGCCCGGCTGGCTACCTTATATTTTCAAAGCCATTCCCCGGCCACATTGCCTGATTTTGTCTGGTGGTCCGGCTTGACGGTGACCGAGGCACGGCATGCGGTTGCGTTGATCGAAGGCGATCTGCTTGCCGAAAAGTTTGATTCGGAAACTTTTTACCTGCATGTTACCTGCGATTTGAAGGCCCGTTGCCGGAAAGTGTTGCATCTGTTACCCTCGTATGATGAATATCTGATCAGCTATAAAGACCGGACGACCGTTATGCTACGCGAACATCATCCTAAGGCATTCAATTCTTTCGGTATCTTTTACCCCGTGATCCTGTATAATGGGCGTATCGTCGGTAACTGGAAAAAAGATTCGAAGAAGAAAGCGCTTGCTGTCGAAACTTCTTTGTTCGATGAATCTTTCGATCTCCCGGAAGATTTGCTGAAAAAGGCTGTCGATTATTATTGCTCTTTTCACATCAAAAAGTAAGGATTCCACACTTAACTGTGGAATTTTTACACACTTTCCCCAATCCGCTCCACACTTCTCTGATTTCTTCTGTATGATGTGATTTGCTATTATTATCTTGTATATCAGCTATTTGCTTTTAAATACATCTTTGTTCCTATTTCTGGCACGTCCTTTGCAACTTATCTATCAGAATTAGATATTATCCTTCCCGAGATATTGTTTTCTGATTAGATATTTGATTAGAAAAAGCTTATCGATTTTAAATCCGCTTCGCCTGTGAAGGTAAAGCGGATTTTTTAATTTAGAACCATTTGATCTTTCTGAAAATGAGAAACGATAAGGCCGATAGCGTGATGGAAATCATGACGATGATGGCGAAGCCGTGCGGCATATTCTCTCCGTAGATGGGGACGTTCATACCGTAGAAGCTGGCGATGAGGGTAGGGACCATCAGGATGATGGAGATGGAGGTCATACGCTTCATGATGGTGTTCACATTGTTGGAGATGATGGAGGCGAATGCGTCCATCGTACCGGTCAGGATGTCGCTATAGATATTGACTGTGAGGTGCGCCTGTTTCAACTCTGTTTCTACATCTTCCACCAGTTCGTTGTCCATATAGACCGGTTCCTGGAAAATGCTTTGCAGTTTGCTGAGCATCACTTCGTTGCCACGGATGGAGGTGTTGAAGTAGACCATGCTCTTTTCCAGTTTCATCAGGCGGAGCAAGTCTTCATTACGGATACTTTTTTCCAGGGCTTTTTCGGCATGTGCCACCTCGTTGTTGATTTGTTTCAGATATTTCAGGAACCATACGGCAGATGAATGAATCAGCCTCAGGATCAGGTCGTATTTATGACGTACGATGACCTCTTTACGGCGGGTGTACCGGATAAAGTCCGGTATCAGTTCCGTCTTATAATAACAAACGGATATGATGATTTCATTGTTCGTCATAATCCCCAGAGGAATGGTCGTGAAAGGAATACCCTGTTCCTGGCTCTGCACCGGAATTCGAATGATGGTCAATAGCCAATTCCCTTCATATTCGATACGTGGGCGTTCGTCCGTATCGGCAATGTCGCTTAAAAAAGATTCGGGAACATTGAATTGGCTTGTCAGGTAATGGAGATCCTCCGGTGTAGGGCATTCTACATTGATCCAACTGTTTGGAAGCCACTGGGCTTTTTCTACAAAGCCGGCTTCACAATAAAGAAAAGTTCTCATTATTGCCTCCTTTCGTTTTTTGTCAACGTACAGAGGCCTTGCTGTCTACCTCTGTGCGCTACTTGTTACTTACTGTTTCTGTTTCTCGCGGAATACTGTCGTCCATAATTTATCATTACTTTTTACGGTTGCAAAGGTAGAAAAATCTGGTAATAAATGTGTACCGGAAGCAGATTTTTGTCAAGTCCGTGAGGTTGCATATCTGCGATAACGGTAATAAGCAATGCCTGCCAGATCAGCCAGGAACCAACCGATAGGAATAGACCACCAAATACCGGTGACCCCAATGGAGGGAATGGAGGCCAGCCAATAAGAGAGGACGACACGTGTACCTAAAGACAAAATGGTAAGCACGACGGACATTCCCGGCATACGGATGGCCCGGTAATAGCCGTAAAGGAGGAACAAGATCCCGATACCTAAATAGAAAGTTCCTTCGATGTGCAGATATTCTGTTCCGATGCGAAGTATTTCTGTCTCATCCGGGCGGATGAAAATAAGCATCAACGGCTTGGCAAAAAAGAAAACCAACAGCGAGATGAGAAGGGAAAAAACGACTGTTATGAGAAATGCGCTGCGTACTCCCCGGCGGATGCGATCTCCTTTTCGCGCTCCGAAATTCTGGGCGACAAAGGTGGAAAAAGCATTCCCGAATTCCTGAACGGGCATATAGGCGAAGGAGTCGATCTTGACTGCTGCGGCGAATGCTGCCATGACGGCCGTACCAAAACTATTTACCAACCCTTGCACCATCAATATTCCGAAGTTCATCACGGATTGTTGGATGCAAGTCAGTGTGGAGAAAGAAGTGATTTCTCTCAGGCTGGAACGGTCGAAGCGCATATCTTCCCGGTG
This sequence comes from Parabacteroides sp., assembly GCA_019411205.1. Classification (GTDB taxonomy): domain Bacteria; phylum Bacteroidota; class Bacteroidia; order Bacteroidales; family Tannerellaceae; genus Parabacteroides. Next base: position 924 of record DXRF01000217.1, on the reverse strand, counting down.
TAATCGCAGTTCGGGACGTTTTTTATAGGTATACAGCAAGATACCGGATGCCGCCGTTCCCTGTGCGATAACCGTTGCGACTGCCGCTCCTTCGATGCCTTGATTCAGGACAAGAATAAGAAACAAATCAAGCCCGATATTCAAAACGACCGATACAGCCAAAAACCATAAAGGTGTTACAGAATCGCCTACGGCCCGAAGCAACGCTGCGTAAAAATTATACAGGAAAGTAAAGGCTATTCCCCAGAAAATGATCCACAGATAGTTACGCATCAACGGATAAACATCATAGGGAACTTGTAACCATCGTAAAATCGGATCGAGCCATAGGAATACGGCTACATTCAGCAAGACGGTCACCGTGCCGATCAGCAGGAAAGAAACATAGATGCTACGTCGCAGGGCGGACAGGTTGCCGGCTCCGTATTGCAGTGAGAAAACCGTGCCGCTTCCCATCGATAACCCCAGCAGGATAGAGATCAGGAAAACCATCAAGGTATAGGCGGAACCGACCGCTGCCAACGCGTTTGCGCCGATACATTGTCCTACGATCAGTGTATCGGCTATGTTATAGCATTGTTGTAAAAGCGACCCTGCCAGCATCGGCAATGTGAATTGCAGCAGGGTGGTGGTTATACCTCCTTGTGTAAGGTCTCCTTTCCGTAACATTGTCAGCTCTTTTTATCCGTATAGTTTCAGTTGGTATGATTACTCTATGGTAAGGGAGATAAACGAATATTCAGATTTAACTGAAACTTGAACCTTCGCTTAATCGGACGATTTGATGATATTCTCCGGCTACCCATACGCTGTCGTTTTCCTTGAAAACTGTTTGAGATGGAGGGTTCATTATCGGCCTCCCGTCCCGTTCGATACCCAAGATCAGACAAGCGTTCTTATCCCGAATGCCAGACTGTTGAATAG
>DXRF01000216.1 GCA_019411205.1 Parabacteroides sp. | reverse complement strand
ACATATGCCGAATTGGCCGATTATTATAAAGTTTCTTTAAGCGGCTTTAAGCGCTTCATCCGGGAAAATATACCAAACCTGCCTTCAAGAAGGAAAAAGAAAAACGATACCGAATAAGCATAAAAGAACGGCTTTGCAAGCGGATGGACAGGCAATAGCCTTTCCATCGATAACACCTGCCATATCGAACAACATTATTCCGGGTACAATAACCGATTATAATTTTCCCCTTTGTCCAAACGCTGTAATGACAGCCATCAATTCTTGTTATGGTCACACTGAACGCAAACTGCACGATGCATTTTAGTGACAGGACAGTTATGCGGATAATCAAAATCTTTTGCACAAAGTGTTTTCGATGCATTTTATCCCTATCTTTGCGCAAAAATTAAAACATTAATCATCTTGGCAAGAAATAAGAAGCAGTTGCCTTTATTGGAAAAGGTAACAATAACAGACGTAGCCGCAGAAGGAAAGGCTATCGCACGAGTGAACGACATGGTGGTATTCGTACCTTTTGTCGCTCCCGGAGATGTCATCGACATACAGTTGACGCGTAAGAAACATAGTTATGCAGAGGGAAAAGCAGTATATTTTCATGAATATTCGCCCTTGCGTGCCGTACCGTTCTGCGAACATTTCGGCGTGTGCGGTGGCTGTAAATGGCAGCATCTCCCCTATGAGGAGCAGATTTGTCACAAACATAAACAAGTAATCGACAACCTGACACGTATCGGTAAGATCGAAATGCAAGAAATTCTACCGATCAAAGGGTCCAAACATACGACTTTCTATCGCAATAAGCTCGAATTCACGTTCTCCAACAAGAAATGGCTGACCGAAGAAGAGGTAAAAACCGGAGCCAAGTTCGATTGCATGAATGCAGTTGGTTTCCATATTCCGGGGATGTTCGACAAGGTGCTTGATATTCACAAATGCTGGTTGCAGAACGACATATCGAACCGTATCCGTCTGGCGATCAAGGAATATTGTCTGACACACGAAGGTTATCCCTTCTTTGACCTCCGCAATCAAGAAGGATTTGTGCGCACATTGATGATCCGCACGGCTTCGACAGGCGATCTGATGGTAGTGTTAGTGTTCTTCTACGAAGATACGGAACGCCGTGAAGCGCTTCTCTCCCATGTTGCCGAACAATTCCCTGAGATCACTTCACTGATGTATGTCATTAATGGAAAATGCAACGACACAATCACCGACCAGGATGTTCTTGTGTTCCGCGGAAAAGATCATATCATCGAAGAGATGGAAGGTCTCCAGTTCAAAGTCGGTCCGAAATCATTCTACCAGACTAACAGTGAACAAGCATACGAGCTATACAAAGTTGCCCGTGAGTTTGCAGGGCTGACCGGAAATGAAATGGTTTACGACTTGTATACCGGAACCGGCACAATCGCCAACTTTGTCTCCCGCCAGGCAAAGAAAGTGATCGGCATCGAATATGTACCCGAAGCAATCGAGGACGCCAAAGTCAACTCCGCATTGAACAAAATCGAAAATACATTGTTCTACGCCGGCGACATGAAGGACATCCTAACACAGGATTTTATTAACCAACACGGCCGCCCGGATGTTATTATCACAGACCCGCCCCGTGCCGGTATGCATGATGATGTGATCAATACGATCCTTTTTGCCGAGCCGGAACGTATCGTTTATGTAAGCTGTAACCCGGCGACACAGGCACGCGACCTGAGCTTGCTCTCCGTAAAATATGCCGTCAAGAAAGTACAGCCGGTAGACATGTTCCCACATACGCATCACGTGGAGAATGTCGTTCTTTTGGAGAAATTGAGAAATAAGGATTAAATAATTAAGACATGAAGAAGGTCATCCTCTTGTTTTTTGTGACGCTGTTGTTGTCCGGCTGCAATCGTGCAAAGCAGGAACAAGGACAGGAGGATGACAATGTGACAATCGACCTACCGCAGCTGAAAGCACAAGGCGAAATAACCGCTGTCACGCTATACAGTTCGACTTCCTATTTCCAGTATAAGATGCAGCCGATGGGGTACGAATACGAATTGATCAAGGATTTCGCCCGCTCGGAAGGATTAAAACTGAATATCAAGGTCGCAGAAAGCCCTGCAAAGTTGATCGAGATGCTGGAAGCGGGCGAGGCGGATGTAGTCGCCTACCCGATCCAGATCAGCAACCGTTTGAAGGATAAGCTGATCTATTGCGGACAGGAGGAACAAGACTGCCAAGTATTGATCCAGCGAGCCAATAAAGGCGACAAGGTGATCACCGACGTAACAGAACTGCTCGGAAAGGACGTCTATGTAAAACAGGGAACCAAATATTTCGAACGACTGAAAAATCTAGATGTCGAACTGGGCGGCGGTATCCGGATTCATGAAGTGGATGCCGACACGGTAACGACGGAAGATCTGATCGGCATGGTTTCGCAAGGGGAAATCCCTTACACCGTAAGTGACGAGAATATAGCTCGCCTAAACAAAACTTATTTTTGGAACCTGAACATTTCGCTGAAGATCAGTTTTATGCAACGTTCCTCATGGGTTGTGCGCAAAAGTAGTCCTGAACTGGCTAAGGCGATCAATGCCTGGGCATCCGACAAGGCGGGAACACATGTCTATAAAGCTTTGACGAAACGTTATTTCGAACTGAGCAAACAACCCCTCACCACCGAACTACCCGAAGTCAGGAATGGCCATGTTTCACCTTACGATGAACTCTTCCGCAAACATGCCAAAAATATCGGATGGGACTGGCAGTTGCTTGCTTCGATCGGCTACCAGGAGTCCCGCTTCAATCCAAACGTCGTCTCATGGGCCGGAGCAGAAGGACTGATGGGAATCATGCCGAATACAGCTAAAGCCCTGGGGGTGACACCTCACGAATTGAAAGACCCAGACACAGGTATCCGTACAGGTGTGAATTGTCTGCGCCGTTTCCGCCAGGGATTCGGGAAGGTGACCGATCCGGTCGAAAAGATCAAGTTCACGCTGGCAGCCTACAATGCTGGAATCGGGCATGTTTACGACGCTCAGCGGCTGGCCGAGAAATATGGCAAAAATCCATATGTCTGGGATGACAACGTGGCCGAATATATCCGGTTGAAAAACGATCCGGAATACTACAACGATCCGGTCTGTAAACACGGTTACCTGCGTGGTTCGGAAACCTTCAACTACGTGCGCGAAGTGATGGAGCGTTACAACTATTACCTGACAAAAACAGGTCAAAAAGGGTAAGACCTGATATTCTCTTTGATCATCTCTTTCACCAACAGCATCACTTGCGGATGACTGAGCGGGATATCGTTCAAAGTCTCTTTTATCTCATTCGTACTGATAGAGAATATAGTTTCTCCTTCCTGGTATTCAAAGCATATATTAATATCCGGATTGCCGGTGATCAACATGGCGACCGTTCCTGAAAGATCCCCCCAAGGTGGACAGTCGATATGGTCGGAACGGAAAGAGGCTGTTACCACCGTTCCCTTTCCCGGCTCGGATGTTATGGATACACCCCCACCGGTCTGCTCTGCATTCTGGATCAGGAAAGGTATACCAAGCCCAACTTTGCGAGTCGTGCGGGTGGTGTAGAACGGATTTGTGACACGGACAACAGTTCCGGTATCCATACCTAAACCGTTGTCCGCAATGCGGATTGTGATCCGGGAATCTCGTTCTTCTATGAACAGACCGATCTCCGAAGCTTTTGCCCGGATGCTGTTTGCTATGATATCGGTGATATGGAAAGATAGATTATTCATGCTGTTACAATCATATGACCATTTTTCTTTCGGAAAGCCATTGCCAAATGTTGGAAATCGAGTGCATCAGCTTTCAACAAGGAATATTTCGTACCAATCTGTCCTGGATAATGAGCATCGGAAGCACTGTAGGCCGTATACTGTTTCAAATAAGCATGTGCTACCATCAGCTTTTCAAAGCGGACGGCATCATTGAATTCAATTGCATCCAAAGGGAGGGAAGGATCGATGAATCCCAACTGGCTGATCAGGCTGAAGGAAGGGCGTTCGACATGCGCTGCAATGAATAACCCGCCCAAACGATGTACCACTTCGGCGATCTGTTCCACACTCCGGTCGAGGGCAGAAATCAGCAGATAGGGGACCTCCCCCACGATCTCGTCCCGATTGGTCACCCAGACCTGATCACCAAAACGTTCGGGGTCGTTCGGGACAGGTGGCAGATGCTCTTCCAGGTATTTCTGAAAAGCGGCACAGGTCCGATCATCTGCAAAAAGGGCAACACAGTGAGCCTCTTCACGTGTTGTTACCTCTGCACCGGCAAAAACCACCAGTCCGTACTCTTTGCCTAAAGCTCGGATTTCGGGACATTGCAACGTGCTGTTATGATCCGTGACAGCAATTGCATCCAGTCCCCGTCCGAGGGCTGTTTCCACAATCTGCTGCGGACTCATCTCCAAACTTCCGCAAGGGGAAAGACAGGTGTGCAGATGCAAGTCTACCCGAAACTCTTTCATGCCTGCAGCAAAAGGTGATATATTTTTCCCGTTGCCTCGAATGCAGAAAGTTGCGTTCCGAGCAAAGGCACGTTTTCTCCTTTTCCTTTCTCAAGTGTCTCCTCGTCCGGCGAAGCCCCGTTCACGATCAAGACGGCAGCTGCATCTTTCAAGGTGGCAACAGCTAAAATGTTCTGATGTGTCTGCATCGTGACCCACAACATCCCTTCATCGATATGTCCCATTACGTCACTCAACAGATCACTGGTATAACCACCAGAAATCTCCGTGTCCAACCCTGCCTCCCCGCAAAAAACAGTTAAGTTCAATTCTTTCACTAAATCACTGACCTTCATATTTAGCTCCTTTCTTATAACAATCTTTATTTAACCGGTCTTTTCCCCATGTCTTCTCGATCAAGCGGAAAGCGTGTCCCTTATCCAATTTCCCATGTTTCTCCATATTACGCTGCATAAAGACACAATCGCTGAACTGCGCCTCATGGCGGACGATATCTTCTGCCAACGCCTGGCAATTGGGTGAACCGCAAGCCCCACAGTCGATACCGGGCAGATAACACATCAACTTGCGCACCTGCTCCATCTTTTTCAAGACTTCTTCAATATTTCCTTCATATCGCAGCTTCGGGTTGGGCTGAAGCGGAGAAATAGTAATGTGCTGCTTCAGATAGGACAGCGCTTCCAAACGGTCGGAATAGATCAGCGGGGCTTTATCACGTTTTATCGAACGTTTCATTACCCGCTCGGCAGTAAGGAAACGGTTGGCGACAGCCAACACACCACCCGCGCAACTCCGGTCACAGGCACGCAATTCGAGGAAATCCACATTGCGGACTTCGGTTGTCGATTCCATCCGTTCCAAAAACTCGATGACATTGTGTATCTCGTCGATCGCCAGACAACGGCCGGAAAAATGTTTGGCCTCGCCCCCGGTCTGACTCCAGCGCATCTCTTTCTTTGTCAAGGATGGTGGAAGGGTGCATTCGGGTACGAAGTCTTTCGGACGATTCTTCAAGATATGATATACCTTATTATATCTGTCTCTTATACACATCTGACGC
>DXRF01000215.1 GCA_019411205.1 Parabacteroides sp. | reverse complement strand
CTTTTGCCGCTCTTTTTTAACAAAGGCATCCGCATCCGGCCGAAGGAGGCACACGAACGGGCCAAAAAGGCTGATATGATCTATTTCTTTGCCCGCCGGAGCATCTGGAAACAGATCGGTTTCCTCTTTCTTTACTATTCCGGCCTGATCGGTACGCTCGCCATGCTGAAACCCTGGCTGGTCGACCTGGGCTACGACATGAAGGAGATCGGGGTGATGAGCGGAGTGGCGGGGACATTCGTCGGATTCCTCTCCTCATTTGCCGGAGGGATGATCGTACGCCGGATCGGCCGTTTCCGCGCGCGCATCCTGTTCGCGGTGTTTGTCTTGATAGCAACACTCTATTTCCTCGGACTCTCCTACGTGCCTCCCACGACACCCTTGCTCTACGGCGGGATTTTCCTCCTGTGGGGTAGCTACGGAATGGCGACGATCGTGGTCTATACGACCGCTATGGACTGTGTACGCCCCGGACGCGAAGGGACGGATTTCACGATCCAGACAGTCATCACACATCTCAGCGGCATGTTGATGGCCATCCTGAGTGGAAAAATTGCTGATCACACGGGCTATCACGGGCTCTTCTTCTTTGAGGCAAGCATCGCCCTGATGTCCCTTATTTATATAGTAACGGTTTTCAGAAAAGAAAAAAGTACGATATGAAACAAGAACTTTTAGATAAATATAATGTGCCGGTTCCCCGGTACACCAGTTACCCGCCGGCAAACTATTTTCATGACGGATTTACAAGCCGGGATTATACAGATGCCATCCAAGAATCAAACAATCAGCAACCGGAATCGGTTTCCTTCTATTTTCATATCCCTTTCTGCCAACGCCTCTGCCATTATTGCGGATGTAATTCCTACGCCGCTCCCAAGCCTGAAATCATAGATCGATATATAGCCGCATTACATAAAGAGATCGACCTGATACTGCCTTTACTCGACAAGAAACGTAAAGTCTCGCAGATCCATTACGGCGGAGGAACCCCGACATTTCTTCCGGCTCTTGAACTGAAAGAGTTGAACGCACATGTTTTAGATACATTCGAATTGATTGAAAATCCAGAAAAAGCAATCGAATGTCACCCTGGCTGGATGACAGGGCAGGATTGGGAGAAACTGGCAACCGCGGGGTTCAACCGGTTTAGCATCGGCCTCCAAGACTTCAACAAACAAGTCTTACAAACCGTACACAGGCAAGCCCCGCTACTGCAACCGGAAGAAATCGTAACGATCCTGCGCTCATGCGGAGTACGCATCAACATGGATTTCCTCTACGGCTTGCCCCACCAGACGGAAGCGAGTTTTGCCGAAACGATCGAAAAAGCCGTTTCCCTGAAACCGGACCGACTCGTCACCTTCTCGTATGCGCATGTGCCCTGGGCTTTCCCCCGGCAGAAGGTATTGGAAAAAACCGGACTGCCTTCGGGCGACGAGAAGAGCCGGATGTTCGAAGCGGCCCGCAACATCTTATGCGAAGCGGACTACCAGCCGATCGGGATGGATCATTTCGTCCGCAAAGACGATGAGTTATACACAGCTTGGCTGAACGGACAGCTACATCGCAATTTCCAGGGATATTGCACGCGCCGCACAACCGGCCAGGTCTATGCTTTCGGCGTGACCGGGATCAGCCAGCTCGGAACGGCTTACGCTCAGAACACAAAAGACATCATGGAATATATCGAGAAAATCGAAGCCGGCATCTTGCCTGTCGCCAAAGGGTACCTCCTGAGCCGGGAGGAACAGATCACACGGGAGGCAATCGAAATGCTGATGTGCAACTACCGGATCGACTGGAACGAACTGTCGGAACAGCTTTCCGTCCCCGCCCGCTTCATCAAGCAGTCAACCGCCTATGACGAAGCGCGTCTACGCGAATTTGCAGAGGACGGATTGATCGAGTTCGACGATAATCAAATCAGGATGACACCCGAAGGCAGGCTTTTCGTCCGAAATATAGCCGCTTCGCTGGACAAGCTGATGCTCGGAACAAATAAATCATTTTCTAAACCGGTATGACGAAATGGAACCTCAACAGACTGATATTTTGATTATCGGTGCCGGACTGACCGGATTGACAACCGGCTTCTGGTTGACCCGCGCCGGAAAAGACATTCATATCCTCGAAAAGGCTGATCGCGTCGGAGGACAAATCCATACATTCCGCGAAAAGGATTTTGTCTACGAAAGTGGCCCCAATACAGGTGTAGTTTCCTATCCCGAAGTCGCCGAGCTTTTCGAAGCTCTCTTCCCTGCCTGTACACTGGAGACTGCCCGAGAAGAATCCAAGCGCCGGCTGATCTGGAAAGGGAACCGGTTTCGGGCTCTCCCGTCCGGACTGTTCAGTGCAATCACGACTCCTTTGTTTACGCTCGGCGACAAGTTCCGTATCCTCGGAGAGCCGTTTCGGGTAAAAGGTAATAACCCGGATGAGTCTGTCGGTGAGTTGGCCGTCCGCCGTCTGGGTAAATCGTTCCTGCACTACGCGGTAGATCCGTTTCTGTCCGGTGTCTACGCCGGCGATCCGATGAAGCTCATTACTCGTTATGCGCTCCCGAAACTCTACAACCTGGAACAGCAATACGGAAGCTTCATCCGCGGAACCATCGCGAAAGCCAAACTGCCGAAAACAGATCGCGACCGTCTCGCCAGCAAGAAAGTATTTTCCGCCACCGGAGGATTGGATAAGCTGACCGAGGCGATAGCCGGGGCAATCGGCCCGGCCCGTATCACACTTTCAGCCGACGGCGTCACAATCCGCCCTTGTGCAAACAAATGGATGGCCACCTATTCGACTGCCGACGGCGAACAGAGCATTATTGCGGAACGGATCGTTACGACCATCGGTGCCTATGCATTGCCCGCCCTGTTGCCTTTCGTTCCGAAAGAAAATATGGAACGGATCAGCAACTTGCATTATGCACCGGTCGTACAAGCCAGCGTCGGGTTCCGCGACACCGACGGATTACGTTTCGATGCTTTCGGTGGTCTGGTTCCTTCCTGTGAGAAAAAAGATGTGCTCGGAATTCTTTTCCCCTCCGCTTGTTTTACCGGACGGGCTCCGGAAGAGGGCGCTCTCTTCTCGTTCTTTATCGGAGGCGTAAAGCATGCCGATTTGACGACCTGGCCGGAAGAAGAGCTGAAAGCGCTCATCAGGCACGAACTCCACGCCATGCTGAAATTCCCGGAAGAGAAAGAACCCGATATGATTCGTATCTTCCGTCACAAACATGCCATTCCGCAATATGAACAGAGTAGCGGCTCCCGCTTCGAAACGATCGACGAACTGCAGGCGCGTTACCCAGGCCTTACGCTGGCCGGAAACATCAAAGGCGGCATCGGTATGGCCGACCGTATCCGCCAGGCCACAGAAATTGCGAATAAACTAACAAACGGGTAAATCATCATTTACATTACACAATAGATTAATATGGAAGATAAAATAGTAGAAATAGCCCGTTTCTATGAACCGGAAGCAGCACAGATGATCGAATCCCTCCTGAAATCGGAAGGAATCAACTGTTACCTGAGAAACGAATATACGAGCCAGGTCATGTACCCGGCCAATATGGGTGGCATCCGCATCGAATTGCTTGAAAGTGAAGTTCCCCGTGCAATGGAGATTCTGGAAGCAAACGGATACGAATTTCCGAAAGAAGACGAAGAAGCCAAACAGATTCAAGCCGTTTCAGGTTGGACACGTCACGTTCCGCTCCTCCGCCATCTTCCTATTGAAAAACAGATCATCATTCTTTTTATCCTTGTAGCCGTATTCCTGGCATTGGTCATTTACTTCGGCTCGCTTGTTTCATCCAACTAAACAAATGTAAACTATGGCACGCAGAAAGATTACAAATAGTCAAGCCGTATGTATCACTCTTTTGTGGGGTGTCCTTTGCTACATGATGCTTGCATACAGCGAAAAAATAACCTTCGACATTGTTTTTGCCCTGGTTGCGTCAGCAATCATTGTGTTTGTTCCTATCTATAAGAGCAGAAGACGAAGAGATGAATGACATTTAGTTACTTTTACCCGATTAAAATACCTAAATGATATTTTTAATGCATTTTTTCTTTCAAATATTTGTTTGTGTAAAATTTTAGCTTACCTTTGCGATGTCGTTAAAAACGGCTACCGGTTAACAAATTGATATTATAAATATAACATTCTAAATAAAATCAGTCTTATGAAGGCAAGTGAAGTTTTAGACAACTTAAAGAGAAGATTTCCGAATGAACCGGAATATCATCAGGCAGTTTCAGAAGTATTAGGAACAATCGAAGAGGTTTACAACGAACATCCCGAATTCGAAAAGAGCAACCTGATCGAACGTCTTTGTATCCCCGATCGTATTTTCTCCTTCCGTGTAACTTGGATGGATGATAAGGGACAGATCCAAACCAACATGGGATATCGTATCCAGCATAACAATGCGATCGGCCCGTATAAAGGTGGTATCCGTTTCCACGCTTCTGTAAACCAGTCGATCCTTAAGTTCCTGGCTTTCGAACAGACTTTCAAGAATTCACTGACAACCCTTCCGATGGGTGGTGGCAAAGGAGGCTCTGATTTCAGCCCGCGTGGTAAGTCAAACGCCGAAATCATGCGTTTCTGCCAGGCTTTCGTACTGGAATTATGGCGTCATATCGGCCCGGACACAGATGTTCCTGCAGGTGATATAGGTGTTGGCGGACGTGAAGTCGGCTATATGTACGGAATGTATAAAAAGCTGGCTCAGGAAAACACGGGAACATTCACCGGTAAAGGACGCGAGTTCGGCGGTTCGTTGATTCGTCCCGAAGCTACCGGTTACGGAAATGTTTACTTCCTGCTGGAAATGCTGAACACAAAGGGTATCGATATCAAAGGAAAGACCGTTTGCGTTTCCGGTTCAGGTAACGTAGCCCAATATACTGTAGAAAAACTGATCAGCCTCGGTGCCAAAGTGGTGACAATGTCCGACTCGGACGGTTATATCTACGATCCGGACGGTATCGACCGTGCTAAGCTGGATTACATCATGGAACTGAAGAACCTCTATCGTGGTCGTATCCGTGAATATGCAGAACAATATGGCTGCAAATACGTGGCAGGTGCTCGTCCATGGGGAGAAAAATGTGACATCGCAATGCCGAGTGCGACTCAGAACGAACTGAACGGCGAAGATGCCAAGACATTGCTTGCCAACGGTTGTATCGCTGTATCGGAAGGTGCTAACATGCCGTCTACTCCTGAAGCGATCGATGCATTCCTGGAAGCAAAAATCCTGTATGCTCCGGGCAAGGCAGCCAACGCCGGCGGTGTATCTGTTTCCGGTCTGGAAATGACACAGAACGCTCAGAAACTGAGCTGGAGCAGCGAAGAGGTAGATGCCAAGTTGAAAAGCATTATGCAGAATATCCACGAACAATGTGTAAAATACGGCAAGCAAGCCGACGGTTACACAAACTACGTGAAAGGTGCAAACGTTGCGGGCTTCATGAAAGTAGCCAAAGCGATGATGGCACAAGGCATTCTTTAATCAATTGATAATTGACAATTAAAGAGAGAGACTATTAGAGATTAA